>NZ_JBIJAW010000319.1:0-3704 GCF_044345575.1 Gemmatimonas sp.
TGACGCGTTCTCCGGTCTGAGAGACGAGATGCGAGTGTGAGCATCGAGGGGGCAGAATGAGACGACAGCTCGGATAGAAGCGAGACGTCCGTCCTCCAGAAGTGAGAAGTCAGGACCAATCCACTGACTTCTCACCTCGAGGGCGCTGACGTCTCGCTTCTATCCGAGCTGTCGTCTCATTCTGACCCTTCGACTCTCATTCTCACCGCTCGAATCTCACACCTCACTTCTGTCGTAGCACCTGCCGATCGAGGAAGTCGAGCGCCGATTCGAATACTCTCATCCACGATTCATGTCGCAGGAATCCGTGGATTTCGTCCGGCAGAACCAGCTGTTCGACGGGCACTTTCTGCGCGCGCAGCTTTTCGATGAGCGTGAGTGTTTCGATGAAGCGCACGTTGCGGTCGTCGTCGCCGTGCACGAGGAGGACCGGGTCCTTCCAGCGCTGTACCTGTGACAGTGGTGACGACTTGAAGGCGAGCGCGGTGGCCGCGGGATCTTCGAGCGGATTGTAGTCGGTGCGGAAGGTGGCGATCCCCACGTTCCAGTCGTGCACGCCGTGCACGTCCACGCCCCCGGCGAACAGCTCGGGGTTGCGTGTGAGCCCCATGGCGGTGAGATACCCGCCGTAGCTGCCGCCCCAGAGCGCGACCTTGCTCGTGTCCACGTCGCCGCGCGCGCGCAGCCAACGCGCCGCCGCAGCCACGTCGCCGTACTCCGAGGCGCCGCCGGCCCCGTAGTTGAGCGCTTCGCGGAAATCGCGGCCGTAGCCGATGCCGCTCCGATAGTTGAGCGACAGCACCACCCAGCCGCGCAACGCCAGCGCCTGGTTCATCGCATACGCATGGTGATAGTACGACCCGTAGTTCCACCCCAGCAGCATCTGCCGGCGTGAACCACCGTGCAGGAAGATGATGGCGGGTCGCTTGCCGCTGAACTGGCCCGCCGGCGGCAGGAACAGTTGGGCGTGACTCTCGATGCCGTCGGCCGCTTTGATCTCGACCGACGTGGGCACCACGAGCTGTGTGCTCGGATAGCTCGCCGGCATGGTTTGCGGAGCGAGGAACCGGGCCGGGGCCAGCGCGCTTCCCGTCATCGGCATGATGGACGCGTGGGCCGGCACGCGTGCGTCGCTGCGGAGGAACGCCACGCTGCCGTCGGCGAGCGGGGTGGGAAGCCACTCGATGCTCGGGCCCGCCGTGATCGCGGTCGCGGCCTCGCCACCCGCGGCCTTCACGCGCCACACATGGCGCCGGTCACGGTCGCCCTGATTGGAATTGAACAGCACGTGCGTGCCGCTGCGATCGAGCGTCACGTACTCCACTTCGTGCGGGCCGCGATCGAGCTGTGTATACGATCCGCCGTTGGCCGCAACGCTGTACAGGTGCAGGAATCCGTCGCGCTCCCAGGGGAACACGAGGCGGTTGTCGGCACTCCACAGGATCTGCGTTTCCGCCTGCATGGGCCAGAACGCGGAACCGGTGCCGGGTGCGGCACGAAACACTTCGCGCGCCTCCCCCGTGGCAACGTCCGCCACCTGAATGCTCCACGGCTGCGCCGTACGCACCGCCAGGAAGATCATGCGCCGCTTCTGGTACGGCTGGCGCACGAAGGCCACGTATTTGCCATCCGGCGACCACACCGGGGATCCATCGGTATCAGTGCTCGGTGACATCCACGAAAGCTGGCTGCGCTTCGTGTCGTAGACCCCCACGAAGGCATGCGTCCCGCGATCTGATACGAACGCCACCTTCTCGCCATCGGGGGACCAGCGGAACTCGTTGGCGCCCCCACGCATCTCGAAAAGCGCCGCGCCCTCGGCCTTCCCGTCCTTGAACGACAGCAGGTTCACATCGCCACGCCGCGCGAAGAGGAGCGCGTCGCCCGTGGGTGACGGGGTGGGTGTACTCCCGAGGATCACCCGTTCGGCCTGCGCGGCATTGTCATCGAGCCGGACGCGCCAGATGGCCTGCTCCGCGCCCTTGGGGTCGCTGTTGGGATTGGGGTTCTCGCCGGCGCGATTGGTGCCGCTGCCACGCACGAACCAGAGCGTGCGTCCGTCGGCGGCGAAGGCCAGCTGCGACACCTCCTGGCCGTCATCCTTGCCGAAGTCCACCACGCGCCGTGCGGCATAGACCGGCGCCGTGGCCACCCAGATGCTCCGTACGCCTTCGGTGTTGTGTACCCACGCCACCCTGTCGCCCTTTGGCGAGGCCACCATGGCGCTCGGGAACGGCGCGGCATCGATGGCACGCACCGATGGTGCGCCCTGTGCTCCTGCGCCCGATGGGGCGAGCGCCTCGAGCGCGAGCAGGGTGAGAATCGTTGGCAGTATGCGTCGCATCGGTTCCTCGTCAGTGTCCGTCGGTGTTCGTCAGTGTCCTTCAGTGTCCGCCAGTGTTCGCGCGCCGGGTCGATGCCCGTTGCGCCTCGTCATCCACATCCCGTTCCCACGCCAGCAACTTCTCCCGCAGTCGACGCGCGATGTCGGGCCGGGTGCGCGCGAGATCGCGACGCTCACCTGCATCGTTCGTCAGGTCGAACACGAAGTCGTGATTGGCATCCCGCACGTACTTCCACGGCCCGTCGCGCACGGCGCGCTGGGTGCGCCCCTCGAAAGTGGAGCGCCAGAAGAGCGTGCGTGAGACCGGCGCTTGTCGCCGGGCAAGCAGCGGAAAGAGGTTCATGCCCTCGAGGCGCGTCGAGTCGGGCACGGGGGCGCCCGTGGCCGCCAGCACCGAGGCGGTGAGGTCCATCGTGATTCCCACCTGGGTGGTGCGCGTCGCGGCGGGCACGCGGCCCGGCCACCGCACGATGGCGGGTACGCGAATGCCACCTTCCCACACGGTGTACTTGCGATTGAACAGCGGGCCGTTGTCGGAGAGCCACTCGCCACCGTTGTCGTTGGTGAAGATCACGATCGTGTTCCGCGTGAGCCCCAGGCGATCGAGCGTGCGCAACAGCTCACCCACGCCCTGATCCATGCGTTCGACCATCGCGACGTAATCGCTCCGTGTGCCCGGTGCGGAATCGCTCGGGATGAGCAGGCGCCCATTGTCGCGGGCGATCGTGGGCTGTCCCGGTCGCTGGAACGGCCAGTGCGGCGCGTTGAACGCCACGTCGATGAAGAACGGCCGCGAGGCATGCTGCTCGATGAACGACACCGCCTTGCTGGCGATCAGATCGGTGCTGTACCCGTCGGCACTGATGGGCGTCTCGTTCTCCCACAAATCGGGCTTCCCGGCCCCGTCAGTGTGCCGGTAGTAGTCGTGATACCCGCTCTTGAGCCCCCAAAACCAATCGAAACCATGCGCAGTGGGGGACATGGCGGCGTCATAGCCCAGGTGCCATTTACCGACCAGCGCCGTGGCGTAGCCGTGCTGCCGCAACAGCTGCGGCAAGGAGGTCCCGGTCGCCACGAGCCCGCCGGTTTCTCCGGCCGTGGGATTGCCCAGCGGCGTCTGCAGGCCGTAGCGCTGCTGATAGCGCCCCGTGATGAGGCCGGCGCGTGTAGGCGTGCACAGCACCCCGTTCGCGTAGAACTCGGTGAACGTGGTGCCTTCGCGGGCGAGCCGGTCGAGATTCGGCGTACGGATGTCCTTCGCACCGTACGGGCCGATGTCGGCGTAGCCCATGTCGTCGGTGATAATGAGCACGACGTTCGGTCGCGATGCCGTAACAGTCGGTGCCGCCGGCTGCGCGCC
>NZ_JBIJAW010000321.1:0-3694 GCF_044345575.1 Gemmatimonas sp.
GCCAGCAGGGTCTCAGGGGCGGTCGGGACCATGACTCTATCCTGCCGGTCGGAGGGGGCCGCGTCAACGGGTGGGCGTCGATGACGCTGGAACAGCGTAAAGTGACGGACGCGTAAAGAGTTGCCTCGAAAGGGCAGGGCGGGGTTCGGGGACGGGCGATGTGATGTAGTCTCAGGTATGTCCACGAACACCCGTCGGCACCTCACGTCCCCGCGTCTCATGCGAATCAGACCTCTCCTCGCGGCGGCCCTTCTCGTGGTCGCCTCCTGTGCCCGTCCGGGGCTCGCACCGATTCCGAGCGATCGTCCGGTGGTCATCGCCCATCGTGGGGCGAGTGGGCATCGCCCTGAGCACACGGTGGCGGCGTATACGCTGGCGGTGCAGATGGGCGCCGACTTCATCGAGCCGGATCTCGTGAGCACGAAGGACGGCGTGCTCATCGCGCGGCACGAGAACGAGATCGGGGGCACGACCGATGTCGCGCAGAAATTCCCCGACCGGAAGACCCGCAAGATCGTCGATGGCGATACGATGACCGGATGGTTCACCGAGGATTTCACCCTGGCCGAACTGCGCACCCTGCGGGCGAAGGAGCGGCTGCCGTTCCGGTCGCACGCGTACGATGGCCAGTTCGCGATTCCGACCTTCGACGAGGTGCTGGCGCTGGCCGATTCGCTGGGGCGTGCGCGTGGGCGCGTCGTGGGCGTGTACCCGGAGACGAAGCACCCCACCTATCACCGGTCCATCGGCTTGCCGCTCGAGGAAAAGCTGCTCGCTGCGCTCAAGGCGCGGGCCCTCGATGATCGAAAGGCGCCGGTGTTCATCCAGAGCTTCGAGGACGGCAATCTGCGAACGCTGCGCGGACAGACCACGGTGAAGCTGGTGTATCTCACGAGTACGCCATTGTCGGCGGAGCGATTGCGCGACATCGCGACGTTCGCCGATGGGGTCGGCGTGAATCAGCGTCTCGTGGTGGGCGCGGATTCGGCGGCGGCGCCGACATCGCTCATCCGTGACGCGCACGCGGCCGGGCTCGCCGTGCATGTGTGGACCACGCGCTCGGAGCCGGTGTTCCTCGCCAAGCGGTACGGCGGTGATCCCGTGGCCGAAGTGCGCGAACTCGTGCGACTCGGCGCCGACGGCATCTTCGGGGACTTTCCGGATGTGGTCGTGGAGGGAGTGCGCGGCGCACGGCGCGGCGCGGCGCGGTAGGCGGGGCTGGCCAGGTAGGCGGGGCTGGCCAGGTAGGCGGGGCTGGCCAGGTAGGCGGGGGACTACGCGCGATCGGGTACGCGTTGGCGCCGACGCGTTGGCAAAAACGCTCTGGAACGGACGCGTTGGCACGAACGCGCAGTGGCGCGGGCACATACGCCGGCAACTACGCCGGCAACTACGCCGGCAACTACGCCGGCACCAACACCGGAACGAACGAGCGACCGCTAACGGCCGAAGGCCGAGGCGGTCGCCGCGTTGTTGTCGTCGTGTTCGCTGGCGTTGCTTCGCGTCAGTGCCAACGCGTTCGTGCCAGAGCGTGGGTGCCAACGCGTTTGTGCCAACGCGTCGTCGATCGCGCGTAGTGGCTTGCGTCGTTGGCCCCCGCCCCGTTCTTCACTCCATCGCGAATTCCTTGTTGAACGCGACGTTGAACTGGAACGTCTTCGCCTTGCTGCGTGTCTCCATGGCGTCGGCGATGCGCTCGAGGCGCGCCGTGATGCCCATGATCTTGTCCTGCGCCTTCTTGCCCATCTCGTTCAGTCCGTCGACCTTGTCGAGCGCCCAGAACTTGACGAGGTCCTCGACAATGCGGATGTACTCGCGCGGGCCGTAGATGCCGGCGCGACGGATCACGTCGGCCATCTCGCGGAAGTGCGGCATGTTCACACCCGGCATGTCGATGCTCGGCATGACGAGGCTCGCCGAGACCATCGCGTTGTTCGGATCACGCTCGAGCACGCGCTGGAAGATTTCGCGATAGAAGACGTAGTGACGCGCTTCTTCCTTGGCCACGTTGCTCAGGACCACGCCGATGAGCGGCTCGTACTCGCTCGCCAGTTTGCCGGTGTT
Organism: Gemmatimonas sp.; assembly: GCF_044345575.1. Taxonomy (GTDB): domain Bacteria; phylum Gemmatimonadota; class Gemmatimonadetes; order Gemmatimonadales; family Gemmatimonadaceae; genus Gemmatimonas. The sequence continues at coordinate 2,065 of NZ_JBIJAW010000321.1, forward strand.
GGCGTGACTGACCTGCGTGGCCCGCTCCTGCAGCGAGGTGTAGACGAACACGCGGTACGGATCCTTGTCCCACGTGGGCTCGAAGCCGGCCTTGAGGTACTCGAACTGCATGCGCTCGAGCACCGGGTTGTCGAGAATCCGGCTGTCGTGGGCGTAGTCGTGCAGGATGGCGCCGTGCCGGTCTTCCTCGGCCGTCCACAGGTTGTTCCACTTGGCCCAGAACGTATCGCCGCCAAGGTAGGTGGCAATCAGGCGGTGGAAGTGGGGCAGCCCTTCTTCGGTGAGCGTGTTCAGCGCCAGCGCCACGCGAGCGGGCATGCTGATGCCGCGCGCGCGCTCGCGCAGCTGCTTCACGTATAGATCCGGGTCGGTGTCCGGCTCTGGGGCGAGGATGTCGGACGGGAACCAGAGGATGCGCTTGGCTTCGTGCGCTTCCATGAGCTGCTCCACGTCCTTTTCGAGGTCGTTAAGCACCTCGACCTTCGCCAGTGTCTCTTTATCGGGTATGAACATGCAGTCCTGATGGGGGGCGGGGCGTGTTCGGGTAACGTACCGGAAACTCCCGCAGGGGACCAATGCGCGGCCGCCCAGCCGCGATGCCCCAGCCGTCATCAGTGTCAACGCGCAACAGAGGTCGACTGTTCGCGCGGGACGGTGCCGACACATCGTTGTGCGGAATCAGAAAGCAACAGATAACGTTTCATTAATTAATAATGTCTTGTTTGTGGCGCGTTGCTGACTGAAACATTTTCGAATTTTGCGGAGTTTTCCAGTTCGCCCCAAAGTGACGAACCGCGACTGGAACGACGTGAGCGATGTACGGTGGTCGCGCCGCACGCGGCCGTTTCGTCGGTGGCATTCGATCGTCTATAAGGTGACCCCTCGACACCGACCCGAACAATCAGCTCAAGGCGGCCGTAAGCGTTCCGATGGCTAGCAATTCGCGTGGCAGAAAGACCGGCACCAGCCGGAAGGCGAGCAGTGTGAAACCCCTCGAAAACGTGATGACGTTGTCGGGGACGTTGGCATTGGTCACCGACGCCACGGCTGACGCCACTGCTGACGTTACGGCTACGACAGAGGACACGGTCGAGACGGCTGTCGTCGCCAGCATCCTCCCGGTCATCGAAGCCGCGCCGGCGCCGATCCCGGAGGACGCGCTCACGACTGAGCCGGTGAAGCCAGCGCGTCGGCGCTCGCGTAAGGCCCCGGTGACCGACACGCCGTCGGATGAGGCGTCGACCGCCAGCAGCCCCCCGCGTAAGCGGACGCGCAAGACGACGAAGAAGGTCGAGGTGGCCCCCGAGCCCGAGGCGGACATCCCCGTGAGTGAGGCGGACGACACGCGATCCGCCGATCCACTCGCAGGGGCCTTCCTCTACAGGCCGGAGCTCGACTCCGACGGAACGCCCTTCGCCGAACCGGCCAACGTCGAACCGGCCACGGCCGACCCGGCTATCGCCGAACCGCCCACGGCCGAACCGGTCGCGGTCGAACCGCTCGCGGAGGCCGTGCCTCGTGCGGAACCGGCCACCGTCACTCAGCTGGACTCTGTACCGGCGGCAGCGAAGGTCGACCTCCCGTTCATCATCGATATTCCGCGTGACGTGCCCGTGATGGATGACTCGCC
>NZ_JBIJAW010000320.1:0-3694 GCF_044345575.1 Gemmatimonas sp.
CCTCGCGCGCTGGGCGCGCTGGACGCGCGCTGTCGGCGGTGGTTGCGGTCATCGCCCTGGTGGGGCTGGTGCTCATGCACCTGCCGGGCTTTACGCAGGGGAGTATGATGCTCTACATGGCCATCGTTCCGGTGCATCTGGCGATGGCGGTGGTGGCCAACGGCAAGCGGAGCGCCGCGTGAGTTACGGAACGCGCGTCGCGGTCGGCATCGACGTGGGAGGCACGTTCACCGACCTCGCCGCCCTGCATGACGACGGCACGGTGCACACCACCAAGGTGCTGAGCGTACCGGCCGATCGTGCGCAGGGTGTGCTCAATGCCCTCTCCGCGGCGCAGTTGCCGGCGGATCGCGTGGCCCATATCGCCCACGGTACCACGGTGGTGACGAACCTGCTGCTCGAGCGGCGCGGCGCACCCGTGGTGGCGTGTGCCACGCAGGGCTTCACCGATGTGCTCGAGCTGCGACGCCAGGAACGGGCCGCGCTATACGACCTGTCGCAGCAGCATGTCGCACCGCTGGTCTCGCGTGCGCAGGTCGTGCCGGTGCCCGAGCGCATGGCGCCGGACGTCGTCGTCGCGCCACTCACCGATGTGGCGATCGATGCGGTCGTGGCTGACGCGCTTTCGAAGGCGGAGACGCACCACGCCGAAACGATCGCCATCACGCTCTTGCATGCGTACGGCGATCCGCGGCACGAGCAGCAACTGGCGGAGGCGTTGCGCATAGCCATCGCCTCGCGCGGGCTCGCGCTCGACGTGGTCACGAGCCACGAGGTGCTGCCGGAGATTCGCGAGTACGAGCGGATGGCCACGACGGTGGCCGAGGCATACGCACGACCCGCGGTGCGCCGTTATCTCGCGGGGCTCTCCGACCGCCTCGCGATCGACGGGTATCCGGCGCCGCGCGTGATGACCTCGGCCGGTGGCACACTCGAGGCCCACGATGCCGCACACCACGCAGCGGCGTTGGCGCTGAGTGGTCCCGCGGGTGGCGTTACGGGGGCGGCGGCGATTGCGTCGGCGTTGGGTGTCTCGCGCGCGCTCACGATCGATATCGGTGGCACCAGCGCCGATGTGGGTCTCATCTACGATGGGGAGCCGCTGGTGGAGCGCGGTGGAGGTGTGGCAGGCATTCCCATCGCGCTGCCGCGCGTGCTCGTGGAAGCGGTGGCGGCCGGTGGCGGCAGTATCGCGTGGCTCGACGATGGTGGCGCCCTGCGCGCCGGCCCCGAGAGCGCAGGCGCATCGCCCGGCCCGGCGGCGTACGACCGTGGCGGCCTACGCCCCACCGTGACCGACGCGCATGTCGTGCTCGGCACGATCGCCGCCGGCGAATGGAGCGGCGGCGTGCGCATCAGTCGCGAAAAGGCCGCCGCCGCGATCGCCACCGTGGCGACCCCGCTCGGCGTGAGCGTCGAACGCGCCGCGGAAGCCATCATCACGACCGCCGATGCCATCATGGCGCGCGCGCTGCGTCGGGTGAGCGTGGAGCGTGGTGTGGACCCACGCGGCTTGCCGCTCATCGCATTCGGCGGCGGCGGGCCACTCCATGCGTGTGGCCTTGCAGAGCGCTTGGGGATGCGCGAGGTGATCGTGCCGCCGCATGCTGGTGTGCTGAGCGCCGTGGGACTCGCGCTCGCGCCGGAGCGTCGGGAACGGCTCACGAGCTGTGTGACCACCGCCGATGGCTTGAACGATGACGCGCTCGCCGTGCTGCTCACGACGGCCGCACGTGAGCTCGGCGGCGAGCGTACGGGATTGGACGCGCGCTGGTGGCTGCGGGCGCGCTACGTAGGGCAGGGGTACGAGCTCGACGTCCCGGTGCAGCCCGGTGACGCGGTCGCGACGGTGGTGCAGCGATTTGTGGAGCGACACGAGCAACGCGCCGGGTTCACGCTCGATCGCGCGGTGGAGTTCATCAGCGCACGCACGACGCTCAGTAGCACGCCGTGGCCCGTGCGCTTCGCGCGTCCGGTGCGTGACGGGGTTCTGCCTGACGACGTGGATGACGGACGGGCGATGCACCGCACGTTGGTCGGCCCCACGGTCGTGCGGCTGCCCGATGCCACAATGCGCGTCGCCTCGGGGTGGACGGCGCGGGCGCTCGAGATCGGCGGTTGGCACCTGGAGATGACATGAGCCCGAATCGTGTCAGCATCGGACGTATTCGCTCCACGCCCGTGCCCATGCTGCTCCCCGAAGAGGGGCCGGTGCACGTGCTCATCGTGGGCGAAGCTCCGGGGCCGCGTGGTGCCGACAAGAGCGGTATCCCCTTTTTCGGGGATGCCGCGGGTCGGCATTTGTACACCGCGCTCGAACGCGTGGGGGCGATGGCATTGCCGCCGGAGGTGAATGCGTTGCCGTGGGACGGCGCCGCATTCGCGGCGGCGGGGCTGGCGCCAGTCGCCTGCGGCGTCGCGCTCGGGAATGCCTTCGATCGGTGTCCGAGTGATGACGGTGAGTCGTTCCGGGCTCCTGTTCGCAGCGAACTTGAGAGCACCCCGAACTTCGCGCGCCTCAATCGTGAGCTCGATGAGCTCACGACGCGCGGGCTCAAGGGCGTGGTGACATTGGGACGTGTTGCCACGCGCACCTTCGATGCGTTGCTCACGCAGACGCCACGCCCCGCACTGGCGCGCCGGGCCCTTCCGCACCCCTCGGCGCAGGGGTTGCTGTCCATGGTACCCGATCGCGGCAAGGGGGCGAAGATGGCTGAATTGCAGGAGACGTGGATGGTGTGCTGCGAGGATTCGATCATTCAGGCGGGATATCCGTCGCCACACCGGGAGCACGCGTGACCGCCGCGATGCCCACGTTCGATGCTCTCGAGCTTACGGTCTTCTCGCAGGGCGTGGCCATGCTCGCCGAGGAGATGGGTGGACTGCTCGAGCGCAGCAGCATTTCGCCCAACATCCGCGAACGCCGCGACGCGTCGTGCGCGCTGTTCGATGCGGCTGGGCGCATGGTGGCGCAGGCCGCCCATATTCCGGTGCATCTGGGTGCCATGCCCGAGTCGGTCGCGGCGGTGCGTGCGGCTGGTGCACAGGCCGGCGACGTATTCCTGCTCAACGATCCGTCGCACGGCGGTTCGCATCTCCCCGATCTCACCATGGTGGAGGTGATCGCGCATCCGCACGAGGCGCAGCGCATCATCGGATACGCGGCGGTGCGCGCGCATCATGCCGACGTGGGGGGCATCAGCCCGGGTAGCATGCCGTTCGGCGCCACCGAGTTGTATCAGGAAGGCATCATCGTGCCGCCGGTGCGCATCGAAGTGCAGGGCACACCACAGCGCGATGTGCTGGCGCTGGTGCTCGCCAATGTGCGTACGCCCGCCGAGCGTGAGGGTGATCTGAGTGCGCAGCGTGCGGCGTGTGCCGCCGGCCGCCGCGGGTGGCAAGCGCTGTTCCTGCGCATGGGCGAATCGGTGCTGCAGTCAGCGGTTGATGCCTTGCTCGATTACACCGAGCGTCGCGTGCGCGCGCGTCTCGCGCTGCTGAATGGCGCGGCCGGTATTGCCGCCGATGCACTGGAGGGAGACGGCGTGAGCGATGCCCCCATCCCCGTGGTGATTGCGGCGTCGGTGCGCGAGGCTACGTTGCATCTCGATCTCACCGGGACGTCACCGGCGGTACGTGGCAACGTGAACGCGCCGCCGGCAGTGGTGCGTGCAGCGGCCGTGTTCGTGCTGCG
>NZ_JBIJAW010000322.1:0-3693 GCF_044345575.1 Gemmatimonas sp.
ATCCCAGCCCGACCCACACCCGCCTGATCCCGGAGGCCCGGGGATGAAGTCGTTGGTAGCCGCTGGTGCCGGTTGTGTCGCTGTCGTTGCCATCGCCATGCTCGATGGTTCCAGCGCGCCGTCCGCATCGGTCTCGTCCGCACCCACCGAAAGTCGCGCCACGGCGGCAGTGCCGGCGTCGTACGATCTCTCGTTCGTCGATGGCGCCACCGATCCGGCGCGCGCGTCGGCCACGCGAGCCAGTCGCCGCACGGGGCATCCTGTCCTCAAGCGCCCTGCGACGGTCATGTCGTCGGCGGCGCTGGGTGATGTCGTCAAGAAGACCTGTGCCGGGTGTCACAGCGATCAGCGCAAGCAGGGAAACCTCTCGCTGCAGCAGTTCGATCTCGCCACCATCGGGCAGGCTGCGCCCGAAGTGGCCGAGAAGATGATCAACAAGCTGCGCACGGGCATGATGCCACCGCCGGGGCGTGCCAAGCCGGGCGGGGACACGCTGCAGGTGCTGCTCGAGACGCTCGAGCGCACCATGGACGCACGCTACGCCGCCGATCCGAATCCCGGCACGCGCACCTTCCAGCGTCTCAATCGGGCTGAGTACGAGCGCGCCATCAAGGACGTGCTGTCGCTCGACATCAAGGCCGAGTCGTGGCTGCCGCTCGACACCAAGAGCGCCAACTTCGACAACATCGCCGACGTGCAGACGCCTTCGGCCACGCTGCTCGATTCGTACCTCGACGCAGCCAGCGAGATCTCGCGCCTCGCCGTGGGTGACCCCAAGGCGGGCGTGTCGACGAGCACGTTCAAGATCGCGCGCCTCGCGTCGCAGCTCGATCAGGTGGACGGCGCGCCGGTAGGTACGCGCGGCGGTGCCGCGGTCACGCATACGTTCCCGGCCGACGGCGAGTACGTGTTCACCATCACGTTGCACGCCATTCCCACCGGTCAGCTCTTCGCGAGCACGGCGCCGTTCGACGAAAAAATCGAGGTGTCGGTCAACGGTGAGCGAGTGGCGATGCTCGACATCGATCGTGGCATGTCGCAGGCCGATCCGCAGGGGATGGAGATGAAGACCAAGCCCATCCCCATCCGTGCGGGCCCGCAGCGCATCGCCGCTACCTTCGTGCGCACGTTCGAAGGACCGGTGAACGACAACATCACGCCGCTCGGCCACAGCATTGCCGACACCCAGATCGGCGCGCAGGCCGGTATCACGGTGCAGGCGCACATCCAGAACTTCGCCGTCACGGGGCCGTACAACCCCACCGGCGTGTCCGATACGCCGAGCCGCCGCCGCATCTTCAGCTGCCGTCCGCTGTCGGCCGCCGAGGCGCGGCCGTGCGCCGAGAAGATCCTCACGCGTCTTGGCACCCAGGCCTATCGCCGGCCCATGCAGGCCAACGACATGAAGGGGTTGCTCACGTTCTACGACGAGGGCGCAAAGAGTGGTGGGTTCGAAACGGGCATCCGCACCGCGCTCGAAGCGCTGCTGTCGAGCCCGCACTTCATCTTCCGCATCGAAGAAGTCCCCACCACGGCCAAGGGGCGCGTGGCGGTGAACGGGGTGGACCTCGCGTCGCGTCTCTCGTTCTTCCTCTGGGGCGCGCCGCCCGACTCGCAGCTCGTGGCGCTGGGCCGTACTGGCCGACTGGCCGACACCACGGTGCTGCTGGCTCAGGCCAAGCGGCTGCTGGCCGACCCGCGCAGTGAGGCGTTGGCCACACGCTTCGCCTCGCAGTGGCTGCGATTGCAGGACATCGAGCTGGTGCATCCCGATGCCAACCAGTTCCCCGATTTCCGCGAACAGCTGGCTACGGACATGCGTCGCGAGACGGAGCTGTTCTTCTACAACCTCGTGCGTGAGAACCGCAGCCTGAACGAACTGTTCACGGCGAACTACACGTACGTGAACGAAGCGCTCGCCAAGCACTACGACATGCCCGGCGTGGTGGGCACGCAGTTCCGCAAGGTGAGCTATCCGGCGGGCTCGCCGCGGAGCGGCATCTTCGGGCATGGCAGCGTGCTCACGCTCACCAGCGTGGCCAACCGCACGTCACCGGTGCTGCGCGGCAAGTGGGTCATGGAAGTGCTCATGGGCTCCCCGCCGCCACCGCCGCCGCCGAATATCCCCGACCTCGAAAAGACCGAGGGGGCGAAGGAAGGGCGCATGCTCACCACGCGTGAGCGCATGGAGATCCACCGCGCGAATGCGTCGTGCAAGTCGTGCCACCAGTTCATCGATCCCATCGGGCTTGCGCTCGACAACTTCGATGTGATGGGGCGCTGGCGCATCCGAGAGAATGGCGCGCCGCTCGACACGCGTGGCGATTACTACGACGGCACGAAGATCACGAGCCCGTCCGAGCTGCAGGGAGCACTGCTCAAGCGCCCCGTTCCGCTCATGCGCTCGTTCACGCAGAACCTCATGGCCTACGCGCTGGGTCGTCGGGTCGAGTGGTACGATGCGCCCACGGTGCGTCGGATCGAGCTTGCCGCACGCACGAACAACTACCGCCTCAACGACTTCATCTTCGGCGTGGTGAAGAGCGACGCCTTCCGCATGCGGAAGGTGGTGGCGGAACAGCCGACGAAGGCCGCGCCGGTATCCAGCCCGGCCAATACCGACACCAAGGCCCCGGCAGCACGCCGCGGGCGCTGATCCCTTTCGATAACCCGACGGAGACCGACCGATGTATTTCCTGACCGGAAAGGCCATGCCCCGCCGTCAGTTCATGCAGGGGATGAGCGCCACGATTGCCCTGCCGTATCTCGACGCGATGATCCCTGTCGGACGCGGCGCGTTCGGCAACGCCAAGCAGGCCCCGCGCCTGGTGGCGATCGAAATGGTGCATGGCGCCGCCGGCTGTAACGAGTGGGGCGCCAAGATGAACCTTTGGTCGCCCGCCGCTACGGGGAAGGCGTACGACCTGGCGCCCACGGCGCTCACGTCGCTCGAGCAGTATCGCGACTACCTCACGATCATCAGCAACACCGATGCGCGCGAGGCCGAGCCCACGTCGCCCAACGAGATCGGTGGTGATCACTTCCGCTCGAGCGCGGTGTACCTCACGCACATGCATCCGAAGCAGACGGAAGGCTCGGATGTGAAGGTGGGCACGTCGCTCGATCAGATCTATGCCAAGCGCTTCGGCCAGGACACGCCCATCCCGTCGATGCAGCTGTGCATCGAGAACGTGGATCAGGCGGGTGGCTGCGCCTACGGCTACGCCTGCGTGTACACCGACTCAATCAGCTGGGCGTCACCCAACGAGCCGCTGCCGGTCATTCGCGATCCGCGCGTGGCCTTCGAAAAGCTGTTCGGTGTGGGCGGGACGAGCGCCGAGCGCGCGGAACGTCGTCGCACGCGTCGCAGTATTCTCGACTTCGTGTCGGGGGAGATGAGCTCGCTCAAGGCTGGGCTCAGCCCGGACGACAAGTCGCGTCTCGATCGCTACCTCACCGACATCCGCGAGGTGGAGCGCCGCATTCAGCGCGTGGAAGCGCGCAACATGAGCGGTGAAGTGCGTGAGCTCCCCGAGGCGCCGGCCGGCGTGCCCGACTCGTTCGCTGAACATGTGAAGCTGATGTTCGACATCCAGGCGCTCGCCTTCGCTGCCGACATCACGCGCGTGTTCTCGTTCAAAATGGGGCGCGACGGCTCGAGCCGGACGTATCCGGAAAGCGGCACCGACAAGC
>NZ_JBIJAW010000078.1:0-12090 GCF_044345575.1 Gemmatimonas sp.
TGACCCACACGCTCTCGAAGTTCTTGGCCGCCGAGCGCAGCATGCTGGGACCGCCGATGTCGATGTTCTCGATCACCTCTTCCGGATGCACCCCCGGCTTCGCGGCCGTCTCGCGGAACGGATACAGGTTCACGACCACGAGATCGATCGTGCCGATGTTGTGCGCCTTGATCGCCTCCATGTGCTCGGGGAGGTCGCGGCGCGCGAGCAGGCCGCCATGCACCACGGGGTGCAGCGTCTTCACGCGTCCGTCGAGCATCTCGGGGAAGCCGGTGATCTCGCTGATGTCCTTCACGGCGAGTCCGGCGTCGCGCAGCGTGCGCGCCGTGCCGCCAGTGGAGACGAGTTCGACACCCTTGGCCGCGAGCCCCTGGGCGAAGGGCACGAGGCCGGATTTATCAGAAACCGAAAGCAGCGCGCGCATGACAGAGAGTTCGAGGCGTGAAGAAGACAGACTTCAACGAGGAAACAGCCGGGCCCACTCCGTGGCGAACGCGGCGACGTCGTCAGAGGTGTCCGATACGAGTCCGAACCGCCATTCCGGGGCGGCGGGACTCACCGGAATGGCGACATGGCCATGCACTTTGCCGTCGTCGCCGAGCACGATGGTGCCGCTGGCGACCGCCTCCACGCAGAGGGGGAAGAGCCGATGCTCCACCCGCAGGACCCGCGCACCGAGCGTCGCCGGAGTGTCCCCCGGCAGTACGGGGACCGGCCACTGCGCGATGATGGGCCCGCGGTCGTACTGGGCATCCACGAAGTGCACCGTCACACCGGTCACCGTGGCCCCGTGGTCGAGTACGGCGGCGTGAATGCGCTGGCCGTACATCCCGGCGCCCCCGAAGGCGGGGAGCAGCGCGGGATGGATGTTCACCAGACGTCCGTGGAATGCCCGCACCACGGCTTCGGGAATGAGCTTGAGGTAGCCCGCCAGCACGAGGAGGTCGGCGTCGGCCGCCCGCAGCATGTCCACCAACGCATCGCCGTCGCGCGGATCGCTTACGACGGCCGCCGTTACGCCCGCCTCGGACGCTCTCGTGAGTGCCCCCGCTGTGGACTTGTCCGAGCCGACCCACACGATGCGTCCAGCGTGCGCCCCTTCGCCGCCGAAATGATCGAGTAGCACCTGCAGATTGGACCCGCCGCCGCTCGCAAGCACGGCGATGTTGGCCGTGGGGCGTACCTGGCGCGGGAGGTCGGAAGGGGTAGGCATGGCGGGTGCTCTACGTCTGGGAGAGGGGGGAATCGAGGCAGCCGGTAGGCTCCGGGGGCACCGCGCCGATACCGAGTCGCGCGAGAGCTAGGGTCACCGCGTCGAGCAGCGAGTGGCTGACCGCGATGTTGCGGTGCTGGTGTGTCGCCGCCTCGGCGCGCTCCACGTCATCGGCTGGAGTTTCGTGTCCCGGTACGAGAATCCCCAAGCCGCCGGTTGCGACCGCCGGTTGCACGTCACGCCACCGGTCGCCGATGTACGCGCTCTGGGCGAGTGCGAGCCCGTGATCGCGGGCCGCCTGCTGATACATCCCGAGCCCGGGTTTGCGACAGGCGCAGGGGCCGGTGACATCGGGCAAATGCGGGCAGTGGTAGGTGCCCAGCACCTCGCCGCCCGCCGCTTCGATGAGGGAGACCGTGCGATCGCGTGTGGCCTCGTACTGTGCGTGCGTGATGAGTCCGCGCGCGATCCCCGACTGATTCGTCACGATCACCACGGGCACGCCGGCCGCCCGCGCGAGACGCATGGCCGCACCCGTGGCGGGAAGGAGCCGCACCAGCTGGGCGTCGGCGAGGTAGTGCGCGTCGGCGATGACCGTCCCGTCGCGATCGATGAACAGCGCCGGGCGCGTCATCGACGGCCGCTGGTGTCCCGCTTGGCGGTGGAGTCGGACTTGAGGCTGTCCACCTTCGGCTTCGGGAGCGTGATGTTGCGTGCGGGGGCCTTCACGATCGCATTGAGGCTCTTCACCCCCGTCATCTGCAGGCGGTAGCTGCGGCCCGGTATCAGCGCGGTGTCGAGCGTGATGTAGGCCTCCGTGTACACGCGGGGGCGGTTCAACTTGGGCGCGGGGGTCGTGTCCGGCGCCACGTAGCGGCGGCCGGCGCGGCGCGCCGCCTCGCGGGCGTCACGCTCGCGCTGCCGTACGGCGGCGGTCGCGCTGTCGGCGGCGCGCACACGCGCGATGGAGTCCCGCCGCGCGCGCTGTTCAGCGCTCAGCGTGTCTTTCTTCGCGTTCGCGGCGGTGACGGAATCGGCTCGGCGCTTCTTCGTGAGCGAGTCGAAATCCGCCTTCTGCTGCGCCGTCTGCACCAGCCGCGCGCGCACGGGGACGGAGTCGGGGAGTCGCTGTATGCGCACGCTATCGGGCACGAACAACTGATCGACGGCATAGGGCTTGTCGAACGTCACCTTGAGCACGCGATTGCTGTCGGAGGGTTCGATGGATGCGATGCGCAGCCCCACCGTGTCGTGGCCGAACGCGTAGAATTCCGTCTCCGCGTAGCCGGTCAGCGTGACCCGCAGCGAATCCCATAGCTCGAGCGGATCGAGATCCTTGTTGTTGTTGCGGTCGGCGTAGGCACGCAGCAGATAGGGGCCAATCGGGAGATGGCGCAGCTCGAAGCGCCCCGAGGAGTCCGCGACCACCTGATACACGACGGACGTATCCTGCGAGACCGCTTCGACGACCCCGCCGTTGATGCCCTTGGCGGCCTGCCAGTCGAACACCACCCCCTTGATGCGCGAGTCGGGAATGGGGAGGCCGGTGGAAAACACCACGCGCACCGCGGTATCGATCGGGTTGTTCCACAAGTCCTGCATACCGGCTTTGAGCTGTACCGTGTACACGGTATTCAGCTTCCAGCCCTTCGCTGGGCGGATCTGGATGGCCGTCCGATCCCAGTCCACCTGCGGTTTACCGCTCTTCGGACTGATGAATACGAGGTCCGCGAGATCACGGGCCCCCTTGGGTGTTTCGCTCACCACCTCATCGAACTTGATCGACACCACACCCGGCTTGGCGGTGACCGAGTTGGTCTCCGGGGTAATCTTGAGAATGCGCGGCGGTGCTTGATCTTCGGGGCCGCCGCGTGGCAGCCCCTGATTGGCGCACGCCGCGCCTCCCACGACGGCGGCCGCGAACAGCGCCAAGCGCCGGAGTGCCCGTGTCCGGCCGCTGCTCACGCGCCCAGCGCCGCGCGCTTGTCGCGCAATTGCGTGAGGCGGGTGCCCCAATCGGCGGCCTTGGCCCGCTCCGCCTCCACCACCTGCGCCGGCGCCTTGGCCACGAACCCTTCGTTCGACAGCCGACCCTGCAACGCCGTGAGCTGCTTGTCGAGCTGCGCGATTTCGGTCTCCAGGCGCTGCTTCTCCTTGTCGAGATCGATCATGCCGGCGAGCGGCACGACGAGTTCGATGCCGCCGGAGAGCAACACCTGTGCGGCCGCTCCGCCAGGATTGGCCGTCTCCACGCGCACCTTCGCGCGCGCGAGCGACCCGATCGTGTCGGCCTGCTCCTCGAGCACCGCCTTCGCGCTGCCCGTGGCCACCAGCACCGTGTCCACCCAGGCGCCCGGATTCACGTTGTACTCCGACCGCACCTGACGGATCGCGGCCACGGCTTCGCGCACCAGCTCGAAGTCTCCGGCGCGCAGGGCGTACTCGCCGCTCGCCGACGGCCACGCCGCCTGCGACAGGAAGGCACCGTCCGGCGTCTGTGGCAGCTTCTGCCACAGCTCTTCCGAAATGAACGGCACCACCGGGTGCAGCAGGCGCAGCGCGCCGTCGAACGCGTGCGCCAGCACGGCGCGCGCCACTTCGCGGTCGGCCGTACCCTCGGCCGCAAGTCGCGGCTTCACGCTTTCGAGGTACCAGTCGGCGAGTTCGTTCCAGACGAACCGACGTGCCGCTTCGGCGTATTCCGACAACCGCAACCCGCGGCTGCGCTCGGCGTCGCTCCAGAGCCCGCCCTGCGCCGGCCGCGCGGGGCCCAGCGCGGCATCGCAATCCGCGATGGCGGCATCGAGGCGCGACAGAATCCAGCAATCGGCGGGCGTGAGCTGCGCGCGATCGAGCGTCGACAGTGGCGCCACCGGATCGGTGCCCACGCGCGAGAGCAGGAAACGGCCGATGTTCCACAGCTTCGTGCAGAAATTGCGGCCGGGCGCGAACGACTTCTCGAGGTCGGTGTGGTCGAGCATCACGTCCACACCGAGGCCGAGCCCCGCCACCATCGTCCAGCGCAGCGCGTCGGCGCCGTAGAGCTTCACCACATCGAGCGGATCGATGCCGTTGCCCAACGACTTGGACATCTTGCGGTGCTGCATATCGCGTACGGTGCCGTGCAGGTACACCGTGTGGAACGGTGCCTTACCCATGAACCAGCAGCCGCTCATCACCATGCGCGCCACCCAGAAGAACAGAATCTCGGGGGCGGTCACGAGCACGTCGCCGGGGTAGAACGCCTTGAGATCGGGCGTCTCGTCGGGCCAGCCGAGTGTGCTGAACGGCCACAGCCAGCTCGAGAACCACGTGTCGAGCACGTCTTCGTCCTGGCGCACGGCGCCGCCGCAGCCAGGGCACGCGGTCACATCGGTGCGCGACACGATGGGCGCCTGCCCGCACGAGGCCGCGCAGTACCACACCGGCACGCGATGGCCCCACCAGATCTGGCGCGAGATGTTCCAGTCACGAATGCCTTCGAGCCAGTTCACATACACGGCTTCCCAGCGCTCGGGAAGAATGCGCAGTTCACCTGTGCGCAGTGCGGCGAGGGCCTTGTCGGCGAGCGGCTGCATCTTCACGAACCACTGATCGCTGAGGCGCGGCTCCACCACCGTGTCGCACCGGTAGCAGTGTCGCACGCTGTGCGCATGGTTCTCGATCTTCTGCAGGGCGCCGGCGTCCTCGAGCAGCTTCACGATCGCCTTGCGCGCCGCGAAGCGATCGAGCCCCTTGAGCGCGTCGGGCACGCGCCCCGCGGCGCCTTCGACCTCACGCACCACGCCTTCGGCATCGATGATGACCGGCATGGTGAGCTGGTGCCGCTTGCCCACCTCGAAGTCGTTCGCGTCGTGCGCCGGGGTGATCTTCACCGCGCCGCTGCCGAACGTCGGGTCGGTGTAGCTGTCCCCGATGATCGGGATGCGCACGCCGTTGAGCGGCAGCACCACCTCCTTGCCGATGAGCGCCTGATAGCGCTCGTCGTCGGGGTTCACCGCCACCGCCACGTCGCCCAGCATCGTTTCAGGCCGCGTGGTGGCCACGGTGATCCCCTGCGACGGATCGTCGGCGAGCACATAGCGCAGGTGGTACAGCTTGCCGTTGGTGTCGTTGAACTCCGCCTCTTCGTCCGACAGGCTGGTGCCGCAGCGCGGACACCAGTGGATCACGCGATGGCCCTTGTACACCAAGCCATCCTCGTGAAGGCGCACGAAGGTCTCACGCACCGCGCGCGACAGCTCGGGGGAGAAGGTGTAGGCCGTGCGCGACCAGTCGGCGCTGGCGCCGATGGACTTGAGCTGGTTGAGGATCTCGCCGCCCGTCTTGTCGACGAACTCCGCCACGCGCTGCACGAACGGCTCGCGGCCTAGGTCGAAGCGCGTCTGCCCCTGCGCGGCCAGCTGCTTCTCCACCACGTTCTGCGTGGCGATGCCGGCGTGATCGGTTCCGGGCACCCAGAGTGCTTCGTCGCCCGCCATGCGGCGCCAGCGGATGAGCACGTCCTGCACGGTGTTGTTGAGCCCGTGTCCCATGTGCAACACCGCCGTCACATTCGGCGGCGGAATCACGATCACGAAGGGTTCACGCGCGGAGGCCCGGTCGGGGCTGGCGGTGAACACGCCGTGTTCGGTCCACTGGGGGTACCAGGCGGCCTCGGTGGCCGCGGCGTCGTAGGTCGTGGGCAATTCGGAGTGGGGCGCAGTCATAGCCCGAAAAGATAACCGCGCCGGGAGCTGTCCCCTACGGCCTCGGAAGGACCGCCAGCTGACTGGTGACGTCGCGGACCGACGGGACCCCGCGAACCAGCGTCAGGGCGTACTCGATCTCCCTGGCGTCCTCGACCCAGCCGGTCAGTTCGATGCGGCCGAGCTCGTCGGCTTCGATGTCGATATCCCGCTCCCGCAGGAGGGGATCGTGGCGGAACACCTCGAGGACCCGCGCTTCCAAGGTGTCGGCCGAGGGGGGCGACGATACCGGCACGGCGTCGGTCGGGGCGTCCACCGGCGGCGCCGGGCACTCGTCTTCGCCCCACGCGTCGACCCGATGCCGGCGCGACCGTCGGCGGCGTTCGCCGCGCTCGCGTTCGCCGCGCTCGCGCCCATCGGCCGTACCGGTACGGTTGATCATGGCCATACCGATGGCCAGTCCGGCCACGGCGCCAAGCGCAAGCATCAGCACATTTCGGGTGCCGGAAGCATGGCGGCGACGGGGTTCGTGTGTCACATCCCACCTCTCGCAGGGAACGACCGAGCCCACGGAACCGGGCCGCGTCTTGGCGTAACTCCTGAGAAAAGGATAACTTGCCCACTCTTGTCGAGCGAGGTCGACTGCCACGGACCGTAGCCGTGCGTCCTCGTGTGGGGCAGGTGTTGCTTGCGGATACGTGCCCACAGATGTCGCTCGCGTCCTTCTGCTGTCCTGTCCGATGATTGCCGGTACTCCCGCCGCTGCCGCCGCCGATTCCATGATCGTGCTCACCCTCCCCGATGGCTCCACCCGGGAGGTCCCGGCCGGCACCCTCGCGCGTGACGTGGTGGCCACGATCGGTGCGCGTCTGCTGCAGGCCTCACTCGCCGTGGCCGTGGACGGCGAGGTGCAGGATCTCATGACGCCGCTCCGTGCGTCGGGCGCATTCGTGGTGATCACCGACAAGGACCCGCGCGCGCTGGCCGTCCTGCGCCACTCGGGGGCGCACATTCTCGCCACCGCGGTGCGCCGCCTGCGCCCCGATGCCAAGATCGGTTTCGGTCCGGCCATCGACGATGGCTTCTACTACGACTTCGAGGTCGAGAAGCCGTTCACGCCCGACGATCTCGCGGCCTTCGAAGCCGAGATGAAGAAGGTCGTGGCCGAGAAGTATCCGTTCGTGCGCGCCGAAGTCTCGGTGGACGAGGCGAAGCAGCTCTTCGTCGACGATCCCCTCAAGCTCGAGCGTTTGGCCGACTTCGATGGGACCGACGAAATCATCAGCACGTACACCGACGGGCCGTTCATCGATCTGTGCCGTGGCCCGCACGTACCCGATACGTCGCACCTCAAGCACTTCAAGCTGCTGCACACGGCCGGCGCCTACTGGCGTGGTGACGTGAAGCGGCAGATGCTGCAGCGCATCTACGCCACGGCCTTCTTCAAGAAGGACGAACTCGAGACGCACCTGCACAATCTCGAGGAGGCGAAGAAGCGCGACCACCGCGTGCTCGGCAAGTCGCTCGGCCTATTCCAGATCTTCCCGCAGGCGCCAGGCGCCGCGTTCTGGACGCCCAAGGGCACCACGCTGTACAACACCCTCGAGGGCTTCGTGCGCGAGCGGCAGAAGGAGGCGTTCCAGGAGATCAAGACGCCGCTGCTCTACAACAAGAAGCTGTGGGAGCAGTCGGGGCACTGGGGCAAGTACAAGGAGAACATGTTCCTCGTGCTCGACAACGAGACGGGGGAGCACGACATGTCGCTCAAGCCCATGAACTGCCCGTCGCACCACGTGCTGTTCGCGAGCGAGAAGCACTCGTATCGCGAGCTGCCGGTGCGCTTCGTGACGTTCGATGTGCTGCACCGCAACGAGCTGTCGGGGGCGCTGTCCGGCCTCACGCGCGTACGACAGTTCTCGCAGGACGACTGCCACGTGTACCTGCGCGAGGACCAGATCGAGAGCGAGGTGAAGTTCCTCATGGACTTCATCCTGGGCTACTACGACACGTTCGGACTCAAGGCGACGCTCAAGTTCGCCACGCGTCCCGAGCAGCGTATCGGCAGCGACGAGCTGTGGGACCGCGCTGAGGCGGCGTTGCGGGCGGCGTTGGACAGCACGGGACGTCCGTACGAGATGAAGGAAGGCGACGGCGCGTTCTACGGCCCCAAGATCGATTTCGACGTGACCGACAGCATCGGCCGCGCGTGGCAGCTGGGCACCATTCAGCTCGACTACAACGCGCCGGAGCGATTCGACCTCACGTATACGGGGGAGGACAACGCGCCGCACCGGCCGGTGGTGATCCACCGTGCGGTGAGCGGGTCGTTCGAGCGCTTCATCGCCATCCTCATCGAGCACTTCGGCGGGGCGTTCCCGGTGTGGCTCGCCCCCGAGCAGGTACGGGTGATTCCCATCGCCATCGATTACAACGCGCATGGGCAGGCGCTGGTGGATCGCATGAAGGCGTTGGGGATCCGGGCCACGCTCGACGCGCGCAATGAGACGCTCAACTATCGGGTGCGCGAGGGGGAGGTGGAGAAGGTGCCGTACATGTGCGTGATCGGGCGCCGCGAGGCCGAGGAAGGGACGGTGGCGTTGCGTACCCGTGGTGCGGGCAAGAAGCAGGAAGTGCTCACGCAGGATGCCTTCATCGAACGGTTGCTCGACGAGGTGCGCACGCGCGCCCTCGCTCCGCAGCCTGAGAAGGCGCCAGAGGCCGAGGCGTGACGCCGGAAGCGCTGCTCGATCTGTTCCTGCTGTCGCCGGTCGGGCTCGTCGAAGTCGACGAGTCTGGTCGTGTGGAAGTCGCGAACCTTGCGGCGCGGCATCTTCTCACCCCGTTCACGAAGACGGGGTCACTGGAAGATCTGTTCAATACGCTGTCCGACGTGGCCCCCGACCTTGCCGCCCGCGTGCGAGGGTACGACGCGCCGCGCGGCATCATCGTGGAGAATCTCGAGCTGCTCGCCCCCGGGCAGCACAGCGGGGTCTTCCTGTCGCTGGTGAAGGTGAACACCGGGTGTATCGTCGCCGTCGCTACCGACGCGTCGAGCCTTGCGTCGAGCCGTGGCCTCGTGTTGCGCCTGTCGCAACGTCTCGAGGCGGTGCAGGGGGCCGTGCGCGAGTATGCGATCTACACGCTCGACGCGCAGGGCGTAGTGGACAGTTGGAGTGTGGCGGCCGAGCGTGTGCACCAGTGGAACGCCGGGGCCATCGTCGGGCAGCGCATGACGGAGCTGGTGCCCCCCGATCATGGCGGTGCGTCGTATCTGCAGGACACCCTGGCGCTCGCCGCGCGAAATGGCTGGTGCGAGGAAGAGGGGTATCGTCAGCGGCAGGACGGCACGACCTTCTGGGCAACCACTGTTGTGACGGCGCTCCGCGATGCCGCCGGCGAGGCGATCGGGTATTCCGTGGTGTCGCACGATGTGTCGGAACGCCGTCGGCTCGAGGAACGCATGCGCGACGATGCGTCGAGCACCACCGACTACCTCACGGGAGTGTCGGCACGCCGGGCCTACTTTGACGTGGCGCAGAGCGAAGTGGCGCGAGCCCGTCGCTACGGGCAGCCGCTGACCATGCTGCTCGTCGACCCCGACCGCTTCCGGGAATTAGTGGACCAGCATGGCACCGTTTTCGCCAGTGAATGGCTCCGCGCCATCGCCTGGGTGTGCCGTCAGGAGTCACGCACGACGGACGTGGTGGGGCGTATCGGCGGGGAGGCGTTCGGCGTGCTGCTGCCGAGCACTGAACTCTCCGGCGGGCTCGTGCTCGCCGAACGTATTCGTGAGCGCATGGCTCGCCACGTGTTCGGCGGCGAGTTCACGCAGGCGCGCACCACGCTCTCGGTGGGCGTGGCCGAGGTGACCGATACGGTGACGACGGTCGACGGCCTGCTCGGCGCTGCAGGCACGGCCGTAGAGCGTGCGCGGCAGGCGGGAATGAACCTGGTCGTAGGGTTCGACGACTAGCGGGAATCGCGGCTGTAATTGCGGTTGTAACCGCGGTGGTGACGGCGGGTAACCGCGTCATGGAACAACCGCGTCATGGGTCACGGCAACCGCGAAGCCCAAACAGCGGGTGACAGCGCCCCAATGTGGAAAGGCGGCGCCGCGAAGCTGGCGCCGCCCTTCATTTTCCCCCGCGGTACCTCTGACGTCGTCACCGCTGCGTCGTCATCATGACCCATGACGCAGTTGATCCATGGCGCCGTCTCCCGCCGTTCTCCCGCGCGGTCACTCCCGCCGTTACCGGTCGGACGGCCGTCTCCTTTGCCCCGTCCAGATCACGATGCTTCCGCAGCCGTTGCGGCTCTGGAACTCCGGTGGGGTGCTGCCGATGCGCGAGTACACTTCCACGCCGCGGATTTCGGCGGATGTCACCAGGTTGTCGAGCTGACCGTCGGGCACCGGTGTGAGCATGCCGTTCACGAAGATCGCCGGGGCGCAGGTACCCGGGCCGGCGTTGCCGCGCATCAGCACGCGATCCCGACCGCCGCCGCCGCCTGGCACCACCGTGACTCCGGGCGTCCCCCGCATGATGTCCGACACGAATACGGCATTGCGCTTCTCGAGCATCGCGTCGTCCATGAAATAGCCGCCGCCCTGCTTCTTGCGCGCTTCGAACGCGGCCATTTCCCGCGTCCAGCGGTCGGCCTGCACCTTCACGGTATCGAGGCGCGGCGCCAACCCTTCCATGCGGATCTCCGCCTCGGCCACCATACCATCCAGGAAATCCACCGCCACGCGTGTCGGTTCGAAACCGACGGCGCGCGCCTCCACCATCCAGGACCCGCCCGGGAGCGAGTCGAAGGTGAAGAGGCCGCCGCCGGTGCTCGTGCCTTCCATACCCGTGCCGGGTACCGTGACGCGCGCGCCGACCAGCGGCTTGCCAACACT
The DNA here is from genome assembly GCF_044345575.1 of Gemmatimonas sp. Classification (GTDB taxonomy): domain Bacteria; phylum Gemmatimonadota; class Gemmatimonadetes; order Gemmatimonadales; family Gemmatimonadaceae; genus Gemmatimonas. The sequence goes on from NZ_JBIJAW010000078.1 coordinate 10,802, forward strand.
GTCGCGCACCAGACCGCGAACACGACTTGTGCCCTTGAGCAGCGTTTGCGGGCGCTCGGTAGGGCTTGTGGGCGCCTTGGCAATGCGTACCGGGCTGGCGATGACCAGATCGCGCACCAACAGGCCAGTGCGTGGCACCCGGAGTTCGATCACGCCGCTCGAATCTTTGCCGGCGTACGCGCGAGTGGTGATCGTTGCCTCGGGGGGCACGCCGCACAGCACGAAGGCGCCGTTCGGCTTGGCGTCGGCGAATCGGCTGGGGAAGCGACGAGACACGCCGCCACTCTGACTGACGGCCGTTTCGGGATACTGCACCCGCACGCGCGCGCTCCCTTCCAGCGGCGTGCCGCGCGACGTGCGCACGAGGCCCAGGAACGCCCCGCGATCCATGCCTTCACCGGCCGTGCCGCAGGCCGTGCGCAGCATCGCGGCCGCAGAGGGGAGTCCTAGCGACACCGACACGTCGCCACTCCCCTCGATGTTCACCTGAATCACCCGGTTCTCGAGCCCCAGCCGGTCGACCTGCTCGTGGATCACGCCCACGAGATAGATGCCCACCCGCATGGAATCGAGGAGGAACTGTCCTACCGAGTCTGTCTGGATCGTGCGGACGATGGCCGGATTGTCGGCGGCGACCCACTGCACGGTCGCGTTGATCAGCGGGGCCGTTGACACACTGTCGAAGACCTCGCCCGTAACGCGCGCCAAGGGGATCTTGATCGCGGGGGCGGCAGCCTTGGGCGCGGGCGTGGTGGCTGGCTTCGGAGCTGGCGCCGGCCGGCGCGGGGGCTGACGGGTCTGGGCTCCGGCGACCACCGGGAACAGCAACGCGGGAAGCAGGCGGGAGAGACGCATCCCTGCAACTTCGAAGGGGAGCCGTCACGCGTCCAGCCCTCGGCGTGGGTCGCCTCACGCACGGGTGGGCACAGGGGCCACCTGCATTTTCAGTAAACCGTCGTCGTGCGAACACGTTCGTTAACTTTCCGTCGCGTTCCACTCCCCTGCGTCACCCACCTGATTTCCACGACCATGTCCGACCTGTCCCGCCAGCCCGTGATCGTCGGTGCCGCGCGCACCCCGATCGGCCGGTATCTCGGGGGGCTTGCCTCCCTTTCGGCGCCCGAACTCGGCGCCATCGCCATCCGTGCCGCGCTCGAGCGTAGCGGCGTGAGCCCTGCCGCGGTGCAGGAAGTCATCATGGGGCACGTGCTGCAGGGTGGCACGGGGCAGGCGCCCGCCCGTCAGGCCATGCTCAAGGCCGGCGTGCCCAGCACCGCGTCTGCGCTCAC
>NZ_JBIJAW010000079.1:0-12055 GCF_044345575.1 Gemmatimonas sp.
CTGCCTGCGAGTTGCACCTCGTAGTAGCTCACCTGCGGTTCCGAGCGATTGACCCACACTTCGATGACGGTGCCGGCGATGACCTTGTCTGCGGCAATGACGGGCAAGCCGCGCGGATCCGGATCGCCCTTGGCAATCGAGAACGTCGGGTCGAGACGCATCGGGACGATCTTGGCCGTGCCATGGAAGGTCATGTCCGGCGTATCCGAGCGATTCGCCCACGACGCAGGTCCGACCCCATCAACCATGGGATTCCCGGTAGGAATCAACGGCGAGCCGTTGTAGTAGTCGGCCGGCTCCGCTTTGATCTCCGACATTAGTGCGCTCCTCCGTCACCATGGGTGCGATGCAAGTAGGTCTTCGGATCCGCCGGCTTTGGCCAGCCTTCACGCGGGCCTTGCGGCGACTCCAGAGGGTAGCCTTCCCGCTTGTCTTCACGGCGCAGGTAGTAAACCAGCCCACCAAAGAAGAGCCAGAACGCGTAGATCGCTATCTGCGCTCCGTCCACGTACTTCATCATGTGTTGACTCCGAAAAAAGGGGAAACCACACCGCCTACAACATCTTTCGACGCGTTACGCCGGCGTGTCTGCCAACCCGAACGACCGCGGACTGCCGGCCTCGACGGTCGCTCGGCGTTTATCAACCAACGGCCCTAGTGCAACAAGGGTGACGAACAACATGACGATCTCCAGCACATACACGGTGGAGTACGGCACACCGGGTCCTGTGAGCGCCGGCCCCAACACGCCGGTCGACGCGAGATGTGACAACCAATCCTTCATGATGCCGCTCAGTGCGAACGACAACCCTTCGGCGGTGGCGAAGACTGCGCCCCACGCGCCCAACGCGATACCATGTTGCGAGGCATCGCGCATGTCCATCGCGAACGACAGCGTGCCGACGCCGAAGAGCCCTTCCGCAAAACCGATCAGTACCACGCCCACGCGAAACACGGTCGGGGAACCGAGCGGACCGGCGAACGTCACCAGGGCGAACGCCAAGACCCCCAACAATGCGCCAACCGCGGCCAATCGGATAGGGTCCATGCGCCGCCGAAGCTGAACGGCCGACAACCAGAATGCCGCCACCGCGCCCACGGCCATGAGGGCGGTGAGTTGCGTGGTGGACGACACCGATAGACCAAGGATCTCGCCGCCGTACGGTTCCAGCAGGACGTCCTGGAGATTGAACGCGAAGAAGCCGAGGCCGGAGGCGGTGAGCAGCCGCACCGCCTGACCTCCCTCGGAGAAGGCACGCCACGCATCCCGGAACAGCGGGCGGCGTTCCCCCTTCTGGTACTCCACAACGCCCCGGATGCGCGGCTCCTGCTTCCAGAGCGACACCACATTGACCACGATCGTAAAGACCGCCGTCCCCTGAATCACCTGGATCAGGCGCATAGCCGAGAAATCCCGAAGGACGCCTTCCAGCACCAACGCACTGACCAACGTGCCCAACAACATGGTCAGATACATCAGGGCAATCACCCGCGGGCGCTTATCCTCATCGGCAAGATCCGTGGCCAGCGCGAGCCCTGCCGTCTGCGTCGTGTGCGCACCTGCGCCGACGAGTAGGAAGGCCAACGCCGTCCCGGCATGTCCAATCCACGACGGCCCCACCCGCGGCCCGTCGGAGAGCACCAGCAACGCGAAGGGCATGATGCTCAGGCCGGCGAACTGCACCATGGTGCCGCCCCACAAGAACGGCACTCGGCGCCACCCCAGAATGCTGCGGTGCGTATCCGACTTGAATCCGACCAGCGCCCGAAATGGCGCCGCCAGCAGCGGAATCGCCAGCATGATCGCCACGAGCGATGCCGGCACCCGCAGCTCCAGGATCATCACTCGATTGAGCGTGCCCACGAACAACGTTTGCACCATGCCCACCGACAGCTGAAACATCGACAGGCGCAGCAAGCGCCCGAGCGGTAGCTCAGGCGTGGCGACATCGGCGAAGGGCAGGAAACGCGTTCCCAGCTTTTGCCAGACACGCGCCCCGAGCGGAGCGGACTTGCTCATGCGCTTACCAGACCGGCTGCATGCGCACGTCGGCTGGCAACGCCTGACTGTGCGGCGTGCGCAGGAACAAGCGCAGGAACGTGAGGCCGTTGGCCACCTTCAGCGCCGTGACCTTGAGCTTGGTGAACACCCCGTTTCCGTTGGCTTCCGCCTTCCGCATCGCGTCCGTATTGAGCCACATCTGGTGCATGAGCCCCCAGAACGCCTCGCTGTCGGTATCCAGGGTCTCCGGGAACACCTGACGGCTGATGAGATTCGTCAGCTTGATCACGCTGCGGTCGTACTCATCGACGTTGATCCCCATGAAGTCGAAGAACGGCTTCCGGGCATGGTCGCGGATGTACATGGTGCAGAACACCGCGAGCAGAAAGAAGCGGATCCACAACTTGTTCACCCCGCTAAGGAACTGCGGATTGGAACGCATGAGCACCGCGAACGCTTCCCCGTGGCGGAACTCATCGAGACACCAGTTCTCGAACCACTTGAAGATCGGGTGGAAGCGCTTGTCCGGCTGCTTCTCGAAGTTGCGGAAAATCGTGATGTATCGCGCGTAGCCGATCTTTTCGGACAGATACGTCGCGTAGTAGATGAACTTGGGCTGGAAGTACGTGTACTTCTTCGCCTTCGTGAGGAAGCTGAGGTCCACCGCGACGTTGAAGTCGTTCAGCGTGTGGTTGATGAACCCGGCGTGGCGCCCTTCGTCGCGACTCATGAACCCGAAGAGCTCGCGCACGTCGGGGTTCTTGATGCGCTTCTTGATCTCGGCGTACAGAATGCACCCCGAGAATTCGGCCGTCACCGACGAGGTCAGGAACTCCACGAACTGCTCGCGCAGCGCCGGATCCATGTCCTCAAAGCTCTGATCGAACTCCGCATTCCGCTTGAAGTGATCCTTATTGGGATCCCGACGAAACTCGGCGAGAATCTCGTCCCACATCTTCCGGTTTTCCGGCGTGATCTTGAGGGCGTCGATTTCCGCAAAGTTCGTGGTGTAAAACCGCGGATTCAGGATGGCATCCTGCTGCGCCGCCTTCGTGGTTTCGTTCACCGGCTTCATCGCGCGGACAGGAACGCCAGTTTCGGTAGTGTACATAGTTCGTCTCAGCCTTCGAAGCCGACTTCGTAGAGTTCGTGAATCTCGGTGCCGCCGGTGAGCTTGATGACCTGGCGCTTGAGCCAGCTCGCCCGCTTCACTTCCGCACTGGATTCAAATGTGGTGGTCGTGCCAAACGCGATGCGGCTCGGCGTGTTGCGCACCAGCACTTCGTCACCCGGATCCACCTCGACCCCTTTCAGGTCGACGTGGGCATGGAAGTGATCGTGTGTCATCTCGAGATCCACCGTGCAGGGGACCTCGCTCTTGCGCGTCATCACGTACCACGCGCCGACGACGACGACCACGGCCGCGGCCACGCTCCATCCCGTCAGTTCCATCCTGCGCCCTCCAGAAAGTCCTGCATAGAATCAGCTGCGACGCGCGCCGTGCGCATCGAGCGTGGCGTTTTGCAGATGTATGGCCATCGAGCGATAAAAGCCCGATTCGATATGGCGGGTGGCGACCATGCCCCAGCTGTCGAGGACCGGCTGGGCGCCGAACGCCTTGCGGAATGCGCTCTCGGACACCGGCACGATGGACGGTGAACGATCGCCCCGTGGAAACAGCTTGCCCACCGCGCGCATCACTGACAACATCGGCGTCCGTGGTGCGACGGTGATGAGCATGCGATCTCGGACCCGCGGCGCGAGCGTCGCGAGGGCGCGAATCATGTCATCGAGCTCGTAGTGGATGATCGAATCCATCGCGATCACATAGTCGAACGAGCCGAGCGAGGGATCGAGCATGTCGCCCGACCGGAAATCGATGTCGTACACCCCCTGCTCTTCCGCGCGCTCCTGCGCGTGCTGCACCAGCGTGGGTGACAGGTCGATGGCCACGACCTCAGCGCCGCGCTGGGCGAGCTCAATGGACGCCGTACCGGTGCCGCAGCCGGCATCGAGCACCCGCTTGCCGTGCAGCTCAGGCGGTACCCAGCCCAGCAGCGTGGAGCGCATGCGATCGCGGCCGGCACGCACCGACGCCCGAACCCGGGACACAGGCGCATCCGAGGTCAGCGTCTTCCACGCCTCGGCGGCCGTGCGGTCGAAGTACTCCCCGATCCAGGCCCGCCGCTCGCGGTACGACACCGATGCGGCGTGCGAACCCCCAAGCGGCGTTCCCTCGAACGACGGACCTGGAGTCGGAGAATCATTCACGGAAGTAGCCATCAGTCGAATCCCAGCAGGTCGAAGATTTCACGGTCCTTGAGCGGCGCGGCCGGCAGCGGCTTCACATCCTCGAGCATCTTGCGGGCCAGCTCGAGATACTCGTTCTGCACCTGCACCACGTCCTCCGTGGGCTCCATCTCGAAGATCGTGCACTTCTTGAGACGGCTCCGACGGATGGCATCCACGTCGCGGAAGTGCGCCATCGTGCGCAGCCCCACCGCCGCATTGAAGCGGTCGATTTCGTTCGTCTCACGCGAACGGTTGGCGATCACGCCGCCAAGACGCACGCGGTAGTTCTTGGCCTTCGCCTGAATAGCCGCGATGATACGATTCATCGCGAAGATCGAGTCGAAGTCGTTGGCGGTGACGATGAGGCAGTAATGGGCGTGCTGCAGCGGCGCGGCGAAGCCGCCACACACCACGTCACCCAACACATCGAAGATCACCACGTCGGTGTCTTCGAGCAGGTGATGCTCCTTGAGCAGTTTCACCGTCTGGCCCGTGACATAGCCGCCGCACCCGGTACCGGCCGGCGGACCACCCGCCTCGATGCACTGTACGCCATTGAAGCCTTCGAACATGAAGTCTTCCGGGCGCAGCTCTTCGGCGTGGAAGTCCACCCCTTCGAGTACGTCGATCACCGTGGGCACCATGCGCTTGGTAAGCGTGAAGGTGCTGTCGTGCTTCGGATCGCAGCCAATCTGGAGCACGCGCTTGCCGAGCTTCGAGAAGGCTGCCGACAGGTTGCTCGACGTGGTGCTCTTCCCGATGCCGCCCTTGCCGTACACGGCAATCACGAGCGCGCCTTCGATCTTCTGGTTCTCGTCCAGGTGCACCTGCAGGGAGCCGTCGCCGTCTCCGAGCGCGTCCACGATGGGGAGTTTCATTGTTGCCATGCTGCGTTACCCGTGGGGAGTGGGGGTGCTACAGGTTATGCCGCGTATACGCCTTCAAGTCGATCTTCCAGTTCTGCCGCCGCATCGCGCAGCGCTTCCAACGTTGCATCATCCGGCTGCCAGTAGCCGCGATCGTTCGCTTCGAGCAGGCGCTGCGCAATGCCCAGCGCCGCATCCGGATTGGCGTCAGCGATCCGCTTCCGCATCTCTTCGTCGAGCACGAAGGTCTTGCTGGCCTCCGCGTACACCCACTGCGGCACCGCGCCCTTGCCGCCGGTGGCCGACCATCCGAGAGTGGTCACGAGGTGGCCGGTGATGTTACGCACGCCCTCGTACCCGTACTGAATCTGCGCTTCGTACCACTTGGGATTGAGCATCTTCGTGCGCGACTCCAGCTCGACCTGCTCCTTGAGCGTGCGCACCTTGCCCTGCCCCTGCCCGTAGTCACCGAGGTACACCGCGGGCGTCTTGCCATCGTTCTGCTGCGCGATCACGCGCGTCATGCCACCGAGCGATTCCACGTACTGGTCGATATCGGTGGCACCGAGGTCCACCGAGTCGAGCCCCTGGAACGAAAGCGTCGCCTTGCCCAGCGCGCGCTTCATCAGGGCAGGCTGTGACTGCGGCTTGCCATCGGGGCCGTACGCGAAGCCCTTGCGCTGCACGAACAGGTCGGCGAGCTCGTTCTCGTCCTGCCACTTGCCCGTCTCGATGAGCAAGTTGACGTTCGAGCCGTACGCGCCGTCGGCGTTGGAGAACACACGCAGCGACGCCTGCTCGATCGTGCAGCCGGTGTCGCGCATCGTGTCCAGCGCGTGCTTGCGGATGAAGTTCATCTCCGGATCTTCCTCGGCCTTCGCGCACAGCAACGAGGCTTCGGCCAGCAGCTTCACCTGCAACGGCAGCAGATCGCGGAAGATCCCGGAGAGCGTGATCACCACGTCCACGCGCGGACGGCCGAGGCTTTCGAGCGGCAGCAGGCGCGCCCCGGTGAGACGCCCCACGCTGTCGAAGCGCGGCACCACGCCCATCATCGCCATCACCTGCGCGAGCGGCGTGCCTTCGCTCTTCATGTTGTCGGTCCCCCACAGCACGACGGCCACCGTTTCGGGGAGCTCGCCGGTCTCCTGCTTGTGCTTGGCCAACAGCTGATCGGCGCGGCCGCGCCCCTCGAGCATCGCCGCCGCACTCGGCACGCGATACGGGTCGAAGCCATAGATGTTGCGCCCCGAGGGAAGCACCTGCGGATTGCGCAGCAGGTCGCCGCCCGGCGCCGGCTCCACGTAGCGCACGTCGAGTGCGCGCAGCACGCCTTCCACCTCGCGGTCTTCGCGCAGGGCGACGTCATAGCCCGCCAGCAATTCGAGATGTTGATCGAACTGTTTGTCGTTGGCGAGCCGCATGCCGCGCGCTTTGGCCTCGGCACGGCCGGCCTGCTGCGCCACGCGGAGATCGGCCTTGTGTACCAGCGTGTGTACGGCAGCATGCACGATGGCCTCCACCGCCGCGCCTTGCGTGTCGTCGCTGCGCTTATCGCCGTGCCCCGCTAGCACCGTTTCACCGATGCTGGGCAGCTCCACTTCCGGGCGGCCGCTGCGCGCCATTTCCACGAGCATCTCCACTCGCGCTTCCGGCGTCATGGGCTCACCCACCACATGGAGGCCCGTGGGAATGAGGCTGTACTCGAGCTCCAGCAGCTTCTCGCGGATATCGGCGATGCGCGCGTCGGTCTCCTGCGCCGTCCACGCCGGCTCGGCCGCCGCGAGTTCCACGGCCGCCGCCTGCTGCTGAACGAGTGTGCGCAGCTGCTCGGCTTCGGCCGCGCGGCCACCATCCATCTGGCGCCAGCGATCGAGACTCGTCTTGAGATCGGCGAGACCGCGATAGAGCCCCGCGTTGCTCACCGGCGGCGTGAGATACGACACCAGCGTGGCGTTGCCGCGGCGCTTGGCGAGCGTCCCTTCCGACGAGTTGTTGGACGCGTACAGGTACACGTTCGGCAGGTCGCCGATGAGGCGCTCCGGCCAGCAGGTGGCGTCGAGCCCCGACTGCTTGCCGGGCATGAACTCGAGCGCGCCGTGCGTGCCGAAGTGCAGGACCGCGTCGGCCTTGTAGTCTTCCTTGAGCCAGCGATAGAACGCGCTGAACGCATGCGTGGGGGAGAAGCCGCCTTCGAACAGCAGACGCATCGGATCGCCTTCCCAGCCAAAGCTGGGCTGCACGCCCACGAACACGTTGCCGAACATGGCACCCATCACCTGGATGCTCTGCCCATCGGCGAGCTGACGCCCAGGCGCGGGACCCCACGTCTTTTCGATTTCCTTGAGGTACTTCTCGCGGCGTACGTGATCGTCCACCGGAATGCGGGTGTGCACATTGGCCGGCGCGCCGAACTGCTCCCGATTGCCCTGCGTGATACGCTCGCGCAGTTCGTCCACACTCGCCGGCAAGTCCACCGAGTAGCCGGCTTCCTTCATCTCCGCGAGCACACGCTGCAGTGACGGGAACACGGCGAGATACGCCGCTGAGCCCGTGTTGCCCGCGTTGGGCGGGAAGTTGAAGAGAATGATCGCGACCTTGCGCTCGGCGCGTGTCTTGCGACGCAGCGCCACCAGCTTGGCCACGCGCTCCGCCACGCGCTCGATGCGCTCCGGGATGGGCTCCGACGCCGCCGGCTTGCCCTCCACCGGATTGCCCTTGCCACCGTACACGGTGGGGACGATGGCGCCGTCGAGTTCGGGAATCGCGATCTGCAGCGTGGCCTGCAGCGGGTTGAGCCCGCGCGCATCACGCTGCCACTCTTCGATGGTCTGGAACTCGAGCGTCTGCAGCGTGAGGTACGGCACGTCGAGCTGCTTGAGCACCACCTGCGCGGCCGCCGAATCGTTGTACGCCGGCCCACCCACCAGCGAGAAGCCGGTGAGGTTGATCATCGCGTCGATGGTGGGCTCGCCACGCGCGTTCTTGAAGAACTTGTCGATGGCGGGACGCGCGTCGAGTGCACTCGAGAACCCGGCAATGACATGCAGCCCCCTCGCCTCGAGCCCCTTCACCACGGCGGCGTAGTGCGCCACGTTGCCCGCGAGCAGATACGAGCGCCCCACGAGTACGCCCACCGTGCCGATCTTGTGCTTCATCGACGGCAGAGCGCCGATCGTCTCGGTGATGCCGCGGTTCGGCAGCTCGGGGTGCCAGAGGCCGACTTCGGGGTACGTGACCGGCTGCTCGGGCTTGAGCGCGCCCTTGAACTTGGTGCGCGGGCCGGCAGCGTAGCGATCGACGGCGTACCGGATCATCTGCTCGATGTTCTCGTCGCTGCCGGCGAGCCAGTACTGAATGAGCAGCAGGTACGCGCGCACATCCTGCGCCGTCCCGGGGATGAACTTGAGCAGGTTGGGGAGCGTACGCAGCGCGCTCATCTGCCGCTCCCCGCTGCTCTTCCCGTCCCCGCGCGAGCCGCGGAGCTTCTTGAGCAGGGAGATCGGCGAGAACGGGGAGCGGCTTTCGCCGCCCATCATGTCGAACTTGCCGAGCTTCGTGCACTTCACGAGCTCGGGGGTGCAGAGCGCGCACAGCACGGCGTCGGCGTCGTTGCGACGGGCGAGCACGGCCGGCAGCACTTCGTTCGCATACTCTTCCTGGAAGAGCTGCGTACACACCACGATGTTGGCGCGCGCGATGTCCTGACGCGCACGTTCCGCCGCCTGTTTGTCGGTGTTGAAGTCGGCGGCGATGTGCATGGACACATGTAGCCCCGGAACGCTCTTGAGCCCCTGTTTGGCGCGTTCGAAGGCGTCAGCAAGGTGAGCGTCGAGCGTCGTGATGCAGACGCGCATTTCGGGAGTACGGGTGTCAGCGGCCATAGAATGCTTTGGCGTCGTACATGGTATCCACGGTGATCTCGGCGATCCCGCGATCGATCGCAAACCGTTCCGTGTTGCGGCGGACCTTGCCGCGCACGAAGAACGGAATCTTCTTGAGCTCCGCTTCCGCCGGGGGCAACCAGCGGGCGCTGGTGATCACGGCGGCAACGGGCGTGGCGGGCGTGATTTCGGACTCTTCCTCGGTGAGTCCAACGGCGCTGGCCGCCTCGGGCACGATGATCTCGTGCGATCCCGTGACGGTGGCCGTGCTGTAGGAATTTCCTGCTGGCGCCGCCGGTTCCCGCATCGGCGCAGCCTTGGGCGCGGCGTTGTGCAGGTGCGACGCGTGCCCGTCGCCGAACTCGAAGTCGTCGCGGAACATGTGCAGCAGATGTTCCTCGAGCCCCATCATCAGCGGGTGCACCCACGTATCGAAGATCACGTTGGCGCCTTCGAATCCCATCTGCGGCGAATGCCGGGCCGGCACGTCCTGCACATGAATGGGGGCGCTGATCACCGCACAGGGTACACCGAGCCGCTTCGCGATGTGGCGTTCCATCTGCGTGCCCAACACGAGCTCCGGCGCGAGTTCGCTCACCTTCTGCTCCACGGCGAGGTAATCATCGCTGATGAGCGCTTCCACGCCGATCTTCGCCGCGTACTCCCGGATGGGGCGGGCGAATTCGCGGGAGTACGTGCCGATGCCCACGACCTCGAAGCCCAGTTCGTCCTTGGCGATGCGCGCCGCCGCCAGTACGTGCGTCGCGTCACCGAAGACGAACACCCGCTTGCCGGTGAGATACGTACTGTCCACCGACCGCGAGTACCACGGCAGCAACGACCGGCTGGCGTCCACCTGTGCCGTGCCGGCGCGCTCGTGTTCGAGCAGCGGCTGCACGTCGATACCCGTGACCGTGCCGATCTCCTGCACGAACTCACGCGTGGCGAGCACGCCGATGGGCACCGTCTTCACGGTGGGCATGCGGAACGTCTTCTCGAGCCAGCGCGCCGCCGTATCCGCGACTTCCGGATACATGACGATGTTGAAATCCGCCTCGGGAATCCGACGGATGTCGGCCACCGTGGCGTTGTGCGGCGCACAGACGTGCACATCCACGCCGAGGTCGTGCAGGAGCCGTGTGATCTCGCGCACGTCGTCGCGGTTGCGGAAGCCGAGCGCCGTAGCGCCGAGCAGATTCGCGCGGGGGCGACGATTCTCGCGGCGCACGACGTCGATCACGGGCTCACGGGTGGTGCCCGGCGGCGGTGCCAACGGCTGCAGGAGCGCGCGCACGAGGTGGTAGAACGTTTCGCTCGCGCCCCAGTTTTCCTTCTTGCTGTACGCGGGGAGCTCCAGCGGGATCACCGGCACGGGCAGCGACATGCCCTGGGCCAGCGAGCCCGGCTGATCCTGAATGAGTTCGGCGGTGCACGATTCCCCAACCAGCAGCGCATCGGGCTGGAAGCGTTCGTAGGCCTCGCGCACCGAGGTCTTCACGAGTTCTGCCGTATCACCACCCAGATCGCGGGCCTGAAAGGTGGTGTACGTCACGGGCGGCCGACGATCGCGCCGCTCGATCATGGTGAAGAGCAGATCGGCGTACGTATCGCCCTGCGGCGCATGCAGCACATAGTGCACACCCGTCATGCTGGTGGCGATGCGCATCGCGCCAACGTGCGGCGGGCCTTCGTAGGTCCAGAGCGTCAGTTCCATGGCCGTCTCAGACCGCGAGTCGCTGCGCCCGCTCGAGCGGGCGCGCAAAAAGTTCTGCCAGATCGCCCGCCTGCTCGAAGCCGTGTACGGGGGAGAAGACGAGCTCGATGGACCACTTGGTGCGCAGCCCCTCGGCTTCGAGCGGGTTGGCGAGGCCGAGACCGCATACCGTAAGGTCGGGGCGCGCGTCACGGCAGCGATCGAGCTGCTTCTCCACGTCCTGCCCTTCACTCACCTGCACCGTGGCCGGCAACCGCGACAGCTCGGCGTCGATGAGCAGCCGATCGAGGTACGGGGTCCCCACCTCCACCAGCTCCATACCACACTCTTCGTGGAGGAAGCGTGCGAGCGGGATTTCGAGCTGCGAGTCGGGGAACATGAACAGCCGCTTGCCTTCGAGGCGCTCCCGATAGCGCGACAGGGCGACCCGAGCGCGTTCGGCATTGGGCGCCACCGCGCCGTCGAAGTGCGCCTCACTCACCCCCCAGGCATCGGCGGCCGCCTTGAGCCACGCGGTGGTCCCGCCCACGCCGAAGGGATACGGGGCCGCCAGCAGCGTCGCCCCGCGCGCCACGAGCGCCCGCGCCGTGTCACTCAGGAAGGGCTGGGCCAGCAGCACGCGCGTGTTGGGACCCACCGGCGGCAGCTCCCGCGCGCGGCGCGGCGGAAAGAAGCGCACCGGCCCGATGCCCAGCTTGGTGAACATACGGGCGAACTGGTCTTCCACCACGTCGGCCACCGTGCCCACCACCAGCAGTTCCGGCGCCGCACTCGTGCTGGCCGGCAGGTGCGGCACCATGCTGCGCAAACAGGCGTCTTCACCCTGCGTGAAGGTGGTCTCGATGCCGCTGCCGCTGTAATTGAGGATACGCACCTGCGGCATGAACTGCGTGTTGAGCCGTTCAGCCGCGCGCGCGAGATCGAGCTTGATCACTTCCGACGGGCACGAGCCCACCAGGAAGAGCGTGGTAATGTCGGGGCGGCGCGCCAGCAGCTGCTGCACCACCCGATCGAGTTCGTCGTTGGCGTCGGCCAACCCGGCAAGATCGCGTTCGCTGAGAATGGCCGTCGCGAAGCGCGGCTCGGCGAAGATCATCACCCCGGCCGCCGACTGCACGAGGTGCGCGCAGGTGCGCGACCCCACGACGAGGAAAAAGGCGTCCTGCATCTTGCGATGCAGCCACACGATGCCGGTCAGCCCGCAGAAGACCTCGCGCTGACCACGCTCGCGGATGACGGGCAGTTCGAGCGCAGTACTCACGAGACCTGGACCTCGGCGGCCCGGGCGGCCTTTTCC
>NZ_JBIJAW010000080.1:0-12016 GCF_044345575.1 Gemmatimonas sp.
GGATGCTGCACACCCAGCACGAAGTACGTTTCCCCGCCGTCGGCAGTGCGGCCGTCGGTACGGGCCGACACACCGGTGGCGAATTCGTGCGCGCCGATGATGTGCTCCGGGCGGAAGTCGCGCGACCCGATGCCGTACGCGCCGCGGAAGAGACGCGGGGTTTCGTCGGGCGTCATCGTGGGGTGCACGCCACCGAAGCGGGTGACCTCGTTGGCCTTGCCCAGCGCCACGCGGATGTCGCGCGCCAGCGGATTGTCACCGGCGAAGCTTTCGTCGGTGCGCTCGAGGATGATGACGTTCTTCTTGCCGCGCAGAGCGTCGATGACGGCGTCTTCCGGGAAGGGGCGGATCACGTTGATGTGGATGCTCCCCACCTTCGCGTTGCGCTGGTCGCGCAGATAGTCGCACGCTGCTTCGATGTTCTCGGCGGCGCAGCCGAGCGATACGAACACGGTGTCGGCGTCGTCGGTCTTGTACTGCGTGACCAGCCCGTACTCGCGCCCCGTGAGCTCGGCGAACTCGGTGTACGCCGCCGAGAGCATGGGGAGCACGTGTTCGCTGAAGTTGTTGCGCCGCGCCACCACGCCGTTCATGTGGTGCTCCTGATTCTGCACCGGGCCGAGCAGCGTGGGGTTCTTGAGGTCCATCATCTGCGGCAGCCGGCGGCGCGTGGGGCCGAACAGCTCGCGCTGCGCCGGGGTGGGGCAGGGGATGATGTCGTCGGGGGCACCGAGGTACTCGCGCAGGAATTCCGCCTCGGGGGCCAGGTACATGCGTTCACTGTGCGTGGTGAGCATGCCGTCCTGGATGTTCATGCCCGGGTTGAGCGCGAGCTCGCACACCTTGCGCAGGATGATGGCCTGATCGGCCGCCTGCTGCGCGTCGCGCGCCATGAGCATGATCCACCCCACGTCGAGCGCGGCGTAGATGTCGTCGTGGCCGCAGTGCACGTTGAGGGCGTGCTTGGTGAGGGCGCGGGCGCCCACCTGCAGCACCATCGTGGAGAGCTTGCCGGGCGCGTGGTAGTACTGCTCCATCGCGTACACGATGCCCTGGCCACTGGTGAAGTTGACCGTGCGGCGCCCGGTGACCGCGAAGGCGGTGGCGCCACCCTGTGCGGCGTGTTCCCCCTCGGTTTCGGCGGCGACCTTCTGTTGTCCCCAGACGTTCAATTCACCGGTGGCGAAGGACGCCTGGTAGATCTCGCCGCCTTCGGTGGACGGCGTGATGGGGTAGAACACCCCACCCTCGGTGATGCGGGTCTCCACGTACTGCGTGACCAGCTGATTGCCGCTGCATGTGACGTGGAAGCCGGGATACTTGTGCTTCCCGTGGCGCGACGTGGTCGGGGGAGTCACGGAAGCGGTGGCGTCGGACATGGCAGTGGGCGCTGGGGAGAACGGGGAGTGTCTCTGCATCGGAGATGCGGCCGTTCCTACGTTGCGTCGCGGTACCACGGCGCGCCATAGATCGCGGCTCCCGGAGAGTCTGGCGCCGGGAGTGCGCGGGCGCTGTCAGGAAGCTCACGACAGCCGTGCGCGCCCGACCGGGTCAGGGCGCGCCGTCGGCCATGGGGACGAGGCGCGACGGACGGGCCGATGGGTGCTGGCGATCGACGGGCATGAACATGGAACCTCCTGGTACGAAGAAGGCCCCTCCGTGGGAGGGGCCTTGTCGTGTGGACCAGGTCGCCGCCTCCCGTGGGTCTCGGGAGGGGCGGCGGTTGCGTCACATCGTGGCGATGCCGCTAATAACTCGGGCTACTTCTTGGTCGTGATGCGGATGACGCCCTTGGCGCCTTCGGGGCCGTAGATCTTCTCGGCGGCCGCGCCCTTGATCACCTCGATGCTCTGAATACGATCGGGGGACATCTTCATGGCCTCCTCCGTCGCCTTCACGCCGTCGACGAAGATCAGCCCCTCGAATGTGCTCTTGGCGGGTGACATGCGGACGTTTTCGCCGATCACGAGTGTACGGCTGCTGTCAGCCGTCCCATCGGCCTTCACGGCAATCCGAAAGCCCTCGACGCGCTTGAGCGTCGTGACCGCCCCAGCCGTGCTATCGCCGGCACTGCGGGTGGCAATACGCAGTTCGCTGGTCTTCTTGTCCAGCTTGCTGATGTTGATCGAGGCGATGCGATTGGCGTTGAGGGCCTTGGCCTCTGCTTCCGTGACTTCCTTGCCGTCGATGACGAAGCGCGTGGTGCCGAGTGCCGGGGCGAGCGCCGCCGTACGCTGCTGGGCGGCGGTCACGTCCATCCCTTCGAGCTCGGCGCTGGTGGGCAGTTCGGCGCCGCAGGCCGCGATGAGGGCCAACGCCCCCAACGACAGGCTGACGAGGCGACGGGTGGTGGTGTGGGCGACAGGACGATCGGTCATGCGACGAAGTCTCCGTTCGAGGTGGGACGTGTGGTGCGAGAAGGCGGTTGCACCGGTGAGCAGCGGTGCCGGTGTGGCGGCCGCCGAAAGGTCGATGAGCAGCGCGCCGTATCGACGGGCCGAGGCGCCCGACTGCAGCACACGCGTATCGCAGTCGAGCTCGATGGCCAGACGCAGCCGGTTGAGCAGATACCACATGCAGGGATTCCACGGCACGAGCGCGGCTGCAGCGCAGGCGCTCATGAGTAGCATCGGGTCGCGCGCCGTGATGTGCGCTTGCTCGTGCGTCAGCACGAGCTGTTGCTCCTCCGGCGATCGGTGCAGCAACCACGCGGGCACCACGATACGTGGTGAGCGCACCCCGTACACTGCGGGGCCGGCCGTGCCACACACGAACACACTATGCTGGCCGAGTGCCGTCGGTTGCGCCGCGCGCAGCAATCGCCGCTGACGACGATAGGTCCAGGCGCCGATGCCGACGAGCACGACCGTCGCGAGAGGCCACGCGAGAACGAGCACCAGCTTCACGGTCAGCGGCGCACGCGCGACCACCCGCGAGAGTCCTGACGATGCCTGCATCATCGCTGCGTCCGCTCGCACCGACGCGGTGCGTGCGGCATTCAGGAATCGGTCCGTCAGGGAGGGCGCGGCAGCCGGTGCGCCTGTCGCGGTGGTCGACACGCGAAGGGGGAATCCCACGACAATGGATGGGGCGGCGCGTCGCCACGGTTGCGTACCCGCAAGCGCCACGGCCGTGAACAGGGCTACGCTCCAGACCACGCGGCTCGGCGCTACGCCGCGCGCCAGTCGATGCAACAGCAACGCCACGCCGGTGAGCACGGCCGACACGATGAGCGTCGTTGCCATCCACGCCGCGAGGAACGGCGCCCACCCGGCGATGGTGTTCGCGAACGCGCTCATGCGTCGTCCCCCAACCGCTCGGCCAACAGCGCACGCATGCGTTCCAGTTCGTCGCGGCTAAGCGCCTTGTCCGACACCAACTGCGCGAACATGCGCTCGGTGGAGCCCTGAAAGATCGCGTCCTTGATGCGGCCGATGGCGCTGTGGCCAGCCTTGTCCGCGGCCACGGTGGGGAAGTAGCGATAGGCGCGCCCCTCGGGCTCCGGCTGCACGTAGCCCTTCTTTTCGAGCGTCTGCAGCGCGGACAGCACCGACGTATACGCGAGATCCTCATCGAGGTGCTCGCGCACATCGGCCACCGTGGCGGAGCCGAGCTTCCAGAGCACCGACATCACCGCCAGTTCGCGCGGCGGGAAGTGCAGATCGTTCATGTAAACACGGCCGGAGTGGAGATGATCTACTGGTCTTCCAGTAGAGCACGGTGGGTCTCCGACCTTGTCAACTGGTTTTTCAGTAGATAGCGAGCAGCCCGCCGTTTACACCGTGCAGGTGGCGACCGCTTCCTTGAGCGACGCCACGCCGTTGCGCTTGGGGATGAATTCGTGCGCGAACACGCCGGTGTACCCGGTGCTCGCGATGTACTCGGCGATGCCGCGGTAGTTGAGCTCCTGCGCACCGTCGATCTCGTTGCGCCCCGGCACGCCCGCGGTGTGGAAGTGCGCGATGTACGGCAGGTTGGCCTTGATGGTGGCGATCACGTCGCCTTCCATGACCTGCATGTGGTAAATGTCGTACAGCAGGCGGAAGCTCGGGCTGTTCAACCCCTTCGCGACTTCCACGGCCCACGCGGTATGGTCGGCGTGATAGTCCTTGTGATCGACCTTGCTGTTGAGCATTTCCATGCACAGCACCACGCCGTGCTTCTCGGCCGTGGGCATGAGGCGCTTGAGCCCCGCGATGCAGTTGGCGATGCCCTCGCCGTCGCTCATGCCGCCCTTGTTGCCGCTGAACACCACGATCTTCTTCACGCCCGCCGCGGCAGCGCGCGGAATGTACGTTTCGCCGTCGGCCACGAGCTTGTCGTGATTGGCCGGCCGGTTGAAGCCCACGGGAATCGTGCCCCAGCTGTTGCCCATGGTGCACTCGAGGCCGTACTGCTGCGGCACGCTCCACTCGTCGGGGCCGAGGAGGTCGATGCCCACGAGGCCAATCGCCTTGGCCGTGGTGCACAGCTCGTGAATCGGCGTGCTGCCGTAGCACCAGCGGGATACCGACTGGCGTAGCCGCCCGGCCGCGGGCACCTCCCCAATCCGTTCGTCGGCGGAGGTGATCGGCACGCCAACAGCGCCGGCCATCGCTACCGTGCCAAGGGTTCCGAGCATATCGCGTCGATGCATGGGGGCAGGGGAGTGTGTGGGGGCCGAACGCCGCGTGCGTCGGGTTACTGCACTTGGATGTACAGCGGCACCGGCCAGAGCCGCAAGATTTCGGAGCGCGGCGTGATGGGTTTGTCGTTCTTCGCCTTGGTGAACTGCTTCCACCCGGCGAACTGCACCGGCTCCTTCTTGATGTAGCTGTAGTACGAGTCGCGCTTGAGCGACGGCGGGCCGAAGCCGTCCATGTGCATCACGATCTGCACCTTGGGATCGA
Organism: Gemmatimonas sp.; assembly: GCF_044345575.1. GTDB lineage: Bacteria > Gemmatimonadota > Gemmatimonadetes > Gemmatimonadales > Gemmatimonadaceae > Gemmatimonas. The sequence goes on from NZ_JBIJAW010000080.1 coordinate 4,890, forward strand.
GGCGGATCGACTTGGCATTGGTGACGCCGCGCTGCGTGAAGCGGTGAATGACCAGCACCTTGGGGGGCAGCTTGTACTTCTCCACCAGGCCGGCGAGGTAGCGCGAGGCATAGTTGATGTCGGCCGCATCGTAGGTGCCGATCTTCTTGCCGGGGCGCGTGCCGTCCTTCATGGAGAACTCGGGATCGATGCCGAGGTGTACGTCGGGGCGCTTGAGAAACCGCTCGAGCCGGGGCAGCTCTTCCTGCAACGTGCTGAGCCCTACCTGCACATCGATGAACATGATCGCGTTGCGGCTTTTGGCCCAGCCGTAGACCTTCTCGATCAGCGTGCTGTCCATCCGGTTGCGATACTTGCCGTCGAATCCCTTGTCGCCGGCGGCCACCACCGCGATGAGGTGCAGCGCGGGCTGCACCGGGGTCTTGGGGTCGAGGCGATTCCACTCCGCCACTTCGGCGTCGAGCTTGCGCAGCATCTCGTCCGGCGCGAACTCGCCGAGAATGCCCATGCGCACCGAGCGCGGGTTTCCATAGAACGCGATAATGCGCTTGGAGGGCAGGACCGAGCCGGGTAGCGGTGCCGGCATCGCGGGCGGCCACAGCGAATCCAGGTCACTGCCGGTGTTCTTGAACGCCAGATGACGATCGCCGGCCTGCGGGCCCAGCGCGCCGACGGGCTTGCGCGGGGCCTTGCCCGAGTCCGCAGTGGCCGCCGACTGCTTCGCCTTCTTGCTCGACTTCGCTGACTTCTTTGCCGACTTCTTGGTCCCCTTCGCACGCTTGGAAGCCGTGGCGGCATTGCCGGCCTTCGACGTGGTCGACTTCGCGGCCGATTTCGTGGCTGACGGTTCGGTCGATTGCGCCGACGACTGCGCAACGAGCACCGACGTGCTCACGAGCGATGTGGCGAGCAGCGCACCGATTGCCGTGACAATGACGGCGCGTCCACGCGCCCACCGGGCGGCGGAGAGATTCAGGGCAGACACAGACATGTGGCAGGACTTGAAAGACGACGCACAACCGTGGGCATCACGGCAATTGTGACAGTGTAATTCCCGGGCGGGAGCCGACAAAGGGGACGGACGCGCTCCTACTTTGGCTCTTCCGTCTTGGGCGCCGCATACTGCATGCGTTGCAGCACCGCGCCCACACGGCGCGATGCCACACTGCCGCGCGGGGTCCAGCGCCGCGGCGCCGGCAGAATGGCGGCCATGCGCGCCGATTCCTCACGCGTGAGCGAGGCCGCGCTCTTGCGATAGTGGTAGCGCGCACCCGCCTCGGCGCCGAAGTGATACGGGCCCCACTCGGCGAGGTTGATGTACAGGTCGAGGATGCGTTCCTTGGTGAGCAATAGCTCGAGCCACAACGCGAGGTACGCCTCGATGCCTTTGCGCACGAATGAGCGGCCGTTCCAGAGGAAGATGTTCTTGGCCACCTGCTGCGTGAGCGTGCTGGCACCGCGCAGCTTGCCGCCGCGCTTCCGGCGCTTGAGCGCCTTGTCCAACTCCACGAAGTCGATGCCGTTGTGCAGATAGAACCGGTCGTCTTCGGAGGCGAGCACGGCCCGGCGGAGCGATGGGCTCATGGCGCTGCGCGACACTGGCGTATGCACGGGCCATGCCGGTTTGTCACCGGCGAGGAAGCGTTGGCCGGCGCGCTGCAGCATGACCATGGTGACGGGGGGATTCACCACCGCGAAGAGCAGGATGAACGGCACCGGCGCGAACGCCACGAGCAGCAGGGCGCGTAGTACGCGCACGAACCAGCCGCGCGGCTGGGCTTTGCCGCGACGAGGAAGGAAACGCATCAGGGTTCGCGCAGGTGCGGTGGTGTGTCGGGCGGCTGGCGGCGCCAGCGTCGATGCTGCCAGAAGTACTGCTCGGGATACTCTCGCACCTTCTGCTCGAGCATCTGCGTATAGCGCAGCACTATGGCGTCCACATCGGCCTCCCGATCGCCAGTGGGTTGCACTTCCACCGGTTCCACGAAGAAGGCGTAGCGCCCGCTGGGCTGGCGCACGCAGATCATGAGCAGCACCGGCGCACCAAAACGGAGCGCGAACACCGCGGGGCCGCGCGGCGTCTTGGCCGGCCGGCCGAAGAACGGCACGAAGGTGCTCGCCAGCCCCAGCGCATCATGATCGGCGACGAACGCCACGAGATGGTTCTCTCGCAGCGACCGCGGCGTGCGGCGCACGGCATCCCTGTCGTGGATGACCTCCATGCCGATCTGCTGCCGCGTGCGGGTGATGTACGCTTCGAACAGCTTGTTTGCCGCGCCGCGGGTGACGGCATCCACGCGGACGCCGCGCGCCGCCACGTAGGCGCCGGCGAACTCCCAGTTGCCGAGGTGGCCGGTGACGGCGATGATGCCCTTGCCCAGCGCCAGCGCTGCCTCCACGTGGTGCCACCCTTCCACCCGTTCCACGCGCGCCAGCACATCGGCCGGCGAAGTGCCGGGGAGCACGGCGGTTTCGATGGACGTGCGTCCGAGGCTCTCGTAGGCGCGGCCGGAGAGCGCACGCACCTCGTCGGCTGAGAGGTGAGGGAAGGCCGCCGCGATCTGCCGTTCCACCACGCCGGCGCGAATGCCGATGGGGCGATAGGCGAGGCGCGCGAGCCACCCGCCCACGGTACTGGCCCCGCGCCAGCCCAAGAGGCGCAGCCCCGCCACCGCCGCCCGGGTGGCGGCGTACTCGACGCGATGCGAGAAGGTCGGTGCGGGCTCCGCACTGGGGGCAACCGTGCTCATGTCGGGGAATCTAACCGGCTGTCGTGCATTCTCCCTGTCACGTGGCTGTGGCCCGACTGCCATATTACCGGTGATGTCGAACCAGCCCACCCCGCTCTCGAACGCGGCCCTCGCCTCGCAGCGTCTGGCGCAACTCGGCCTGGTCATCAACGCGCTCCTGGCGGTGGTGAAGCTGGTGGCGGGGCTGGTGGGCAACGCGTACGCCCTCGTGGCCGACGCCATCGAGAGCGGCACCGACATGATCGGGTCGGTGGTGGTGTGGGGCGGGCTTCGCATCGCGAGCCGCGATCCCGACGACCGCTATCCCTTCGGCTACGGGCGGGCCGAGGCGCTGGCGGGCGCGGTGGTGTCGGCGCTCATGTTCGGGGCCGCAGCCGGTATCGCCATCGAGGCCATTCGCGAGATCCGCACCCCACACCATGCGCCGGCCCCGTGGACGCTGGGGGTTCTCGCGGTGGTGATCGTGGTGAAGGAGGTGCTGGCCAAGAAGGTGCTGCAGGTGAGCGAAGGAAGCGGCAGCGTGGCCGCCGCGGCCGACGGGTGGCATCACCGCGCCGATGCGATCACGTCGGCGGCCGCCTTCATCGGTATTACCGTGGCGATCGTCGGTGGCCCCGGCTGGGAGCCGGCCGATGACTGGGCGGCGCTCGTGGCGGCCGCCATCATCGCCATCAATGCCACTCTGCTGCTGCGGACGGCGCTGGGCGATCTCATGGACCGGGCGCCTGACATCACCATCCAGAGCGTGGTGTCCACCGCCGCGCTGGGGACGCCCGGTGTGCTCGCCATCGAGAAGCTGAAGATCCGCAAGACCGGCACCGCGTACTACGTGGACATTCACGTGCAGGCCGAACCCTCCATGACGCTGCACGATGCCCACATTCTGTCGGGGATCGTCAAGTCGGCCATCCGTCAACGCATTCCCGCGGCGGTCGGCGTGCTGATTCACATGGAGCCCTACGAACCGTCGAACGTGTGAGGACCCGCCCATGAGCAACTCTCCGACGTTTTCCGTGCTCACCACGGCCGAGTGCCACGCGCTGCTCGCGTCGCAGCACGTGGGGCGCATCGCCTTCACCTTCCGGGATCGTGTGGATATCGAGCCGGTCCACTACGTGTATCGCGACGGGTGGATCTGGGGACGCACACAGCACGGAGCCAAGGTGAGCGTTCTCGCTCATCATCCGTGGGTGGCCTTCGAAGTGGATCACATCGAGGCCCTGTTCTCCTGGCGCAGCGTGGTGGTACACGGCCGCATGGAGTTTCCCGACCCCGACGGCAGCACGCAGGATCAGGAACGGTACGCGATGGGTGTAGAGGCGTTCCGGGCGCTCGTACCCGGGGCGTTCACTGAACACGATCCCACGCCGACGCGCGATCTGATCTTCATGTTGCCCGCTACGGAGCTCGCCGGGCGTTCGGCGACGATGGGGACGGCGTGAAGCAGGTGCCAGTGCAGCGGGTACCGTTGGCCCTCGCGCTCGAGGCGGTGCACGAGCAGACCACCGTGTCGCTCGGCAACGCCGCGGCGCGCGTGGACTCTGCCCCCGACAAGAAGGTGCTGGAGCAGGCCACCAGTGATCTGCTCGCCCGGCTGGCGGCCTTGCAGGATGCGTTTCATGCCGACGGGCGGCATGCGCTGCTGCTCATTCTGCAGGGACGTGACGCGTCGGGTAAGGACGGGGTGATCAAGTCGGTGTATGGTGCCTTCAACCCGACGGGCGTGCAGGTGGCGGCCTTCGGGCCACCTACCGCACTGGAGCTGCGACACGATTTTCTCTGGCGCGTGCATCAGGTGGTGCCCCCGCGCGGGATGATCGGGGTGTTCAATCGCTCGCATTACGAAGACGTGTTGGCCGTGCGCGTACGCCAGCTCGCACCCGTGTCCGTGTGGCAGGCGCGATTCGCGCAGATCAATCACTTCGAGGAGATGCTGCACGCCAACGGCGTGGTCATCCGGAAGTGCTTCTTGCACATTTCGCAGGACGAACAGCGCGCCCGGTTGCTGGCCCGTCTCGATGATCCCACGAAGAACTGGAAGTTCCGCGTGGAAGACCTCAATGATCGCGCGCGGTGGGACGACTACACCGAGGCCTATCGGGAAGCGTTGACCCGGTGCAGCACGCCTGACGCGCCGTGGTTCGTGGTGCCGGCCGACAACAAGGCGCTGCGCAATTATCTCGTGGCGAGGATGCTCGTGGACACGTTGGAATCTCTCACGCCGTCGTATCCCGCCATGCAGGAGGCGGTGCGTACGGCCGCCCGGAACTTCACGTGAGCGAACCGGTGTCACGTCTGCGTCGTCTTGGCGCCGTCGCGCTGGTGGCGGTGGGAGCGCTGTCGTGGCCCGCGGCGGTTGCTGCGCAGGGAGGCGCATCGCCGTCCAGCCCTCCCGTTCGCTCGATGGGGTCAGTGGCGCCCAGTGGCCATCGGTTGCAGGTGATCGCCGAGCGTCGCTTCGATGCCGCGTCGGGGCTGCGCGCATCCACCGTGTTCGCGATGCAGGTCGATCGCAACGGCATCCCGTGGCTTGGTGCCGACGATGGGTTGTACGAGTATGCCGGCGGGAGTTGGCGGCGCGAAGAACTGCCGGACGGTTTTGAGAATCAGCAGGTGCGTTCGCTGCTGCTGCCCGCGAATGGCAGCCGCTGGCTTGGCACACGGCGGGGCCTCCTGTACCAGCCGCGCGGTGGCGCGTGGCGCGTGTTCGGCGAGGCCGACGGGTTGCAGGGCCAGGTCGTGTTCAGTCTGGTGGAGACGAACGCCATTGACGGCTCGCCGCGCGTGGTGGCCGGCACGACCCTCGGCGTGTCGTATTTCAACGGTGAGAAGTTCATTCCGTTGCCCTTGCCCGCGCCCATGCAGAAGCTGGGCCTGGTGCTGGCGAGCGGGTTCGCACCCGACGGGAGTGCGGAGTTGTGGGTGGCGAGTTCGATGGGCGGGGCGGCGCGGCTCAACCGCGGAGCGTGGACGTATTTCGGTCCGCCGCAGGGGCTGGCGTCACCCGATGTCCAGGCGTTGGCCGTGTCGCCGGGGGACAGCGGGTCGGTGCTGTATGCGGCCGGAGTGGCGGGCGTGTTCGAGCTCGAACGCCGCGGTGGCGCGCTGCGCTGGGTGCGCGTACCCGATTCGCCACGCGACGCCTTTCGCGTGCAGGTCGTGCAGTCGCCAGGAGACCAGCCTGAGCTGTGGGTGGGGCTCACCGATGGACGGATCTTCCGACGCCGCGACGGGACGTGGCGTCCGCTGGAGAAGGGTGGCTCCGATCGGCATGGCACGATCACGCTGTTGACGGCGGTGCCCGGTCATGGTGGCGGCACGGCGGTGTATGTCTCGTCACGCGGTGGCTATCTCGCGCGTATGTCGATCGGCGTGGCCGGTGGCCTGATCTCCAGCGAACTGGATGCCGCGAACAGTGTCATTGCGTTGTGGGTCGATCGTGGGGCTGACGAGCGGGATGCGCTGTGGGTGGGTACGAATGATCGCGGTGTCCTGCAGGTGCGACCGGGAGGGACGGTCGCCAGCATCCCGTTTGCCGGGGCGAGTCTGCGGCGCAGCGTGCCGTTCCTGCAGCGCCTGTCGCTGTCGGCGCCGGGAGCGAGCGCCACGACCGGTGGTGACCTGCTGGCGGTGTCCGACTGGGTGCCATGGGTGTTGCGGGGCTCCCGATTCGAGCGGCTCGACGCGGGACTCGATACGGCGCGGGTCCTGCAGTTGGCGCGCGTGGTGCTCCCCGACGGCCGTGACGCGCTGGTCGCGGGCACGACCAACGGTGTGCGGTTGTGGACCGGAGCGCGCTGGGAGCGACTGTGGCCCACTCTCTCCGGCGTCGTGAGCACCCTGGCCACGGTACCCACGTCGGCCGGATCGGTACTGTACCTCGGTGGTCGGCACGAACTGCGTGCGGTCACGGCGCGGGGGAGCTCCACCGAGTCGTTCTCTCCCATCCGCGCGGCGGGCGTCGGGTTGAGCACCGTGCGCCGTGTGTGTGCGACGCGCGTGAATGGGCAGCCCCGCCTGTGGGTGCTCGACAGCGATCGGGGCGTGTTGTCCCGCGAGCTGAACCAAACCACCTGGCAGCCGCTGCCAGCGCATCTGACGCGGGTGCTCAGCAATCTGGGCATTACGGACTTCGCCTGCCTCGACGACGGGAGGGTCGCGCTGTCCATCTTCACGGGGCTATCGGTATTCGATGTGGCCTCGCCGTCGCCGGACCAGTGGCGCGTGGCCACGCAGGTGAGCGATGCGGATGGGCTGCCAGCCAACGGCGTGCTGGCCATCGCGCGCAGCCGTGTGGCGTCCAACGTGCTGTGGCTGGGCACCAGCTTCGGCGTCGGTGTGGTGGATCTTGCTCGCGCCACCCAGTTGCCGCCGGCG
>NZ_JBIJAW010000323.1:0-3668 GCF_044345575.1 Gemmatimonas sp.
CATTACGGCGGAGCGGGTGGGGGCGGCGGTGACTGCGGGGGGAAATGCGGGTGTAACGGCGCCGTAACCGCAGACGGCAGACGGCAGGAACCACAGCACGCAGTACGGGAGGAATGTGGTAGAACAAACGGGCGCCACCGCTTCGCGGGGCGCCCGATTTCCTTTGCGGTAGGGAGATCGGGAGCCGCGCGCAGCGCAGGCTCCCGTATTGTTCTACCGAATTCCTCCGTGACTGCGTGCTGTAGTTCCTGCGGTCTGCCGTCTGCTGTTCAAGGGGACCAGACCGTCAGAAAGGAATCCACGCCACCCCCCACGTTGCCCCTCCCCTCGGTCCCGCTGTAGCCTTCGGGGTCCTCCACCCCGCACCTTATGCGCCTTCCGCTTCGCCTCTCCGCTGCCCTCGCCCTCGCCTGGGCCGCCGCCCCCGGCCTCATGGCGGCGCAGCCGCGCCCCGCGAGCGCCAATGTCCCGCCCCGCGCCATTCGGCGCGATATCCCCATGACCAACGCCATCCGGCGGGCCATGGCGGCCGGCTCCCGCGATTCGACGGGACGCCCCACGGCGAAGTACTGGCAGCTCCGCACCGATTACGACATCGACGTGTCGCTCGACCCCGCGTCGGCGCGCCTCAGCGGCACCGCACGCATCACCGTGCACAACACCAGCCCCGATCCGCTCCGCGAGATAGGGCTGCGCCTCCATCCCAACCACTTCATCGGCACCGCCCCACACTCGGCCCCTTGGGTGCCCGCGGAAGTCACCGACGGCATGGCCATCGCGCGCATGACCGTCGACGGCGCGCCGGTGAACATCGCCTCCAATGCGGCCCCCAACGCCGTTGCGGCCGAAGGGGCGCGCGCCATCCAGAACGCACAGCTGGCGGCCGCCAATGCGGCGGGCGGCAACACGCTGCTCAACGGGCGCAGCACGAGCGCTCGCGTTCGCCTCGCCACCCCCATCGCGCCCGGCGCGAAGGCCCGGCTCGAAATCGCCTGGTCGCATAAGCTCCCCGGCGGTCCCGGCACCGGCCACCGCATGACGCAGCGCTGGGCCGATACGCTCTTCCAGCCCACGCAGTGGTTCCCGCGTGTGGCGATGTACGACGATCTCCGCGGCTGGGACACCGAGCTCTATGTCGGCCCCAGCGAGTTCTACAACGAGTTCGGCACGTACGACGTGCGCATCGACGTGCCCGCCGGTTGGCTCGTGAGCGGCACGGGACTCCTGCAGAACCCGCAGCAGGTGCTCACCGACAAGGCGCGCACGCAACTCGCCAAGGTCACACAGAGCGACGACATCACCACCATCGTCGGCCCCGACGAAGTGGGACCGGGACAGGCCACCGCCACCAGCGCCAATGGCCGCCTCACCTGGCACTACGTCGCCGACAACGTGAACGACTTCGCGTGGGCCACGGCCAAGAAGTACGTCTGGCAGGCGACCCGCGCGACCATTCCGAACAAGGGCGCCGTGCCCGTGCACATGCTGTATCTGCCGGGGCGCGCGAATCTCTTCGCCAAGGCTGGCCCCGTCACGCGTCACGCCCTCGAGTTCTACTCGAAGCTCTGGTTCCCGTACCAGTTCCCGCAGCTCACGCTGCAGGACGGCCCCAGCGCCGGCATGGAGTACCCCATGGTCATCAACTCCAACGTGGGCGCCGCCGATCACGAAACGGGACACATGTGGTGGCCCATGGTCGTCTCCAACAACGAGACGTGGTACGGCTGGATGGACGAGGGCTTCAATCAGTACATGAACATCCTCTCCGACGCCGATGCCGAGGGGAAGGCACCCGTACTCGACGGCCTCGGCCAGAGCTACGGCCGTACGGCGAACAACGAAGCCGAGCCGCCGATGATGTGGAACGCCAACTACGCCGGCCCGCAGTTCTACGGCTTCACCACCTACAGCAAGACACCGCTCATGCTCTCGGCGCTCGGCGGGATCGTGGGGGACAGTGCCGTACAGCGCGCGCACCGGGAGTTCGGCACCACGTGGATGTTCAAGCATCCGTCACCGTGGGACTGGATGTTCTTCATGCAGCGCGCGTTGGGGCAGGACCTCGGGTGGTTCTGGAACGCGTGGCTCTTCGGCGCTGAGAGCGTCGATCACCGCATCGCCAAGGTGAGCACGCAGGGCTTCCGTACGAGCGTGACGGTGGCCCACGACGGGCAGATGCCGGCGCCGATCGTGCTGGACATCAAGTTCGCGGCGACGGGCCCGGCCATCCGTCTCATGAAGAATGCGGTGATGCTCGACGCCACCACCGCCCGGGTGACGGTCCCCGTGTCCGTCTGGTTCGACGGACGACGCCAGCATACGGTCGACCTCGTGTTCGGCGGCCGGAAGGTCGAGCGCATCACGCTCGACGCGCAGGGGCGCTTCCCCGACCGGCAGCCGGCCGACAACGTCTGGCCGAAGCCCTGAACGAGCCGGGAGGGACGATCCGAAAACCCCGACGCTAAAGTCCGTCTCGTCCCTCCCGATATTTAGAAAAAGACTAGCGCCGGGATTCGACCCGGGGTGTTTCGGATGCCGGCGACGACGCCGCATGCGACCTGCGCAATCCCTGCCAATCCAGAATGTTCGCCTTCAACACCGTCCGTGCGCGTCTGCGCGCCGTGGCCCTCCTCGGCGCCGTCGGCATCTTCGCGGTTGCTGTGGCCGGGCACGTGTCGCTGCGTTTCGCGCACGAAGCCACCTCCGACCTCGTGGTGAACAACACCGCGCAGCGTCACCAGATGGACAGCGACATGATGCATGACGCCATGCGTGGCGACGTGCTCGAAGCGATGTTCGCGGCGCAGCGTGGCGACACGGCTGGCGTGAACGCGTCGAAGGAGTCGATGCGCGAACACGCCTCGCGCTTCATGGAGCAACTCAACGGCGCGGACACCTTGCTGGCGAATACACCGATCGCCGCCGGGATGCCCGCACTGCGCAAGAGCGTGTCCGAGTATGCCTCTGCGGCGGCGGCGGTGCAGGACGCCGCGCTCGCGGATCCCGCCAAGGCCTCCGAACTCTACCAGCAGTTCCTGGTCAGCTTCGGCACCGTTGAAGAGGGGATGGAAAAGTTCGGGGACGAGATTCAGCGCCAGAACGATACCGTACAGCAGGCCACTGCCCAGCGTTTCGATCGCGCCACGTTGTTCATCTGGGCGATCTTCGCCGTGTTCTTCGTGGGCGGTCTGTGGTACGCATGGAGTATCGCCTCGTCGCTGGGCACACGGCTCGAGCGCATCTCGAAGCAAGTGGCCGAATTGCAGCGCTATGGCGTGGAGTCGGTGGCGACGTCACTCGCCGCTCTCGCCCGTGGCGAAGCGGTGACGGTCCCGTCCCATCGCTTCGCACACCTCGCCGACAAGAGCGGTGATGAACTCGGTGTCGTGGCTGCCGCGGTGGATCGCATGACCGACGAATGCGTCCGCTCGCTCACCGCGTGTGAAAATGCTCAGGCGGCCGTGGCGTACACCGTTCAGGAAATCGAGCGGGTCTCCACCTCGGCACGCGCCGGGGAGTTCGGCGTGATCGCTGAGGCCGGACACGTGCAGGGACGCTACGCCAACTTGCTGGAAGGGGTGGGCGCTCTGATGAAGGCCGTCGCGGTGCCGCTCGGGGAAGTGCGTGCGGTGCTGGTGGAAGTGGCCGAGCGGAACCTCGAGGTGCGC
>NZ_JBIJAW010000324.1:0-3666 GCF_044345575.1 Gemmatimonas sp.
CTCGCGGCCGGAAACACGATCGTCCTCAAGCCCGCCGAGTTCACGCCGCTCACGGCCATTCGCTTCGCTGAGCTGGTGCACGAGATCGGCTTGCCGCCCGGCGTATTCAACCTCGTCACGGGGGACGGCGCGACGGGGGCCGCGATCGTCTCGCACGACGACGTGGACAAGATCGCCTTTACCGGCAGCACCGAGGTGGGGCGCGCCATTCGCGTGGCCACGGCGGGCAGTGGCAAGGGCCTCTCGCTCGAGCTGGGGGGCAAGAGCCCCTTCATCGTGTTCGAAGATGCGGATCTCGACAGTGTGGTCGAGGGCGTCGTCGACGCGATCTGGTTCAATCAGGGGCAGGTGTGCTGCGCCGGCTCCCGTCTGCTCGTGCAGGAGGGGGTCGCCGACCGTTTGCTCGCGAAGCTGCGTGACCGAATGGAGCGACTGCGCGTGGGGTCGCCGCTCGACAAGTCGGTGGACATGGGCGCCATCGTGGCGCCGGTGCAGCTCGAGCGCATACGCGCGCTCTGCCAGCAGGGTGTGGACGAAGGCGCCACCTGCTGGCAGCCGTCGTGGGCCGAACCTGCCGATGGATGGTTCCATCCACCCACGTTGTTCACCAATGTCGCACCCAGCGCCACCATCGCGCAGGTCGAGATCTTCGGCCCCGTGCTGGTGAGCATGACTTTCCGCACCCCCGAAGAGGCGGTGGCACTCGCCAACAACACGCCGTTCGGGCTCGCGGCCAGCGTGTGGAGCGAGAACATCAACCTCGCGCTCGACGTGGCCCCGAAGCTCAAGTGCGGGGTGGTGTGGGTCAACAGCACCAACCTGTTCGACGCCTCGGCCGGCTTCGGCGGTTACCGCGAGAGCGGCTTCGGTCGCGAAGGCGGGCGTGAGGGCCTGTGGGAGTACCTCAAGCCCATCAAGGCGCACGAGGCGGCGCCGCTGCCGGTGATCGCCGCCACGGCGCATTTCGATGGCGATGCCGACGCCGACGACACTGAGACGGCCACGCTCCCCGCCATCGATCGCACCCCCAAGCTGTTCATCGGCGGCAAGCAGGCGCGCCCCGATTCCGGGTACACCATCACCGTGCGGTCGCTCGCCGGTCGGGCCGTGGGTGAAGTCGGAGAAGGCAATCGCAAGGATATCCGCAATGCCGTCGAAGCCGCGCACGCGGCGGGCGGATGGCCCAAGCTGAGCGGACATCAGCGCGCACAGATTCTCTACTACATCGCCGAGAATCTGTCCGCCCGCGCCGCCGAATTCGCGCAGCGCATCGTGAGCATGACGGGCGACGCGCTCGTGGCGGGAGCGGACGAGGTGAATGCCGCCATTTCGCGCTTGTTCACCTACGCCGCGTGGGCCGACAAGCACGACGGCGCGGTGCACGACGTGCCGCTGCGCGGCGTCGCGCTCGCGATGCATGAACCCATCGGCGTGGTCGGCGTGGCGTGCCCCGATCCGTATCCGCTCCTTGGCTTCGTGTCCCTCGTGGCCCCGCTCATCGCCACGGGGAACCGGGTGGTGGCCGTACCGTCGGAGCGATTCCCGCTCGCCGCGACCGACTTCTACAGCGTGCTCGAAACCTCCGATGTGCCCGCCGGCGTGATCAACATCGTGACGGGACCCCGGGATTCGCTCGTCCGTACCCTGGCGGACCATGACGATGTCGAGGCCGTGTGGTACTTTGGGACACACACGGGAGCCGCTGCAGTCGAGAAGGCGTCCGCGGCCAATCTGAAGCGCACCTGGACCGAGTGGACGGGCCGGGAATGGCTGGACCCGCGCGCTGGGGAGGGACGTGATTTCCTCCGCCGAGCCGTGCAGGTCAAGAACATCTGGATCCCGTACGGCGAATGACTGAGACACTCCCCCTGATGATCGAGCTTCCTGCCTCCCCCGAGGCATTCCGTGACGCGTCGTGGAACGACGTGTTGCCGTATTACGAGACCCTGGCCACTGTGCCACTCGAGGCGTCGAGCCAGAGCGTGGAGCCGTGGCTCGCGACCTGGTCGCGTCTGGACACGCTCATCGGGGAGGCCGGCACCCTGGCCATGATCGCCTACACGGCCAACACCGCCGACGAAGCGCGCGAGGCGGCGTATCTGCGGTTTTCGATGGACATCTTCCCCAAGCTCGAAGAGCAGCAGGTGCGTCTGGCGCGCCGCCTCGTCGAGTTGGGGTGGTCGCGCCCCGATCTCGCCACCACGCTCCATCGGTTCCGCAGCGATATCGAGATCTTCCGGGAAGCCAACGTCGAACGCTTCTCGCGCATCGAGGAGCTGTCGGCCGGCTACCAGAAGCTCATCGGTGGGATGAGTGTCGACTGGGACGGCGAGGCCAAGACCATCCCGCAGTTGCAGCCGTATCTCAAGGCCGCCGATCGCGCGGTGCGTGAACGCGCCTTCCGCTTGGGTGCTTCGGCGTATCTCGCCAAGCGCGACGAACTGGCGGAGTGCTTCGATGGCATGTACGCGTTGCGTGTCGCGGTCGCGAAGGAAGCGGGCTTTGCCGACTATCAGCAGTACTGCTTTGCGGCCAAGCATCGCTTCGACTACACACCGCGTGACACCGCCAGCTTCCACGAGGCGGTTCGCGAAACGGTCACCCCCGCGGTGGCCAAGCTCATGGACTATCGCCGGCGGTCACTCGGCGTCGACGTGCTGCGTCCGTGGGACACCAGTGTCGATCTCGACGCCAAGGAGCCGCTGCGTCCGTTCGACACGGTCGACACCTTCGTCGACCGCGCGCGCAACGTGTTCCGGCGCGTCGATCCCGAACTCGGCGGGCAGTTCGCGCTCATGGCCGAGGAATCGCTGCTCGATCTGGAGAGCCGCCCGGGTAAGGCGCCCGGCGGGTACTGCACCGATCTGTCGTTCCGCGGCCGCCCGTTCATCTTCATGAACGCGGTGGGCGTGCCCGACGACGTGAACACGCTCGTGCACGAAGCGGGGCACTGCTTCCACGACTTCGCCACGCACAAGCTGCCGTACACCTGGATGCGGAAGACGGGCCACGAGGCCGCCGAGCTTGCCTCCATGAGCATGGAGCTGCTGGCCATGCCGTATCTGGTGCAGCCGGAGGGTTACTACACGCCGCAGGAAGCCCGTGTAGCGTGGCTCGAACATCTCGAAGACGTGCTTGGCGCGCTTGTGCACATCGCGAGCGTCGATGCGTTCCAAGCGTGGATCTACACCGACGCGGCCGGCGCCGATCGCGAAGCGCGTGACGCCAAGTGGCTGCAGCTGCGCGCCGATTACGAACAGGGGGTGGATTGGAGCGGCCTCGAGCGCGAGCGCGTGGCGCGCTGGTACCGCCAGCTCCACATCTTCGAGCTGCCGTTCTACTACATCGAGTACGGCATTGCCCAGCTTGGGGCCCTGCAGGTGTTCCGCAACGCCGTGCAGGACGCGGGCAACGCGGTGGCGATGTACAAGCAGTTCCTCTCGCTCGGCGGCACGCGCACGTTGCCGGAGTTGTATGCCGCGGCCGGTGCCAAGCTGGTGTTCGACGCGCCTACAATGAAGGAGCTGGTCGACTTCACCATGGAACGTATCGAGGCGTTGCGCGCCGGTGCGGATGCACCGTTCGCGGGGATCGTGCCGCGGTAACCCTCCGCGCCTCCGCGAAAGCAGTTCCCCCCAGTCTTCGCGGTGAAACCAATGAGACCCT
>NZ_JBIJAW010000325.1:0-3664 GCF_044345575.1 Gemmatimonas sp.
AATATTCTGCTGGCGCTCGCCGCGGCGGTGCTGGGGATGTACTTCGTGCTCGTGCTGCAGTTCAATTCGTGGATCGAACCGCTCGCGATTCTCGCCTCGCTGCCGCTGTCGGCGGTGGGGGTGGTGGGGGCATTGTGGATGGCCGGAATGACCATCAACATCATGTCGCTCATCGGTGTGATCCTGCTGGCGGGCGTGGTGGCGAAGAACGCCATCCTGCTGCTCGACTACGCGAAACAGTTGCGCGAGGGAGGGAGTACGCTGGCCGACGCGTTGGTGGAATCTGGGGCGACGCGACTGCGTCCCATCGTGATGACCACGGTGGCGCTCGTGGCCGGCATGGTGCCGGTGGCGATAGGCAGCGGCGAAGGCGCGATGTTCCGTGCGCCGCTTGGCATGGCGGTGATCGGCGGTACCATCAGCAGCACGCTGCTCACGCTGCTCGTCATTCCGGTGGTGTACGCGTTGCTCGACGGCCTGCGTGAGCGGCTCCGGCCGACACTCAAGGCGGCGCATGTCTGAACGCGCCGTGCTCACGCGCATCACCCGTGGCGAGCTGCTCACGCTGCTCGCGGTAGCGGTGTTCGCGGAGATGCTCACCGTCGGATGGATCGCGGCGCTGCTGGGGGTAGACGGTGGGCGCGCGTCGTGGACGCAGGCCATCGGAATTGCCGCGGTCGATCTGCTCGCGCTGTTGTGGGTGCCCATTCCGCTCTTCGCCGCGTTCGACCGTCTTCCGGTAGACGGGGCTGATCGGGGTCGCAACTGGCTCCTGCGGGGCGCGAGCTGCGCGGCGCTCATGGCGCTGTCGTCGGTAGTGTCGTCGTTGGCGTTGCGTGGTGCCGGTCGGGCGTTCGGTGTGCCCGACGATGTCGTGAGGGCGCTCGTCGAAGAATATCCGGAGCAGTTGTTCTGGTCGCTCTGCTCGGTGGTGGGATGCAGTCTGGCGTATCTCATACTGCGACGACTGCACGTCGCCCGCGATACCGAGCTGCAGAACGCCGAACTGCAGCGGCTTGCGCTCGAGGCACGTCTCAGTGCACTCGCCGCAGAGCTGCGGCCACACTTCCTCTTCAACGCGTTCAACAGTCTGGCGGAGTTGGTGCATCAGGACCCGCAGCGGGCGGAGGCCATGCTGTTGCATCTGTCGTCCCTGCTGCAGGCGTCTCTCACGTCGGCGCAGCAGCGCACCATTTCTCTCCAGGAAGAGCTGCGGTACATCGACGACTATCTCGCCGTGCAGCAGATGCGTTTCGAGGACCGTCTGCAGATCACACGCGATGTCGATCCGGCGGCGCTCTCGTCACGGGTGCCGCCGCTGCTCCTGCAGCCCATCGTGGAGAATGCGGTGGTGCACGGTATCGAGGGGCGCGTGGGGGCCTCGCAGTTGCGGCTGCACATCCGCTGTGTCGAAAAACACCTCGAGGTACAGGTGGACGACGATGGTCCGGGCCCTGACGGCTCTACCCATCATGGGACGGGCACCGGTTTGCGGAACGTACGGGCGCGACTGAGTGCGCTGTACGGCGACGGGGCTACAGCCGTGCTGTCGGCGCGCGCCGAGGGAGGCACGCGGGCGTTGGTGCGGCTCCCGCTGGATGTGGCATGAACACGCCGCTTCGCACGCTGGTGGTCGATGACGAATCGCTGGCCCGGCAGCGACTCAAGCGATTGCTGGCCCAGGATACCCGTGTGCAGGTGGTGGGCGAAGCGGCCGATGTCCCTGCTGCCCGGCTGCAGATGGCCCAGCTTCGTCCGGCGCTGCTCTTCCTCGATGTGTCGATGCCGGGGGAAGACGGCTTCTCCCTGTTGCAGGAGCTGCCCGCCGAGCTGCGTCCGTTCGTGGTGTTCGTCACGGCGCATGCGGATGCGGCGGTACGCGCGTTCGATGCGCGGGCCACCGACTTTCTCGTCAAGCCCGTACGCGCAGAGCGACTTGTTGAGTCGGTGACGCGTGCCGTGGAGGCGGTGAGCGCACGGACGCCCGCGCAGCCGGTGTTCGGCGATGAGATTCGCGCCGAACTCGCGCGCCTTGTGCGCGATGTGGCGGGAGGCACTGCCTTACCTGCTGCCCCCCTCGTGCACTTTGCCGTGACGGTGGGGCGACGCACCCGCTTCGTGAAGGTGGATGAGGTGGACTGGTTCGAGGCCGACGGCAACTACATCCGCCTGCACGTGGGGCGCGAGCAGCACCTGGTGCGCATGACGATGCAGAAACTAGAGCAGAGCCTCGACGCGCAGCGCTTCGTGCGCGTGCACCGCTCGTACATCGTGCCTCTCGACCGCGTGCGCGAACTCGTGCAGCTGCCGTCGGGCGAATACGAGCTGCGGCTGATAGGCGAGCATGCACTGCCGGTGATGCGCACCTATCGGGACCGCTTGCCGCTCGGGTAGGCGCTGGGCAAAGCTCGTCGGGGATCACGGGGGAACGGGGAGCACGGGGAACCACCAAAAACAAAAATGGGGTGCCCGGTTGGACACCCCACTCCATAGCTGTTCCCCGTGTCTCCGTTCCCCCGTGGGCTCCGACGGGCTGTTCACCCCAGCCCGTCGACCGCACCGAACCCTCAGTTCCGCCGAGCCACACCCGGCTTCGTCGCCGGCTCACTCGCCGCGATCGTGAACAGGTCCTTCTGCGCGCCGGCCTTGCGCATGATCTCCATGGCGCGGCGCAGCTGGTTGTCGTCCTTGAGGCTCCGGCGGCGCACGAGCGTGTCACCGAAGGCGATCTTCGCCACGCGCTCTTCGATGAAGCGGTCCACGTCCGTCGCGCCCGCGTCCCATACGGCCTTCTCGATCTTCACCGTGTCGGCCTGCAGGCGACGATACACCTCGTCGCGCCACGCCGGGTTCATCGCGAAATCGGGCTTCACCTTCCCCTTCTGCTGCTCGGCCACCGCCACGACGTGCGCCTGATACTTGGCGTAGTGCGGCAGCAGCGCGCGACGCAGCGTCTGCTCCGGCGTGCTCAGGGTGTCCGACTGCACGATGAAGTCCGGCGTGATGGCGCCGCCGCCGTACACCGTGCGGCCGCCAGCGCTCTTGAACATCGGGCGCGCCTTGCGCACCGAGTCCGACTCGAGGCTGTCGGGCATCACTTCCACGAACTGTCCATCCGCGTTGAGCTTGCGCTCCTTCTGGATGCTGCGGCCGCTCGGCGTGTACCACTTGCCCGTCGTGATCTTGAGCGCGTAGCCGCCGTCGAGGTTGTACACGCTCTGCACGAGCCCCTTGCCGAAGCTCGTCGTGCCCAGCACCAGCGCGCGGTCGTAGTCCTGCAGCGCGCCGGCCACGATCTCGCTGGCCGACGCGGAGCCGCCGTCGACGAGCACCGTGAGCGGGATCTCGGGGGCGAGCGGGTCCTGCTCCGACACGAACTTCTGGAACTCGCCGCGGCCGCGCACCGAGAGGAGCTCCTTGCCGCGCGGGAGGAAGAGGTTCGACATCGAGAACGCTTCTTCGAGGATGCCGCCCGGGTTGCCGCGCAGGTCGATGATGATCCCCTTCGCGCCCTGCTTCTGCAGCTTCATCACCGAATTCGCGATGTCCTCGGTGGTCTGCTCGGAGAAGCGCTGCAGCGGGATGTAGCCCGTCTTGTCGTCGATCATCATGCTGTACGGCACGGCGGGGGCGCGGATCTCGGCGCGCTTGAAGCTCAGCTTCA
>NZ_JBIJAW010000326.1:0-3656 GCF_044345575.1 Gemmatimonas sp.
AATCGTGCTGGTGATACGGGAAGGCGACGGCATCGGGGCTCCGAAATCAGGGAATGCGCAGGTAGGTCGCGAAGGTCACGCCGGTCGTGCGGCCCTGTGCATCTTCACGCATGTAGATCACGGCGATGGTGTTGTGATCGGGCGCGAGCACGTTGGTGAGACGCTGCGTCACCGCGCCGTCCTTCTTGTTCACGATCTCGTTCACGAGCGGCGAGATCGGCTTCACGGCGGCATGCGTCTGGCCCGCATTGCCCGTGACCGGCATGTCCGCGCCATCGAAGTTGGTGGTGTACCACCAGCGCGTGGTGTCGCCCTTCGCATTCACCGCCTGAATCGTGACCTTCATGCCGCTCGCGCCGAACGGCTCGTAGGTCATGATGTTGCTGGCGGGCGCCGGCGCGTCGCTCTTGAGCAGCCAGCGGCCAAAGCGCGGGTTGGCCTGCTGTGCCTCCGCCGTGACGGGAAGACAGCAGAAGGTTGCGGCTATCGCGAATGACAGAAGGCGTCGCATGCGTCGGCTCCAGGAAGGGGACGCGCGAATGTAGCCCCCGGCCCGGTGTCGCGCCGCCCGGCGGGGGTCAGTCTGCGGACTTCGGTTGGGGTGGCTTCACCATCAGCGTGAGCACGAATCCCACCGCGAGCAGCCCGGCCAACAGCTGCAACGGCTGGTCGTACACCGCCACGCGTGGCATGCCCGGCGTGAGCGCGGCCTTGGCCCGCGATGACAGCTCGGTGATGATGACCGGTCCCAGCACCGCGGCCACGCTCCACGCGGTAAGCAACGTGCCGTGAATGGCACCCACGTACGCGGTACCGAAGAGATCGGCGAGATACGCGGGAATGGTGGCGAACCCGCCGCCGTACATCGTGAACACGGTGAGCAGGCACACGAGGAACGGCCACCACGCGCCTTCCCGCGCGAGGGTGGGAATGAGCAGGAAGAGCACGAACTGCACGCCGAAGAAGAGCAGGTACGTGTTGCGGCGGCCAATGAGATCCGACGCACTCGACCAAAGCAGACGCCCGCCGGCATTAAAGACGCTGATCAGGGCGACCACCGCGGCGGCTTCGGCGGGCGTCTTGCCGAAGAGGTCCTGCATCATGGGGCTCGCCTGGGCGAGAATACCGATGCCGGCGGTGACATTCACGCACAGCATCCCCCACAGGAGTGCAAACTGCGGCGTGCGCACGGCTTCTCGGCGGGTGTAGCCAAGCCGAAGGAGCTCGGGGCGCGACGACGGTGTGGGGATGTTGACATCGGTGATGGTGGCGATGGGGGCCGGGCGCAGCAGCTGCGCGCCAGCAAGCATCACCACGCAATACACCGCGGCCAGCACGAACAGCGTGTTGGCGACGCCCACCCGTTCGATGAGAAACGCGTTGGCGTAGCCGGCGATGAACGCGCCCCCGCCGAAGCCCATGATGGCGAAGCCGGTGGCCATGCCGCGGCGGTCGGGGAACCACTTCACGAGGGTACTGACCGGCGCGATGTAGCCGATACCGCACCCGATACCGCACAGCACGCCCATGCCGATGAACAGCAGCAGGGGCTGCTGCAATACGAGTCCCAAGCCCCCCACGACAAGACCGATGGCGAAGCAGATCGCCGCGAGGCGTCCGGCCGCGCGGGCCCCGGTCCGTTCGACCCACGGGCCCCACGTGGCGGCACTCAGGCCGAGCAGGACGAGCGCGCTGGTGAACGTGGGGTACGGCGGCGTGGCCCACCATGGCAAGCTCGGAAGCGCCGCGATGATGGGGCGGTTGAGCGTGCTCCACGCGTACACGGAGCCGATGCCCAGGTGCACGAGCACGGCACCGAGGGGGATGGTCCAGCGGGGACCGGACGAAGAGGGGGCAGCGGCAGGGGTAGGCATACGGATGGGTGAACGGCTGCGACGGGCAATCTGTTGCCCGATCGCCGAAACCACCGCTGACGGGGGAGGGCGCCTACTTTTCGGTCATGGACGTACTCCGACGATTTTGTCTCGTGCTCGCCGTCGCGTTCGCGCCGGTGGGCGCATCGCTTTCGGCGCAAACTGCCCCTGCGCGCCTCGACTCCGTTGCACGTCGCATCGTAGCGGCCGCCCGATATGCCACCTTCATCACCGTCGATGGGGCTGGCCAGCCGCAGGCGCGCACGGTGGATGCCGCTGCTCCCGACTCGGTGTGGAACGTGTGGATCGCCACCAATCCACGGACTCGCAAGGTACGCGATGTGGAGCAACGGTCGCGGGTGGCGCTGCATTACTTCGATACGACCAGTCAGAGTTACGTGGCCGTCACCGGGCGGGCGCGCGTCGTGCGCGACCGTCAGTCGAAAGACGCGCACTGGAACCCGGCGTGGACTCCGTTCTACAAGAATCGCGATACGGACGTGGTGCTCATCGTGGTGCAGGCGACGAAGGTGGAAGTCGTGAGCCCCGGCATGGGTGTAGACAACGACCCGGTCACGTGGCTCCCGCAATCGTTCGCTCCACGATCCTCGCCGACCACGCGTCGTCCTTCACGTTGAGCATCCTGACTTCATGACGCAGTCCATGTGGTTCCCCAATGGCGCCCTCCCTCTGGGTTGGGAGCACTACCTGTTCGGTGGCCTCTGCCTCGGTGCCGGCGTGGCGTTGCTGTTTGTGCTCACGGGGCTCATTGGTGGTATGAGTTCCGTGTACTCAACCACGTGGTCGTGGTTTGTGGATCGCCCCTTCTTTCAGCAGTCGTCACTCACCGGAAGCCGGGTGTGGCGCGTGGCATATGCCGGCGGCCTCATTATCGGGGCGGCGGCGTGGTTCGTGTGGAGCGGCCAGCCCACGCGGGTAGCCGTGAGCACCCCGACCTGGCAGCTGTTCGTCGGTGGGCTGCTGGTGGGGTACGGCGCGCGACTCTCGCAGGGGTGCACGTCGGGTCATGGCATTTGCGGCCTCGCCTCGCTGTCGCGCCCGTCGCTCGTGGCGGTCGTCACGTTCATGGCCACCGCGTTCATGACGGCGAACGTGATGTGGCGTCTGGTGGGGGTCTGATCATGGCCTCGACCATCATTCCCACGATCACCCGCGACGGCGCGCCGGCGACCAAAGTCAGCCCCGTGGCTGTGGTGTGTGCCGCGTTGGTGGCCGGTGCGCTGTTCGGCTTTGGCCTGGCGTGGTCCACGATGATCCGCCCCGAGGTAGTGCTGGCGTTCCTCCGCTTTCAGGATCTTGGCTTGATGCTGGTGATGGGCGGCGGCGTGGCCGTCACCTTCGTGGCCTATCAGCTCGGGCCTCGTGTGCTCCCGCGCCCGCTGCTTGGCGGCGCCTTCGCGCTGCGCGCGGCGGTGCTCGACCGCCCCACCGTGGTTGGCGCGGCCATCTTCGGCATTGGTTGGGGACTGTGCGGTGTGTGCCCCGGACCGGCCATCGCCGGGCTGGGCGCCGGGAGCCACGAGCTGGGCTGGGCGATCGCGGGGATTGCCCTCGGGGCGCTGGGGCAGGGGATGACCGCAGGGAAACGGCGGGGTTAAGCACGAGGGCGTGAGGCCGTGCGCCTCCCACCGGTCGTCACGGCAGCCTTGTCCAACGCGCGGTACTTTCGGAGCCATCTCCTTTCTCCGGATCGCCCATGCGTCGACTCTCCGCTCCCCTGCTGCTCGCCGCCCTGACGGCGGGCACCCTCGCCGCCCAAAC
>NZ_JBIJAW010000327.1:0-3650 GCF_044345575.1 Gemmatimonas sp.
CGCCGTCAGCGCGGTGAGCGCTGCGGCACGCGCCGCACCGGTCTTGGCTTCGGCGGCGGTGAGCGCCGCATCGATCGCGCTCGTACGCGACGCCGACAGCCCCTGCCCACGCACCAGCTGGTCGAGATAGGAGCGTACCACGACGAACGCGGGCGGCCACACGTACTTGGGCTGACTCTGCGGGTTGAACTGCTTGAAGGTGACCAGCTTGGCCGCGGCGATCTCGTTGGCCGAGAGCTGCGCGGTGGGCGTCAGCTCGAGGATGTCGAGACCGCGATCGAGCTCGGAGGAAACGATGAGGCCGTTCCAGTAGTACGCGCCCCACGAGCCACCGATGGTGTTGCCGCCACCACGCACCGTGGGATCGGCGGCCGCGGCAGACGGCACGTCCACCGGACGCGGCGGGTTGATCGAGCCGCGATCGAAGTAGGCGATCTCGAAGGCGCTGTCGGCGTTGGTGAAGTCCATGATGTTCACGCCGCCCTGGTACCACCCCTGCACGTACAGGTCGCGCCCGGGCACCGGGAGGATGCCGCCGTTGTGCGCTACGCAGTTCTCTTCCGCCGCCTGCGCCGACGCCAGCTTGAAGTACGCGCGCTGCTTCTGCCGCTTCTCCGCGTCGAGGGTGATGATCGTGTTCCCGCCGAGCTGCTGCATGCTCGAGGCCTGGCACATCGGGCCCGTGCCGCCGCCCCACTCTTCGGTCTGGATCAACTTCTTGGCGTCGTTGCTGAAGGCCGCCGTGTGACGCCCCTGGAAGTTGTTCGTGTCCATGATCGCGTTGATACGGAACGGCTTCTCGGGGTTCTTGATGTCCACGAGAATCGAGTGCGTCGAGCAGGACGCGAGCAGCATGTTCATCTCGGGGTATGCCGTCACGTCATGGCAGTTGCGCGGACCGGCCGGCATGTCGGCCGCGGGCTGCTGACGCCCGGCGCGCGTCCCCGTGCGCGTCGGCACGCAATACCGCTGGCACTCGCCAGCGCCTTCGAGGTCGGCAAAGATGCGAGCGCCCGGAATGACCTCCGACTTCTCCGGGGCGTTGAGGTACACCTTCACGATGTCGAGCTGGTACAGCGAGTTCGTCGGATCCTTCGGATCGTTGCCGTTCTTGCACCCGGCGAGCTCGGTGTCCGGACGCGCGCCCTGCTGCCCCGACACATACAGATACACAATGTTCTTGTTCGTCGGGCTCGGCACCAGCGTGTGCGTGTGCGAGCCTTTGCACGTCTCGACGTTCTTGACCAGCTTGGGCGCCTTCGGGTTGGACACGTCGAAGATGCGAATGCCGGCCATGTGATCCTTCGGATCCTTCACGCCGCCCGCCCCGCAGTCTTTGCGATTGCCCGCGCCTTCGGCTGAAAGGAAGAGGAGCGTGC
Organism: Gemmatimonas sp.; assembly: GCF_044345575.1. Classification (GTDB taxonomy): domain Bacteria; phylum Gemmatimonadota; class Gemmatimonadetes; order Gemmatimonadales; family Gemmatimonadaceae; genus Gemmatimonas. Next base: position 1,380 of record NZ_JBIJAW010000327.1, read on the forward strand.
CGTAGATGGTCGGGTCGCCCTGCGAGGTGATGCACTTCGTAACCGACGCCATGACGGGCTTGGCGGGATCGGTGATGTCCCAGATGGTGAAGCCGGCGAAGTTGGCCTGGTAGATGTAGTGCGTCGCGAAGGCCACATCGGAATTGATGAACGTCAGCCCGCGGACGGTGTCGAGCTCGGCCGGCTTGGGCGAGAACGACACCTGCTTCATGCCGTTGATCGCGATGCCCGCATCGAAGCGCCCGGGCTTGAGCGTGCTGCGGGGATCCTTGTTGCTGGGGTACGTCTGAGCCGACATCAGGGTCGGTGCCGCAAGCGTTGCCGCGAGCAGCATCAAGCCACGCATGAACCGCATGGAGTCACACTCCGGTGGTGGGAAAGGAGGGGAGGGGCGGATTACTTCGGGGGGAGCTGCGCGAGCAGCCGCTTCATGATGCCGATTTCGGCCGTCTGCGCCGCGACCACATCGTTGGCGAACACGTTGGCATCCACTTCCTGGCCGGCGCCGGGCGACTTGAACAGCTCGTCGACCATCTTGATGGCTCCGGCGTGGTGCTTGATCATGCCGTTGAGAAACAGCCGATCGAAGGCGACGCCTTTGGCCTCGTTCATGGTCTTGAGCTCGGCCTCGGTGAGCATGCCGTCCATCTGCACATCGTGCCAGGACGACGTGTCGGGGGCGAACTGGTCGTGGCGGCGGAGCCAGTCCTGCATGATCTGGATCTCGGGGATCTGCGACTGGTCGATCTTTCGCGACAGCTTGAGCAGCTGCGCGTTGGTGCTGTTCGTTTCGGCCATTTTGGCCATGACGATGGCTTGCGCGTGGTGCGCGATCATCATCTGCATGAATTCCACGTCGGCCTTGGTGTACAGCGCGCCTTTGGGGATCACGATTTCCGGTCCCATTTTGTGCATGCTGTGATCCATGCTGTGCTGCGCCTGGGCCGTGGCCGGCGCTGCGAACAGCAGGGTGAGGACCGAGAAAGCGGCAAGCGTGTGACGAGCCGTCATGAGATGCTCCGCGGTGAACCCGGCCGTGTGCCGGCCGGCGGGATTGGACGAGGGATCCTGACAGAATACGGCACGGGAAACCCCAGCGTTAGGTCATCGCCTCGTGCAGGAGCGAGTGGAAGTGGTGCACCCCCGTCTCGTGCTCGGCCGAGTACCGCCCACGGTCATACACCCGTGAGCGCAGATTGCGCTGCACCACCTCGCAGATGCCGATATCCTCGTCCTGCACTTCGGCGCTGAAGGCCATGAGCTTCACCCAGTCCGGGTCGCTCGCCGCGTCGGCCGGCGGGTGTTCGGCGTACCAGTCGAACACCACGCGGCAGCGGTCAGGGCCCAGCGGAATGACCACGTTGGTCTGCATCTGCCCCAGGTACACGTTGAGCATGGTGTTGGGGAACAGCCATGCGTACACCGCTTCGGGGATATCCGTGGCGCCGGGGTCGTACTGGCGATCGGTGTGCGCGCCGTGCACCGGACGTAACGGCGCGTGCTGCAGGGAGTACCACCGGTGCGGTTCCACCCGGTAGCGATCCATGTCGAGCTCCTTGTTGAGCCCGGGGTGCACGACGGGGACATGGTACCCTTCGAGGTAGTTGTCCACGTACACCTTCCAGTTGCAGGCAATCTCCCACGAGCGCGTGGTGACGTACTGCATGCGCTCGCAGTGGAACGGCGCCATGCGAGCGGGGAGATCTTCCATCACCTCGGTCAGCGGCGGCGCCTTGCCGTCGAGATTCACGAACACCAGCGGCCCCCAGGTGGTGACTGCCACGGGTACGAGCCGCATCTCGTCGGGGCGGAACTGCGTGGTGCCCTCCATACCCGGTGTGCGCTGCAGCGATCCGTCGAGCGCGTAGGTCCAGCCGTGGTACCGGCACTGGAGCGTGTTGCGCTTGCCGCACCCGCTGGCCACCGGCCCGGCGCGGTGCAGGCACACGTTGTAGAACGCGCGCAGCTGCTCCCCGTCGCGCAGCACCACAATGCTGTTAGGGCCCACGTCGGCGGTGAAGTACTGGCCGTGTGTCGCCACCTGATCGGTGCGCCCGACCAGCTGCCACGTGTGGGCGAAGACCCGCTCCATCTCGAGCTCCAGATACACCGGATCGTGATAGAGCCGCGCTGGAATGGTGGAGGCGCGGGCGATGTTCGGGTCGAAGGGGAAGACGATGGGCATGACGGAAGCTTGCGGCTGCCAGCCCGGCCGGCAAGCGGGCGCCGGCCGGTGCGCGGGAGGGACTCCCGGCCGGGATTATCTTCTCC
>NZ_JBIJAW010000328.1:0-3637 GCF_044345575.1 Gemmatimonas sp.
GACGGCCTTCTGGAGGAACGGCACGCCGTAGTTGAACTCGTGGTTGCCCAGCACCGCCGCGTCGTAGCGCATCACGTTCATGGCCGCGATGACCGGGTGCACCGGCGTGGGGCGGACGCGCGCCGCTACATAGAGCAACGGGTTACCCTGCAAAATGTCGCCCCCCTCCACCAGCACCACCCCGTCGGGATTCGCCTTGCGGGCAGAATCGACGATGGTGGCGGCCGCAGCCAGCGAGTGCGTGGGGTCGGGCGCGCCGGCGTAGTAGTCCCACGCACGCAGGCGACCGTGTACATCGGTGGTGGCTGCGATGGTGAGTTCCACGCGGCGGGGGGCACGCTGGGCAGCCAGCGGGCGTGGGGGGAGGGTGGCCAGCATGCTCAACCCGACCACGGGGAGCAGCGCCGCACTCAGCGCAAACGAAAGACGTCCCATGGGGGAATGCTAGTCGCTCCCCACGGGACTGTGGAGTCCCGCGAGGGCCAGTCCGATCGTGTCCTTGCCGGTTCCCCCCTACTGCCGCGAAGTTCCCCGGGTACGGTCCAATCGGCGCCGGCGGCCGATACCCATTCGTTACACCGCCGTAACCGTCCGGAAACGACGGCGGTCCAAGCTTGAGACATCACCGTGGCCCAACCGGATCATCCGCTCATGAAACCGCTCATCATCGGCATCGCGGGCGGAACCGGCTCGGGAAAGTCCACCGTCGCCCGCAAGGTTGCTGAAGCCCTGCCCGACGCCTCCGTGGCCTTCCTCGAGATGGACGCGTACTACCGGGACTTCCGGCACCTCACGCTGCAGCAGCTGCACCACGTCAACTGGGATCACCCCGATGCCTTCGACGTGGAGCTGCTCACCGAACATCTCGGTGCCCTCAGCCGCGGGGAGCCGGTGGACATGCCGGTGTACGAGTTCGCCACGCATTCACGAAGCGCCCGCACGCGTCGCATCGAACCGGCTGACGTCGTCGTCATCGACGGCATTCTGCTGCTCTCTGATCCGAACGTGCGTGCGCAGTGTGATGTGAAGGTGTTCGTGGATGCCGATCCGGACATCCGTCTCATTCGTCGTATCCGCCGGGATACGGCCGTGCGCGGACGAACGCTCGAATCGGTGCTCGACCAGTACCTCACGACCGTTCAACCGATGCACCTGCAGTTCGTCGAACCGAGCAAGCGGTACGCGGACGTCATCGTGCCCCGGGGTGGCAGCAACACCGTCGCGATCGAAATGATCGTGGCCAAAATCCAGCGTCGTCTGAACACCCGTGCCCTGTCGCGGGTCGCATCGGACGACACCGCACCGGCCGACGCCGGCACCCTCTGATCATGATCATGAATCCCGCTCCCGTTTCTGCTGAACGCATCCTCGTGGTGGATGACGAACCGGAGATCGTGGCGCTGGTGGTGTACCATCTGGCGAAGGCGGGATACCGGGTGTCCACCGCGTCGTCCGGGCAGGACGCCATTGAACTGGCGCGTCGCGAGCGTCCGGCGCTGATGGTCCTCGACCTCATGCTCCCCGGCATGTCGGGATTCGATGTGCTCGAGCAGCTGCGCCTCGACGATGCCACGCGCGATATCGCGGTCATCATGCTCACGGCTCGCCGTGAGGAACCCGACCGTATCCGCGGCCTCTCGCTCGGCGCCGACGACTATCTCACCAAGCCCTTCTCTCCGGCCGAACTGGTGCTGCGCGTAGGCGCGATTCTGCGTCGCACGGGTTCGCCCGCGCCGGCTGGTGCCGGTGACGCGCTGGTGATCGGCCCGCTGCACATCGATCGCGCGGCCATGGCCGTGAGCGTACAGGGACAGTCGGTCGACCTCACCCCCACGGAGTTCAAGCTGCTGCTCACACTGGCCGAACGTCGTGGCCGAGTGCAGGGACGCGGACATCTCCTCGAGACCGTGTGGGAAGCCGCACCGGATATCCAGACACGCACGGTGGACATGCACGTGCAACGGTTGCGCACCAAACTCGGCGCAGCTGGTGATCTGATTGAAACGGTGCGCGGGTTCGGGTACCGGCTCAAGGCGAATGCCCCGCGGTAAACCCGGCGTGCGCCGGGACCGGCACCCACGTTCCACGTGAGCACCCCGCCGTGCGCCTGATCCAGCGTCTGCTGCTGCAGAGCACCGTCGTGACGGTGGTCTTCGGCATTGCGGTATTGGGCGCCGTGGAATGGCGGGTACGGCACCGTCTCGAGCTGCACGAGACGACGTCGGCGATCAGTGCGCCTGCGGAAAGCCGCGCGGATGCCGAAGCGCGCAGCGACGAGGTGCTCCTGACAGCGATCCGTCAGGACATGACCGTCGCCACCGGCGCGGCGTTGCTCCTCGCGCTGCTATTGGCCCGCCTGCTGTCGCGCCAGGTGACGCGGCCGATGGAAGAATTGCGCGACATGGCACGCGACCTTGCCGGTGGCGATCTCACGGCGCGCCCGCCTCGCTCGATCAAGGGTGGCGAAGTCGGCGAGCTCGCCGAATCGTTGCGGCAGGTAGGGGAACAGATGGAAACCCGCCTGTGGGAGATGCAATCGGAGGAGGCGCTGCTGGTGGCGCTCACCGAGTCGCTCAACGAGGGTGTCGTAGCCGTGGATGCGCGCAAGCGCGTCGTGCGGATCAACGAGACAGGCCGGCAGTTGCTCAATCTCCGTCAGCCCCTTCCCTTCCCCGCCAGCGAGCTCCCGCAGGAACCGCAGCTGCAGGAGGCGCTCCAGCTCGTGCTGTCCGGGGCACCGCCGATCTTCCGCGAAATCCGGCTGGCCGAGCGGACCGTCACCCTCACCGTGCGGGCGCTGAGCGGCGGCGGGGCCGTGCTCGCCATGTACGACCTCACGCAGGTGCGCCGGCTCGAGACGGTGCGCAGCGACTTCGTGGCCAATGTGTCACATGAGCTGCGCACGCCGCTCACCATCATCGGTGGCTTCGTCGAAACCCTGCAGGACGACGACGTCCCCCCCGAGCTCCGGCGCCAGTTCCTGGGCATGACCGAAGCGAATGTGCAGCGCATGCAGCGCATCGTCGACGACCTGCTTGATCTATCGCGCATCGAATCCGGCGGGTGGCGCCCGGCGCCAACTGAGCTGGATGTGGCCGATATCGCCGCCGACGTGATCGCCCCCCTGGCGCACCGGGCGCGCGACAAGGGGGTGCAACTGGTCACCGATATCGCCCCCGACGCGCGGCGCGTGATGTGCGATCCCACCGCAGCCGGGCAGATCTTGTCCAACCTCGCCGAGAACGCCCTGCGGCACACGACCATCGGGTCCGTGACGCTGTACACCCAGCGCGAGGACGAGGGCGTCTGGATGGGAGTACGGGATACCGGCAGTGGTATTCCGCCCGAACATCTGCCGCGCATTTTCGAGCGCTTCTATCGCGCCGACCCCGGCCGGTCGCGCGAGGCGGGGGGCACGGGGCTCGGGTTGTCCATCGTGCGCCACCTGGCCGAAGCACACAACGGGCGCACGAAGGCCGAAAGCACCGTGGGCGCGGGCTCGACCATCGCGGTCTGGCTGCCCACGCCCACGCAGATCAGCTGATCACGGGCTGATCAACGGCGAATCAACAGCGGATCAGCTGTTGTCGCTTTGCCGCCGGGGCCGCCGGCCGGCGAACGCTTCGGCAATCAGCCG
>NZ_JBIJAW010000329.1:0-3622 GCF_044345575.1 Gemmatimonas sp.
CTGCTCCACGTCGCGACGCGTTCCGCCTTCGGCACTCCCACCCTTGGGCCCCATACCACCATCGCTGCGCATGCTCAGTGCGATGCGATTGCGCGGCAGGTCCACGCTCTGCACGGTGACCTTCACCTTCATCCCCACCTTCACCACATCGTTCGGATCCTTCACGTAGCGATCGGCGATCTGGCTCACGTGCACGAGCCCATCCTGGTGCACGCCGATGTCCACGAACACACCGAACGCCACGATGTTGGTCACCACGCCTTCCAACACCATACCCGGCAGTAGATCGCTGGGCTTCTGAATGTCCTCGCGGAATGCGGGCGGCTCGAACGCGGCACGCGGGTCACGCCCCGGCTTCTTGAGCTCGGCCGCGATGTCCACGAGCGTGGGCATCCCCACATCGCCGCTCACGTACTTCCGGAGGTCGATACGATCCACGAGTGCATCGTTGCCGATGAACTCGGCCACGTTCACGCCGAGGTCCTGCGCCATGCGCTCCACCAGCGCGTAGCGCTCGGGGTGCACCGCGCTCGCGTCGAGCGGATGCGCACCACCACGCACGCGCAAGAAGCCAGCGGCCTGTTCGAACGCCTTCGCGCCAAGACGCGGCACGTCCTTGAGATCACCGCGGCTCTTGAAACCACCCTTGCTGTCGCGCAGTGACACGATGGCCTGCGCGAGACTCGGGCCAATACCGGCCACGTAGCCGAGGAGCGCGGGCGACGCGGTGTTGATCTCGACACCAACGCGGTTCACGGCGCTTTCCACCGTTTCGTCGAGACGCTGCTTGAGCTTCGTCTGATTGACGTCGTGCTGATACTGCCCCACGCCGATGCTCTTGGGGTCGATCTTCACGAGCTCCGCGAGCGGGTCCTGCAGGCGGCGCGCGATGCTCACCGCGCCACGCAGCGACACGTCGAGCTCCGGGAACTCCGAACGCGCGAGATCGCTGGCGCTGTACACGGAGGCGCCAGCTTCGTTCACCACCACCACCACCGGGCGCGGTTCGTCCAATTCGCGCAGCGCGGCCTTGGTGAGCGTTTCGGTCTCACGGCTGGCCGTGCCGTTGCCGATGGCGATGAGCTCCGGCTTGAAGCGGTCCACCATGGCGCGCACCGCGCCGGCGAAGCGGTCTTCCTGGTGCAGATAGAGCGTGTCGGTGTGCACGAGTGCACCCGTGGCGCTCACCACCGCCACCTTCACACCGGTGCGGAAGCCAGGGTCGAGACCGATCACCTTCTTTTCACCCGCGGGGCTCGCCAGCAGCAGCTGCTCGAGATTGCGACCGAAGATGGTGATGGCTTCGTCGTCGGCGCGCGTCTTGAGCTCCACGCGCAGTTCCACTTCGATGGCCGGCGAGAGCAGGCGCTTGTACGCGTCGGCGCACACGAGCGTGAACTGCTGCTGCGCCTTCTTCCCCGCCCCCACTTCGCTCAAGAGACGCGCGTTGATCTCTTCCACCGGCGCCTCGATGCGCCACAGCAGTTCCCCTTCGGTCTCGCCACGACGGATGGCGAGCATGCGATGGCTGGGAATCGTGCCGAGCGATTCGGAGAATTCGAAGTAATCCTTGAACTTGGATTCGTCGCTCTTCTTCTCCGCGAGCACGCTGCTCTTCACCACGCCCTTGGCGCGCGTGATTTCGCGCACCCAGCCGCGGATCACGGCATCTTCGGCGATCTGCTCGGCGAGAATGTCACGCGCGCCCTGCAGCGCCGCTTCAGCCGTGGGCACTTCGCTCGGCTTGCCATCCGCTTCGGGCAGAATGAACTCGGCCGCCTTGGCGAGCGCGGCCGCATCGTCGAGGCCGCCGTCGAACAGCGCCTCGGCCAGCGGTCCGAGCCCGCGCTCCCGCGCAATCATGGCGCGTGTCCGGCGCTTGGGCTTGAAGGGCAGATAGAGGTCTTCGAGCGCCTGCTTCGTATCGGCCGCCATGATGGCGGCCTTGAGCGTGTCGTCGAGCTTGCCCTGTTCATCGATGCTCTTGATGATGGCCGCACGGCGGTCTTCCATCTCCTTCAGATACTCGGCGCGCTCACGAACGTCGCGGAGCTGCACTTCGTCGAGCCCGCCGGTCATTTCCTTGCGGTAGCGGGCGATGAAGGGGAGTGTGGCGCCCTCTCCAAAGAGGGCAAGGGTCCGCTGAACCTGCTGGACGTTCAGCGACAATTCGGTCGCCACGCGCGCCACGAGGGCGGGGGCAAGCATATCGAGGGTGGGGGCAGTCATAGGCGCGGATACTATGTGCGCAGAGACTGGAATTGGAGGGCTTGCGGAACGGCGACAGCAGGTATGGAAATCGCGAGGGAAAGAGCGGGGGGGTCGCGACTGGGGGGACGCGGTCCGATGATTGGGTGTGTGCGACTGACGGCACGCCTGTTCAGGGTCTAGAGTAGGGCGTTGAGGGTTGTGGGTTGGTGCAACACCCACTCACGACCCTCTACACACGACCCTCAACATTGAACGGGGCGGCTGTCAGTCACACACGCGATCACGCGCGGTCACAACATGCCACGCTCGGCCGCTGTTACCCACACCCCGCAATCGCACTTTCCCACAGCACCTTCCACTCTCCTCCCCGCCGCACGAGCACCGCCGCCCCAAGCGCCACGCCATCATCTCGGCCGAACAGAAGGCGCACATCGCGCGCACCCGTCGCGCGGAAGGCGAGCAGCGGTTCGGCGACCACGAGTTCTTCCTCATGTCCCGACGCGCGCTCGTGCCAGCCCACACGCCACGCTGCCACGTCAGTGCCGAGCGCATCCACCACCATCACGATCCGTTCCTCCTTGGGATCGTCCTCCTGATTCACCCGGCGCGCGAGCACCGCGACGACGAACGCGCTGTCAGTCTCGCGCGCCCGCCAGGCGCGCAGCACGACGAAGGGGAGCCCGCGAAAGGTCGCACTCGAATCGTCGGGCAGGCGTGACGCGAGCCGGGTGAGATTCGCGGCGAGCGCCGCCGAGTCGCGCGGCGCCATGCCCTCGATGGAATCGAGCGGAATGGCCGTGACGCGTCCCGCGGCGAAGGCAGCGGTCCACGGCTGCACCGTCACGCCGGGGTCCACGGCAAGGCGCGCCACCGGCCAGGCCGTGCAGCCCACATCGGTGGATGGGGCGCTCTCCACGGAGAGTCGAGCCACGCTCACGCGGCCGCCGCGCGCGAAGAGCTCGAGCCGGCCGTCACCCATGAGTGCGCCGATCCCCGTCGTGTCCCCCACCGCGCTGTCTGCAGCCTCCGGCAGCAACAGCGACCCGGCTACCATACCGCCGTCCACCGTAGGGAGCACCACGAAGGGGCCAGCCGCAACATCCCAGCCGCTGGCACTCGCGGAGGCGGCCGCACGATCCGAGCGCGCGGTACCAGCTGCCCCCGCGGCCGAGTCATCGCCGCCGGCCGACGACGACCGATCGCACGCGGCGAGCAGCAGCATCGGCACCGCAGACAGACAGCGCCGGAGTCGGGGCCTACGAGATACGAGGCGTTGGAGCATGAGTAGAAGTATGTCACGCCACGTACTGGACAGCGACCAACCCGTCCCAGAGCATTACGCGGAGCCCGTGCCCACCCCATTTCCGGACCGCGACCCCGTGACCTCGTCTGCTACCGCCGCCACGCCCAA
>NZ_JBIJAW010000330.1:0-3614 GCF_044345575.1 Gemmatimonas sp.
ATGTGCCCGATGTGCACTTCGTGAACCTCCAGGCGCGTGACGTAGCTGGTCGTCCGACGCCCGCGCTACCCAAGGGCAAGCATTGGACCGACGCGGCGGCTCAGCTCACCGACTTCGCCGAAACGGCACGCGTCCTGCGCGAGCTCGACCTCGTCATCGCGGTCGACAGCGCGGTGGCGCACCTCGCGGGAGCTCTTGGTGTTCCTTGCTGGCTGTTGCTTCCGCGCATCGGGCTTGACTGGCGTTGGGCCGCCGAGCGGGCGGGTGAGCCAGTGTGGTATCGCTCCATGCGCACCTTCCGGCAGCGTGAGCCGGACCAATGGCGCGACACCCTCGTGGAGGTGCGCGAGGCGTTGCGCGGACACATGACTGACAAGCGAAACGCGCGGGTCGCCTGAGGCACCCGCGCGATCGTGCATGTACGTCCGCCCGTACGCGGAAGATTCAGCCGCGCAGTGCCGCCACCCGCTGCATGATGTCGTCGAGCGCCGGCCCCCACTGCATGGCCTCCCGCTGGCGAAGGAGCGTCATATTGCCGTACCATGGCGTCGTCTGTCCCTTTGCGCCCCAGCGATAATCGGGGGCGAGGGGAAGACAGACGATGGTGGGCACGCCCAGCCCTCCCGCCAGATGCGCCACGGACGTATCGACGGTCACCACCAGATCTACGCGACGCAGGGCGTGCGCGGAGTCGGTGAAGCTATGGCAGTGCACACCGATGTCGGTGATGCGCTCGTGTAGCGATGCCGGGAGCACGGAGTGTACGGCCGGATGTTTCTGCATGGCCACGAACCGCACATTCGGGATGGCGAGAATATCGGCGAGCAGGTCGCCCTTCATCGACCGCCGGTGGTCGTTCGTGTGCAGCGGATTGCCGGCCCACGTGAGTGAGACCGTCGGCGTCCCGTCGCGCGGCAACAGCGATTCGACAGCCGGCGGACACGTACCGGCGGGACGCAGATAGTCACTGCCGTCGAGCGTGCGTTCGGTTATCCCGAGCGCCGCGAGCAGCGACATCACGGGAATGTGCCGGTCATGCACCGGGACGGCGCTTCCCGTGGCGGTGACGGAGGCCATGCCTTCGACGGTGCCGAGCAGTTCCACCAGTGGTGCGGGGCAACGCCAATGCACTTGGGCGCCGCGCGCGGCAAGCAGGCGCGCAAACCGCGCGCACATGATGCTGTCGCCCAAGCCCTGCTCGTGCTGTACGAGCAGGCGAGTACCCTCGAGCGGCTCGTTGCCGGTCCAGCGCGGGGAAGTGAACTTCTCCGTGAAGAGCACGTCTGCGCTGATGGCGGCCTCGCGCGATTCAAGCTCGGCCCACCCCTGCGCCCAGTCGCCGAGGGCTACCATCGTCATGCCGTGCTGCATTCGCCCCTTGGCGTTACCGGGCTCGAGGGTGAGAGCCATGGCATAGACTTCCCGAGCACCGGCCCAGTCGCCCATGTGTTTCAGGATCTCGGCCAGGTTGTTCAGCGCCGCCACATTAGTGGGATCGAGCGCCAGGGCGCGCTCCACGGACTGGAGCGCGAGCGGCTGATAGTCCATCGCGCACAGCACCCCCGCCACGTTGTTGGCCGCATCACTGCGATCGGGGAATCGTACCGCCACTTCATTGAACTCCCGTAACGCATCGCCGAGCCGGCCAAGCTTGTAGTAGGTGCTGGCCAGATCGCGTCGCGGGTCGTGCAGATGAGGTACGGCTTCCACAGTGCGAACGAACAGCGGAATCGCGTCGGCCAAACGGCCGGTGCGCACGAGATTACGCGCCTGCTCGTGCCAGGTCTGCCACGCGTTATCGGTCTTGCGGGCGGGACGCGGCGGCGTGAAGCGGGGGACGGACGATTTCATCGGAGGCCTCGATTCAGGCGGCAAATGAAGCGGAACTGTCCGCATCTGGTGTGAAGGCGGTACCGCGGTCGTTGGCGAGATCGTCGAGATAGCGCGCGTAACTTGACTTGCCGTGCTGCTGGGCGAGGAAGAGCAGCTGCGTGCGACCGATCCACCCGAGCCGGAAAGCGATCTCCTCTGGGCAGGCGATCTTGAGTCCCTGCCGCTCCTCGATGGTCTGGATGAACGTGGAGGCCTGCAGGAGCGACTCGTGTGTACCCGTATCGAGCCACGCCGTGCCGCGTCCCAGCATTTCCACATTGAGCATGCCGCGGCGTAGGTACTCCTTGTTCACGTCGGTAATCTCGTACTCACCGCGCGCGCTGGGCTGGAGCTGTCGCGCGATATCGATCACGCTGTTGTCGTAGAAGTACAACCCCACCACGGCAAAATTGGAACGCGGATGCTCTGGCTTCTCCTCGAGCGACACCACGCGACCGCGCTCGTCGCGCTCCACCACGCCATACGCGCGCGGATCGCGCACGAAGTAGCCAAAGATCGTGGCACCCTGATCCCGCTCGCGGGCGGCATGCAGACGTGGAACGAAGTGAGCACCGTAGAAGATATTGTCGCCGAGCACCAGGCATACCGAATCGTCACCGATGAAGTCGGCGCCGATCACGAACGCCTGTGCGATACCGTTCGGCACGGCCTGTTCGGCGTACGACAGCTGCATCCCCCACTGGGAGCCGTCGCCGAGCAGGTCGCGGAATCGCGGAAGGTCGGTGGGGGTGGAGATCACCAGGACTTCACGGATACCCGCCAGCATGAGCGTGCTGAGCGGATAGTACACCATGGGTTTGTCGTACACGGGGAGCAACTGCTTGCTCATCGCGCGCGTCAGCGGGTACAGGCGCGTGCCGGATCCGCCGGCGAGAATGATCCCTTTCATGCGTCCCCCGAAAGACCCAGCCGGTTGGCGCGATAGTCACCCGAGAGGATGCGTCGCCACCAGGCTTCATTGGTGAGGTACCACTGCACGGTGGCGCGCAGGCCATCGGTCAGTGAATGGGTTGGACGCCACCCGAGCGACTGCTCAAGATGGGTGGCGTCGATGGCATAGCGGTGATCGTGGCCCGGTCGATCGGTGACGAAGGTGATCTGCGCGGCGTAACTCGTCCCATCGGCACGCGGGCGCAACTCGTCGAGGCAGGCGCACAGTTGCCGCACGAGATCGATGTTGCGCACTTCGCTGCGGCCGCTGATGAGATAGGTGTCGCCGACTGCGCCAGCGGTCGCGACGTGCTCGAGGGCGGCTGCGTGGTCCTCCACGTGCAGCCAGTCCCGCACGTTCGCGCCTGTGCCGTACACCGGCAGGGACTCCCCGGAGAGTGCCCGCACGATCATGTGCGGAACGAGTTTTTCGGGAAACTGGCGCGGCCCGTAGTTGTTCGAACAATTCGTCACCAGCACCGGCAGTCCATACGTATGCTGCCAGGCGCGGGCGAGATGATCCGACGCCGCTTTGGTGGCCGAGTACGGGGAGCTGGGGTTGTAAGGCGTCTGTTCGGTAAATGCACCAGCATCGCCCAGCGAGCCGAACACCTCATCGGTGGACACGTGCACGAAGCGGAAAGCACTGCGATGTGCGTCGTCCAGTGCACGCCAGTGCCGTAACGCCGCTTCGAGCAGTACGAACGTACCCATCACGTTCGTTTCGACGAAGGCGCGGGGCCCGTCGATGGAACGGTCGACATGCGACTCGGCCGCGAGGTGAAACACGA
>NZ_JBIJAW010000081.1:0-11821 GCF_044345575.1 Gemmatimonas sp.
ACGATCATCTCATCGATCTGCCCCCGATGCTGACGGGGATGCCCCACGCCGTGGTGTACGGCAGCAGTACAGTCGCGAACCTGCTGGCGCCGGTGCCTGGGCTGGGGCCCACCCGGCGTGTCGCGATCGACTCAGTGGCGGGGGACAACGCCGCCCGCGCGGGGCGGTCGCTGCCGGTCGGACCCGCGATCCGCATTCACGCCATGCGCTGGGCCCACGCGCCCAACTTCGCGTCGCTCACCATCGCGCCCGGTCAGCAAACGACCCCGAGGCGATCCCTGCCGCGCACCGTGCACGGTTGGAAGATGGGCACCACCTACGCGTGGGCTATCGACGTGCTCGATGACACGGGAACCACGCGATACCGTTTCGTGTACCACGATGCGGCGGCGGGGGGCGACGTCCAGCGCCGTGCCGCCGACGTCGTTCGCGCCTTACCTGCGGCGCAACACACCGTGCTCATGATGACCGCCGCGAACTACGATCAGCCCGGCGATTATCCCGACATCCTGCTGGCGTCACTCGATCCGCAGCATGTGCTACTGGGTCACTGGGACGACTTCTTCACCTCGCCCGACAAATCGGAACGTGTAGTACGTGGCATCGATGCCCGTGCGTTGGCCACGCGCCTCCAACCGTTCGTCGGCACCCGCTGGTCGGCCCCACGTGCGGGAGCCGTGACACGATTCGTCTGGTAACGGTAGAAAGCAGTTACGACGCGGGGGCGCCCATGGCCCGCCGCAGATGCTGCGAGATCTGCGGCGCGAGCCGCTGCACGGCATATGCCGTGAGATAGCTACGCACCGCGAGCTCGCGGTGAAAGCGCGGCGTGATGTACGGATCGGCCTTGAGACGCTCCGTGCGATCGCGTCCGATGTAGAGAAACACGAGCGCGGCCGGCGACTCATTCGCGAGCCTCGCCTCGATCTGCTCGGCGGGGAGTGCGGCGAGAAAGAAGGCATCCATGTGCACGTTTGCCCATTCGTACCGCAGTGGATCACGGTGCCGCAGCCAGCGCAGCTCATTCACCATGGCATTGCTGCTGTCCGCGTGTTCGCTCCCCAGCGCGATGGCGCGCCGTAGATCGGTCGTGAGGTCGAGATCGGCCGGTGCTGCGTCGGGGGCGTTCGTCTCACCCGTGGCAAACATGGCGTCGGCGATGGTGGCCATGAGCGTTGTCGTGCGGCGGGTCTGATCGTCGTCCGCGACATCCGACACGCTGCGGCTACTCCACGCCAGCCACGCACGGCCGTCGAGCGACGACAGCGAGGCCCCGACCGCGTTCAGCGCCTCAATCGTCGCCTCCGCCCGCAATGCTCGGCCGGCCGCGCGGGGACGCACGTCGTCGGCGCTGAAGGTGATCGCCGCGTACAGCTGCCCGTCGGCATGACGCACCCACTGTCGTTCCACGTCGGCGATGATGACCGGTACGCCGAGGACGCCCCCCACGATCGTCTCGAGCAGCGTGTGACTGGCCACCGTCCCCTCTCGCGAGGTGAGGCTGTTCACCGCGTCGTGCTCGTGGGCGACCCAGGGATGGTCGGCCACGGCGTGCCCCGCTGTCGCATGCTCCTGAAAATCGCGGAATGCCCGGGTGTCGTGCAGCGGTGCCCCGAGCACGAGCGTGACATCGGTGAGGACGTGATCAGTCATGCGAGTAAGCTGGGCATCCCGGGGCGCCGACGAAAGCGCGGCGCTTCATGCGCTTCCGGGATCCGCCGAGCGGCCGCAACTTGGGGCATGACGACTCTTCTGCCCCCGCACGTGGCCCGAGCCGGCGCCTACGGTTTAGCCCTCGGCGCGTTTGTGATGTCGCTGCCTGCATGGACCCTGCGCGCGCAGCCCAGCGTACCGGTGCGTGCCTTCACGGGCGCCACGCTCATCGACGGCACGACCAGGGCGCCCGTCCCCAACGCCACGATCGTCGTGCGTAACGGGCGCATCGTCGCCGCGGGCCCGGCGAACGCCGTGCGCGTGCCGGCTGGTGCCGAGCGTATTGCGCTCGACGGCAAGACCGTCATTCCCGGGCTGATCAATGCCCACGGTCACGCATCGAGCTTGGCCAATCTCGCCACGTACGCGGCGTACGGCGTCACCACGGTGTACTCCCTGGGCGACGAGACCCCCGAGGTATTCGCCGCGCGCGATGCGCAGCGTAATGCGCCTCCCGAGCATGCGCGTGTGTACCTCGCCGGCCCGGTGCTTACGCCTACGACGCCGGAGGAGGCGCGTGCGCAGGTGGAGGCGGTCGTCGCCAGGAACGTGGACATCGTGAAGATCCGCGTGGACGACAACCTCGGCACGGCGAAGAAGATGGCCCCCGAAGTCTACCGCGCCGTGATTCGTGCGGCGCATGCCCGCGGCAAGCGGGTGGCGGTGCACATCTACTACCTCGATGATGCACGCGCCCTGTTGGACGCCGGCGCCGACTATATCGCGCACAGTGTGCGGGACGTCGCGGTGGACGCCCCCTTCGTACAGGCACTCAAGCAGAGTGGGGTGTGCTACTCCCCTACCCTGATGCGCGAGGTGTCGACCTTCGTGTACGACACCATCCCCGCGTTTTTCCGCGACTCGCAGTTTCTTGCGCATGCCAACCGGCAGTGGATGACCACCGTGAGCGAGCCCGCCCGCATGGCCGCCACGCGCACGAGTACCAGCGCGCAGCGGTACAAGGCGCAGCTGCCCGTGGCCACGCGCAATCTCGCGACGCTCGACAAGGCCGGTGTGCCCATTGCCATGGGCACCGACACGGGGCCGCTGGGGCGCTTCCAGGGATACTTCGAACTGATGGAGATGGAGATGATGGTGGATGCGGGACTGTCGACGCGCACCGTACTCACCAGCGCCACGCTCGGGGCGGCCCGATGCCTGCGGCTCGACCGCGAACTGGGGTCGCTGGAGCCCGGCAAGTGGGCTGACTTCGTCGTACTCGACGCGTCGCCGTTGACCGACATGCGCAACATCCGCAAGCAGCATTCGGTGTGGATCGGCGGCCGGCAGGTGAACACGCGAGGGCGATAACCGCGGCAGGTGATTTTGGCGGCGGGTTCCCTTAACCTGAGGGAGCCCAGTTCGTGCCCCTCGCATCTTGCCGTGACCGCAACGCCCGCTGCCCGCACTCCCAACGACGTCCTGCGCGAAGTCTTCGGGTACACCGAGTTCCGCCCGGGGCAGCGTGAGGTCATCGACGCCGTACTCGCCGGGCGCGACTGTATTGCGCTCATGCCCACGGGTGCGGGCAAGTCGCTCACCTACCAGATCCCGGCGCGCCTGCTTGGCGGTACGGTGCTGGTCATTTCGCCGCTCATCTCCCTGATGAAGGATCAGGTGGACGCGGTCGCGGGGCTGGGCTACAAGGTCACCGCGATCAACTCCACGCTTGATCCCGACGAACGGCGCCGGCGCCTCGATGGCTTCCGCGCCGGCGCCTATGAGTTGGTGTACCTCGCCCCCGAAGCGCTCGACGGCTATCTGGGCGATTTCGTGCAGGGGTGCCCCATCTCGCTGCTGGTGGTGGACGAGGCGCACTGCATCAGCCAGTGGGGGCACGACTTCCGCCCAAGTTACCGCCGTCTGCAGGGACTCAAGCAACAGCTCGACGTGCCGGTGCTGGCGCTCACCGCCACGGCCACCCGCGAGGTGGCGCGCGATATCCTGCGACAGCTGGGCATGAAGAAACCCGGCGGCTTCAAGGGATCGTTCTTCCGCCCCAACCTCCGCATCGGCGTGCGCAAGAAGGGGCAAGGCGGCAACACGCGCGGCGAGATTCTCACCCTCGTGCGTATGCACGCGGGCGAAAGCGGCATCGTGTACTGCCAGAGCCGGAAGAGCGTCGAACAGACATGCGAGTTTCTCGTGTCGCAGGGGATCAAGGCCCTGCCCTATCACGCGGGGCTGCCCGCCGACGAGCGCGCCCACAATCAGGATGCGTTTCAGCGCGATGATGTAGATGTCGTGGTAGCGACCGTTGCCTTTGGCATGGGCATCGACAAGTCGAACGTGCGGTTCGTCATTCACCGCGACATGCCCAAGGACATCGAGTCGTGGTATCAGGAGATCGGTCGCGCCGGCCGCGACGGGTTACCGAGTGACTGCGTGATGTTCTACTCGTGGGCCGATGTCATCGCGCACGAACGCTTCACCGATCGCATCGACGACGAGGCGGTGCGCGAACGCACACGCGCCGGCACCAAGGCACTGTTCAACCTCATCGAACGGGGCAGCTGCCGCCATCAGGCGCTGGTACGCCACTTCGACGAGCAGATCGAACCGTGCGGCGCCTCCTGCGACAGCTGCGGCGGCCAGAGCGTGGAGGAGCGGCTCACGGAGGCGATGGAACTCGAGCGCGTGGCGCGCGCCGGGTGGCGCCGGTCACCGGCCACGCGCGGCGGAATCGGGACGCCCGTGTCCCGATCGCTCGGCGCGGACGAACTGGACACGGACGATCGCGCCCTGTTCGATGCCCTGCGCACGCTGCGCCGCGAACTCGCCGACGAGGAGAAGGTGCCCGCGTACATCGTGTTCGGCGATCGCGTGCTGCTGGAGATGGTCGCGCGCAAGCCGGAAACGCACGCCGAACTGCTGCAGGTGCCCGGCGTCGGCCAGGCGAAACTCGAGAAGTACGGCGACTACTTCCTCGAAGCCATCATCAATCATTCGTCCTGAGAATTCAGCCCATGCCATCACCGTTCCGCGGTCTCGACACCGTCATCATCCGCGTGCGGGACATCGCCGCCGCGACCCAGTGGTACGTGGAGCGCCTCGGCGCGGAAGCACTGTACGAAGACGAGGAGCAGCGACTGTCGGTCGTGGAGTTCGGTGGTGATCCCGATGGGGAAATCGCCGGCAGCACCCTGACGCTGTGGCAGCTCGAGGACGGCGCTGAGTGGGCGCCATCGAGCACCTACCCGATTCTGGCCACCGCCGACGCGCGCGCCGCGCATACGGCCCTCACGGCGCAGGGTGTCGCGGTCGGTGAACTGACGGAGACACCCGGCGTATTCTTCTTCCGATTCACCGACCTCGACGGCAACACGCTCGAGGGGTGTGAAGTGAAGGCCTAAGCCTTAGTACCCCACCGCCAACCCATCCTTGCGCGGATCGCTGCCGGCTGCGTAGCCCTTGGGGAGACGCACAATGGCCTGCGCCCCGCCGAAGGCGATCGGCGGCTGTTCGATGAGCACATGCCCCATCGCCTGCAGCGCTGAGCGCACCCCGTCGGTGATGACGGCTTCGAGGGCCACGCGGTAGCCGTCGTAGTGGCGGAAACGCGCCGCATCGATGGCGCCCTGCAGGTCCATGCCGAAGACAAGGTGGTTGAGCAGGAACTGCACATGCCCCTGCGCCTGCACGCCACCGCCCATGAGCCCGAAGCTCATGTAGGCTTGCTCGCGACCGTTCACCACGCGGGTCACGAAACCGGGAATGAGCGTGTGGAACGGGCGCTTGCCGGGTGCCACGGTGTTGGGAAGCCCCGGCGTGAGCGTGAACCCGGCGCCGCGGTTGTGCAGCACGAAACCGGTTCCCGGCACCACCACGCCCGAGCCGAAGTAGTCGTACACCGAGTTGATGAAGCTCACCATGTTCCCTTCGGCATCGGCCGTGGTGAGATACACCGTCTCGCTCTTCGTACGCAGCGGGCCGGGGTCCATGCGCTCGCTCGCACGCGACGTATTGATGAGCCCACGGCGCTGCGCGATGAACCCATCGCTCAGCAACTCGGCGGCCGGCATCGCGAGGTGGTCTGCGTCACCCACGAAGCGATCGAGATCGGCGTACGCCAGCTTCTTGGCTTCAATGAGATGATGCAGATACGGCGCGCTGTTATGCCCCATGGCCTTGAGATCGTACGGCTCGAGAATGCGCAGCATCTCGAGCGCCGCCACGCCCTGATTGCTCGGCGGCAGCTCCCACACCCTATACCCCTGGAAATCCACCGACAGCGGCGTGACCCAGTTGGGGGCGTTGCGCTTGAGATCGTCGAGCGTGACGAATCCGCCCAGCGCATCGAGGCGTTGCACGATGCGCTTGCCAAGTGAACCGCCGTAGAACACGCGGACACCGCTATCGGCGATCACCTGCATGGTGCGAGCGAGGTCGCGATTGACGAACCAGTCACCGGCCTTCGGCGCTCGCCCGTTCATGAGGTACGTCGCGGCCGTGGCACTGTCCCGCTTGAGGAACGCGGTTTCGTTGGCCCACTGGGCCGCGATGATGGGCGTGACCGGGAAGCCATCACGCGCATAGCGAATGGCCGGTTGCAGCGCCTGCTTGAGGGTACGGCGCCCATGCGTGCGCAACAGCATGTCCCATCCGGCGAGCGCGCCTGGCACCGTCACCGACATCGCGCCCTGTTGCGAGCCACTGCGGAACCCGCGAGCCACGAGCGTGTCGCGAATCATGCGCGATCCCGCGCGGCCGCTGGCGTTGATGGCCACGAGCTTCTGCTCCTTCGCCAGCCACACGATCGCGAACATGTCACCGCCAATGCCGGTCATGTGCGGTTCGGTGACCCCCAGTACTGCGGCAGCGGCGACGGCGGCATCGATCGCGTTGCCACCGGCGCGCATGACGTCGAGTGCCGCAGCAGACGCGAGTGGCTGGCTCGTCGCCGCCATGGCCTGCGGTGCGTACACTGTCGAACGGCCGGCCAGTGTGGTGGGACGTTGGGCTGCGGCAGTCGCCGCGACGCCCAGGACCAGCGAGGTAGCTACGAGAGCAGCGCTAATGGCGCGCGCAATATGGGACACCATGACTCCAGCAGGCGGGAGATCCGAAACGCCGAACGACACGACCGGAGAAATATGCGTCACTCGCCGCCCGACGGCGGCATCCAGTCACACGTCAGGTTTCGACGTTACACCCGAAACAGACCGCGGAACCCGCGCGCGGCGTAGTACGATTGTGCGCCATTGTGGTACACGAAGACGCGCTCGTAGCGACGGTCGCCAAAGAGGGCGCCGCCGAGTGCCCTGAGCGGCTCCGGCGTTCGCAGCCAGCTCGACGTTTTCATATCGAAACGCCCCAGCTGCTGCAGCGCCTCATACTCGGCCTCATCCAACAGCTCCACACCGATCTCCGCGGCCATCTCCATGGCGCTCCCGATGGGCGCATTCTCCTTGCGCGAGGTACGCGCCTCCCCGTCGTAGCAGAGGCTGCGACGTCCGGCTGGGCTCTCCACGACACAATCGCAGAACGTCACGACGCGCGTTGTGGCATCATACGCGATGACATCCGGCTCACCACCGGAATCCTCCATGCGTTGCAGAACTGCCAGCGCCTTCTTGTTCCTGGCGATCCGCGCTTCGACGTCGGCCCACGCGATGCCGGGGTGACGTTTCGGGTGCTTCTCGAAGCGGGTCTGCAGAAGGTGCAGCAGCACGGAGGCCATCGTGCGCGACTACTGGCTCTTCCGGAACACCGAACGGAGGGACTGCCCTTCGCTGTTCATCGTGAGCTGAATCTCACGTCCATCCCAGACGGCCGCGATGACGGTACTGTCGTCACCGCGAATGGAGAGACTCCCGGCGTTCTGTGTCCAGTTTCCGCGCACGGTGTCCTGGAACGTCGAGGCAAACCCGGCTACCGTTTCCACCGTTGTTTGCGCCATGAGGTACTTGCCGTCGGGCTGCAGTACGAGAGACGCCGCGGTGAACTCGAGCCGGAATCCCGTCTCATTGAACAGGCTGAACGGGAGCGGCTGCGTGTTCAACGACTGCAGGGCAAACCGCCCGGCAGCCGGATCATTGGGCGACGGGGCTTTCGGCCCCGTCGACCCATCGCCGCACGCCGCGGCGGCCACGAGCGCCCCGATAGCCGCCAGACGCCCAATATGCCATCGCCTCATCGAGCGCCCGCAGTCCGTGTGTCCGGTGTTGCTGTTCTCGGTGAGGGGCATCGTTCAGCGGGTTACGCCGTAAACAGTTGGCGTCCACCCCGGGAACACATAGGCAAGGTTGTTGTTCTGGAGCCGCTTCTGCACGATTTCCGCCAGCACATCGCGGTAGTCGAGCGTGACGCGAAGATCCATGCGATTCTCGAGCTGCGCCGCCTCGATGCCCGGCCACCCAGCCGTGAGCACGCGGCCGCCCGCGATGCCACGTCCCATGGCGAACATCACAGTGCCGCGCCCGTGGTCGGTGCCATTGCTGCCGTTCTCCGGCACGTTGCGACCGAACTCGGACACCGCGACCAGCGTCACACGGAGGCCCGTGTTCATGACATCAGCCCAGAACGCGCCCATGGCACCCGAGAACTGCTGCATGAGCGTGGCCATCTGGCCGCCGTTCGGGTCCTGCATGGCGTGGGTGTCCCAGCCGCCGACATCGATGGAGGCCGCTTCGAGGCCGATGTCCGACTTGATGAGCGCCGCGATCGATCGCAGGCCGCGTCCGAATCCCGTGTTGGGATACATCGCGCCGCTCGCCGGCGTGTACGCGTTGATGTTGAGGCGCCCCAGCAGATCGATCGTTCCGACCGCATCGAGCGCCGCCGCACGCAGCGGATTCACACTGCCTTCGTAGTTCGTCTTCAGCATCGCCATGCGCGCAGCACGCGTGGTGGCCGAGCCACCGATGCCGTAGTTCGCCGGGTCGGCGATGGGCAACGTCATGGGGCCACCCACGAGCGTCTTGGCGAGTCCGGAGGACAACCCGATGCCACGCAGCACCGGCGTGGCGCTGATGGGCGGCACCGACGCGAGATGGCGGCCAAGCCAGCCCGACGTGAGATCGGGATCGACCGGCTTGCCCACTTCCATGTACCGCTGCGCGTCGAAGTGCGACCGCGACGTGTTGGTCTTCTGTCCAGCCGCATGCATCACCAGCAGGTCACCCGCCCGGTAGGCCGGGAGCAGCCCCGACATCGCCGGCGGGAACGCGAACTGGTTGTTCAGTGCGATCGCACGATTGGCCGCCAGGGAATCGGGGGCCGGCGTACGAATGGTGGGGCGCAGCGAGTAGTACCGAGCTTCCGTGTGCGGGATGACCATGGCCAGGCCATCCACACCGCCGCGCATGAACACCGACACGATGATGTCGCGCGTGGACGAGAAGTTGTTCGTGAGGGTGATGCGGGGCAGCCACTCGGGGAATACCACGGCAGCGGCCGAGAGCGCCGCCGACGAGGCCAGAAACTGGCGGCGCGACAGGTCCTGATACTCGGAGCAGCCGGTGTGGTGCGTGTGATCGTGATCGCTCATCGGGATGCTCCGGAGGTCAGTACCACTGGAATTCGTGACTGCACAGGGCGAGACCGAGTGTCTCGCGCACACGCGCTTCGTTGAACGTGGCGCCGAGCAGGAAGGCCCGCAGTTGTTCGCGTGTGGCCGATGCCATCTCGCCACCGAACAATTCGACGTTCATCATGTCGAGCGCGGCGTCCGGTGTACCGGCCATATACGGCGCCATGCTCACGCGGAATGCCGTGGTCGACGTGCTGTTGGCGAGTCCCGTGAGGAACGCCCACCGCGGCGTGTTGTTACCGGCCCAGTATTCCATGATATCCGGGAACCCGTCAGGGGTTTCCCACGCGAAGAGCGACTGCCCGAGTTGCGCGGAGGTCCCGACGGCGCCCTGCAGATTCACCACGATCGCGCTCGTGTTGCGCAGCGATGACACGACCATGTGATACGGCCGCTTCAGCTTGAGCGGCGCCTGCGCCATCCACCCCTCGTTGAGGGTCGCGCGCACCATGCGCTTGATGTCGCCGTTGGTGGCCCGATACACGGCGGCCACGGCGTCGATCTGCGCCGTCGTGGGCTCCGGCGTCACGAACCACTTGAGCAGCTTGCTGGCGAGGAAGCGGCCCGTGCTCGGGTGCTTGAGCAGCACATCGAGCATGCGCTCCCCTTCCTTCACCCCTTCGGCGCCGATGGTCGGCGACGTTGCCGGGATGCTGACGCCCAGCACGGTCTTGGCGCCGAAGTCGTGACGCGCCGCGGTAAAGGTGAACTGACCGCCCGCGACAAACGTCCACCCGGTGAGCACGCGCGCGAGTTCCTCGACGTCCCGCTGGGTGTAGCCACCGTCCACGCCGAGCGTGTGCAGCTCCATCAGCTCGCGCGCGTAATTCTGGTTGGGCGCGCCGACGCGGCTGAGGTTCTGGTCGAGATAGCCCAACATGGCCGCACTCTTGGCGCTGGCCTTCAGCATGTCACCGAAGTTGCCGAGGGCATGCTTGCGGATCACCTCACGGTCGTCGATGACCTTGAGGTATCCGACCTTGTTCATGTCGACGCTGAAATGGTCGGTCCAGAACTCCACCATGCGCTCATACAGCTGACGCCGCGAGAACACCGCCCGATACATCGTGGCGGCGGCGAGTTCATTCCGCAGCATTCCAGCGTCGAGCGGGACGAGTTCAGTGCCCGGACGCGCGAGATTGGGCCAGCGGGCCGCCACGTCGGTGTCGAGGCCGCTGACGTCGAGGCGCGTGAAGTTGACCTGGTCGTTGAGCCATCGCTGATAGCCCACGGTCTTCACGTCGTTGATGTCACTGACGCGCGGTCCATAGGTAGTGCGACGGAGCAGGCGAACCCGCGCGTCGGTCCACGGCGCGAGCGGCGCCAGCTTGGCCTGCGCGACGCTCGCGTCGACCGGCGAGGCGGTCGCTGTCTGCGGCGCACTGACTGTGCCCGCGCTCGGCGACGCCGTCGGCGAGGTGGCGCTCCCGCGCTTCGTGCCGATGCGGAGAAACTCGCGCCGCGACTTCTTCTCCGGCCCTTTGGGTTGCTGCTGCATCCAGCCTCCGAATTGGATTTCGCCCTGCTGACCTCGCCAGCCGTATAAACAGTAACGTCATTCTTGACATTCGTCACTAGCGGTACGTAACGGGATGGACCGGTTCGTGATGCCGAATGCCCGGGACGAAACGAACCGGTAGCTACCGCCGCCAAGATGGTGGTCGGCGCTGCCCCCTGACGCTATTCTATGGCATATGAGGCCGAACGTCACGTCACGCTGCGCCAGCCGACGGGCCCTGACCCGAGCCGGGTTCACGCTCATCGAGATTCTCGTGGTCATCGCGGTCATCGCGATCCTCGCCTCGTTGGTCGCCCCTAATGTTTTCCAACACGTGGGAACCGCGCGGTCGACCACCGCCCGATCGCAGGTGGAGATGCTCGCCACCGCCCTCGACGCCTACCGGCTGGACAACGGCCACTACCCGAGTACCGCACAGGGGCTCACGGCGCTGGTCGGTGCCCCATCCGATGAACCGGGCGCCAACTGGCGAGGCCCCTACCTGCGCCGCGCCGTGCCGCTCGACCCGTGGGGGAAGCCGTACGTGTACCGCTACCCGGGCGAAGCGAACCCCGCCGGTTTCGATCTCCTGTCATTCGGCGCCGACGGTCGGGCCGGGGGCGACGGCGAGAACGCCGATATCCTCGGCTGGCAGTAGGCCGCGCCGCCCGCCATGCCACGCTTCACGTTCGAGGCGGTCGACGCCACCGGGACCCGCGTGCGGGGGGCAGAGTCGGCGAGTTCCACGGCGGTCCTTACGGCGACCCTGGAAGCGCGTGGACTGTACCTGCTTGATGCGGTGGAGGCGCCCGCGACGTCCGGCTGGGCCCTGTCGCTCGGGCATCGGCGGGACGTGCTGGAGTTCACCCGGGCCATGTCGGCGCTGCTGCCCGCAGGACTGCCGCTCGCCCGCGCCCTCGAGAGTGCGGCAGGGGTGACAAGCGGCCGGGTGCGTGATGCCGTCATCGACGTGCGTGCGCGGGTCGTGCGCGGTGAGATGCTGGCCACCGCGCTCGCGGCGTTTCCCGCCCAATTCTCGCCGCTGTATCGTGGCATCGTGCGCGCCGGCGAACGGAGCG
>NZ_JBIJAW010000082.1:0-11748 GCF_044345575.1 Gemmatimonas sp.
GGCGCCGCTCGCCTATCTCACGGTGCAGCTGCGCCGCCAGCGCGACAGCAGCTTCGTGGCCGGAAGACTGACCGATTCGCTCGGCGCGTTCGTGTTCACCAATCTCGCCAAGGGCGAGTACCGGCTCGACGTGCGGCGGGTCGGGTATACCCCGCTCACGCGCGCCGTCTTCGTGGGGGAACTGAGCCGCTTTCTCGACCTCGGCGTACTCAAGCTGGAGCCGACCACGGCCGCGCTGGACCAGGTCACCGTAACCGCCACGCGCGACGAGGTGGCCGGCACCATGGACCGGAAGAGCTACACCCTCGCCGACAACATCGCCCAACGCGGCGGTTCGGTGGTGCAGGCCATGGCCTCACTGCCCGGCGTGACGGTCACGCAGGACGGCAAGGTGCAACTCCGGGGCAGCGACAAGGTGGCGGTGCTCCTCGACGGCAAGCAGTCGGCGCTCACCGGTGTCGCCTCGCAGGCGGGGCTCGAGAACCTGCCCGCTTCGGCCATCGATCGCATCGAGATCATCACCAATCCGGGCGCGAAGTTCGACGCCAATGCCAGCGCCGGCATCATCAACCTGGTACTCAAGCAGGAAACGCAGGACGGCTTCAACGGATCGCTCGGCGTGTCCGGCGGCGCCGGTGCGCTGTGGTCGCGACGCGAGAACCTGCCTGGCATTCGTGCGCAGCGGCTGTTCACGCCAAAGTTCAACCCGTCGCTGGCGCTCAACTACCGGCGTGGCGGCACCAACAGTTTCCTGCGCGCCGACTGGCTGTACTCGCCCACGATGAACAAGAACGAGTTCGCCACGCGCACGTACAATGACGGGACGGTGATCACGCAGCAGATCCTGCGCAACCGGCGCACCGACTACGCCACAATCAATGGCGGCGTGGACCATGCCTTCGACGCGCGCAACAGCCTCAGCGTGTCGGGGCTGTTCAATCGCGAGAAGATTCTCGACGACGGCGACAATCCGTATTTCCAGGGTTCCCTCGCCAATCGCTATCGGCTGTGGACGTTTCTCGAGGACGAGGTCAAGTACACCGCCTTCGCGTCCACGGTATTCACGCACCGGTTCCTGCAACCAGGGCACACGCTCACGATCACGGGGAACTACTCGTTCCACCGCGAAGACGAGCAGTACTTCTTCACGAATATTCGTCCCACGTTCACCGGCCGAGACGCCTTCAAGCTGCTCTCCGACGAGCACATCGGGGATCTCAACGTGGATTACGTGCGCCCGTTGCCGCAGGGGCGCATGGAGCTGGGCTTCAAGGGGCGCTATCGGTCGATTCCCGTGAACATGCAGTTCTTTCCCGGGCTACAGTCGCCGATTGACAGCGGCGCCGGCGGCTGGGCCACCTACCGCGAAACGATTCCCGCGGCGTATGCCACGTATGTGTACGAGGGGCCGGCACTCGAGGTGGAAGGCGGACTACGCGTGGAGCAGGTGCTGCTCGACTACGACGTGAATCCCAACCACAACACGTACCGCAGCGATGGGTACCGGTACTTCCAGCCGTTCCCCACGGTGCGCTTTGCATGGAAGCCGGCTGACCAACACAAGCTGTCGCTCTTCTTCACGCGGCGCGTCGATCGTCCGAACGAAGTGGACATCCGCATCTTCCCCAAGTACGACGAGCCGGAACTCATCAAGGTGGGGAACCCCGGACTGCGCCCGCAGTTCACCACCTCGGTGGACATGGGCTATCGCACCAGTTGGTCGAAGGGGAGCCTCTACGCGGCCGGCTATCGGCGCATCGTCGACGCGACGATCACGCGCATCGCCACGCGGGCACCCGGCAGCCCCATCCTGTACAACGTCTTCCAGAACGCCGGACGCAGCTGGATCACGGGTTCGGAGCTGGTGTGGCAGCAGACAGTGTCGCGCACCGTCTCCCTCAGCACCAATGCCAACGTGTATCGCACCACGATCGGGGCGTTCTCAGTGCTGAACCGGTATCCCGTGCCGGTCACCTACCGGGCGGACAAGGAGTCGCTCGTCTCGGGTACGTTCAAGGTGAACGCCAACCTGATGCTTCCCGGCCGCATCGATGCGCGCGTCTCGAGCATCTACCAAGCGCCGGATCTATTCCCGCAGGGGCGTGTCGGCGCGCGCTACGCCCTCGACGTGGGGCTGCGCAGGAGTGTGCAGCAGGGGCGCGGCGAGATCGTGTTGAATGCGACCGACCTGCTCAACACGAATCAGCTCCGGCGCACCCTGCGTGGCACCGATTTCCGCTACGTGAGTACCGACTTCCTCGAGACGCAGGTCGTGCGGCTGGGCTACACGCGCAAGTTCTGAGCGATAGCCACGTCGCGTTGGCGCGCGCCTTACGCGCCGCCTGGTACCGGTCCGCCGTCGAACACGGCATCCACGGGCACCTGCAGCCCCGTCGCGAGCTGGTTGGTCTTGGCCGCGAGGCCCACGATGGCCAGCAGCTCTGCGTGCTGAGCGTCCGTCATCCCCTTGGCCCGCGCGGCCGCGGTGTGCGAGTGCACACAGTAGCTGCAGGCATTGGTGATGGAGACCGCGATGTAGATCAGCTCCTTGGTGAGCGGATCGAGGTGCGACGGCGTGGCCATCAGGCGCTTCACGTCGGCCCACGTGCTCTCCAGCAGCGCGGCGTCGAACGCTAGCATACGCCAGAGGTTGTTGATGTAGGTCGTGTTGCGGGTGGCGCGGATGTCGTCGAAGACAGCTCGGACGCGAGCGTCCTGCTCCGGCTCGGCGGGTGTGGAGCGCGTGGTCATGGGCGAGTCAGGGAGAAATGCGGGGGAGCACTTGAGGATGTTCGCCACCCCCGAAAACAAAAACGTCGACGAGATAGTAGTCGTTGCGGCGCTGTGCCGCTCCCGACGGAAACGCCCGGTTCGCATCGTCAGCATCTGCGCTGTGTCACTATATTTCCGGCATGTCGCCGACCGTCCTCCGAGAGGGTCCTTTTCGCCTGTTCTTCTTCTCACGAGAGGAACCGCGTATGCATGTGCACATTTCCCATCCGGATGGAGAAGCCAAGTTCTGGCTCGAACCGGAGGTCGGGTTGGCGGAGTCGGTTGGGTTATCCGCTCGCCAGCTCGCGGACGCACGGGACGTTGTCGAACGCCACACCGGGGAGATTTGCGATGCCTGGATTCGCCACTTCGGCGCCTGAGGTCACGAACGTATCCCGGCATGGCTTCTGGCTCCTGCTGGGCGACGAGGAACTCCTCCTGCGCTTCGACGACTTTCCGTGGTTTCGGCAGGCGAGCATCGGCGCGCTGACGCAAGTGGAACGGCCGAGCCCCGATCACCTGTACTGGCCGCTCCTTGACGTCGACCTTTCGGTCCGCTCGATCCGCTCGCCCGCGGACTTCCCGCTGATTTCGAAGACGTCGCCCCATTCGGGCGAGGCCGCGTAACTGGGACGTCGCCGGTGGCCTAGCCGGACGCGCGAAGCGCCGCTCCAGCCTCAGCTGACGCGGCGCTTCGTATTGCCCCTCCTGGGATCGAACCAGGAACCTTCTGATCCAGATTCGATCCGCAAGGAGTCGAAGGGACACCGAGTTGTGGTTTCGCCCAAACCGCTTGGCTTCTCCAACAACTCGATGTCCGATCGCTGAAACTCCCATTGGTTGAGTTGGCAGCGCCATGACGGTCGTCGTCATCGCCTCCGAGTTATCCTCTGCGAGCGGTCGGGGATTGCAAGTCTCCTCGGTGGCACAGGATGATCACCGCACGTTCTCGGCCAACTCCCCTAGTTTTCCGAGCATGATGTAGAGGGGAATGCCTATCATCATGGGCCCTGTGGGGACGATCAGGATTGCGGCGTCCTTCTGCATGCTTGGTGACCCAACCAGCAGCGCCGTGATCGCCATACCAAGCAAAGCGACGGCGATCCCTGCCCCAGCGCACACCGGTGCTACGACCTCTCCTATGGCCGAGGGCTCCAGCCGTTCCAGTCCGCCGGCGTCGCCGCCATTCATCAGGGGATTCTTGAACGAACCGGGATTCATGCGCGCGGCGATTTCGATCATGAACCACAGCGCGGTCATGGCGGCTGCGTACTTCAGCCCGAAGTACACCTCGTGATGGCGGGCGAATGCGTACAAGCCCAGCATGGTCGTACCTTGAACGATGCGCAGAATCATTGTGAGCCCTCCAATGCCAGTCAGTTCATCAAGCGATCAATTCGTGCGCGGACACCCTCGAGGATCGCCGGCAGACGCTGTGCATCAGGGAGGGTACCTTCGAGTACATCGTCGAACCACGGCGCCGCCCGCAGCATACGTGCGGAATCGGCGATGAAGGCACGTACGTCTGGCGTGAGCAGATGCAACTCATTGGCGAGTTCGGCGCGTCCCGCAATGAGCATCAGCAGGTCTTCGAGGTCGTGACTGCCGAAGGGATCCTCTGCGCCACGGTCGAGGAATGCCTCCCATTTGGTCGCGAACAGCGCTGCCGGATGCGCGGCGCGGATCATGATACCACCGGTCAGGTCCACGGAGACCGCGGTATCCATTACCAATGGATACCACCGGTTGCTGAAGCCGAGGATATCGCCGTCGAGCGGCATGGCATCGAGCACCAGACCGTCAGCGGTTCGATAACGGCAGATCGGGGCGCCTGGTGATTGATCGGGGCGAAATCCCAGCGCATGCAGTCGCTGGGCGAACTCGTGATAGTCATGTCTGGTGCGGCACTCGACGATCACATCGACGTCGTCCGTGGGACGCAGGCGATGCAAGCCCCGGTCGGTGATGAAGAACGGCACCATCTGTCCGCCGACGAAGACGACTTCATGCAGGAGCCCGCCGAGCGCGATGGCGGTACGCCGCACTTGCTGTGCATTAGGATGATCGAGGTGGACGATCATGCTGCTGCACCGAGCCGCTGTCGGAGATAGTCGCGGGCGCGCTGTCGTTCACGCGCACGCCCGGCGCGCAATGCGTCTACCAAGCCCAGCAGCTCGTACAGCGCCGGATTGGTCGTCGCGGTATGCACGGCTCCTGCATACAACGGTTCGAGCGCGGCACCGCGAACGCGCCCCTCGGCAGACGGCCAGACGTAGGCATCGGCGCCGGTGAAATCAACGTCGAGCGGTGGCGCGGCGTGCGCCGTGGGTACACCACGCACCTCGGCTCCTGGCGTCGCCGCAAACACATAAGGGACGCCACCGAGCAGGAACTCGAGGAGCGCCTCCGTCTTCACGACCCGTGAGCCCGCGCGAAGCAACCGGGCAGCCTGCAGGCGCCGCACGGCGTTGTGCGCCTCCCCGTGTGATATGCCCACGGCCGCCGCCAACTCCCGGTAGGGTACGTCGGGTGTAAGTGACAGCTGGAGAGCGACGGCGACATCAGCGGGCTTGAGCGGCAGAACAGGCTCCTAGTCCAGTGTTCATGAACAGTGGACATTGCGGTATGCGTTGTCAACCGGTCACGAGGAATGCGAGCGTTGGCGTGGAAAGTTCGGAACGAGGAATCCTGCCCAATTGCCCGCAAAACACAAACGCCGCCATCACCTAAGTGACGGCGGCGCTTGTATTTGTCGAACGATTGCCCCTCCTGGGATCGAACCAGGAACCTTCTGATCCAGAGTCAGACGCTCTGCCAGTTGAGCTAAGGGGCAGCTGACCACACCCAATCCGAAGACGGGTGAGCCGTCAAATATACGTGGCGCCCCCACAAGTGGAAGGGGGGCGCCCCGGCGGTCAGCCCTTCTTCACTTCCTTCGCCCAGCTGTCACGCAGCCCCACGATCCGGTTGAACACCCGCTTCTCCGGCGTGCTGTCTTCCGGCTCGGCGTAGAA
This sequence comes from Gemmatimonas sp., assembly GCF_044345575.1. Taxonomy (GTDB): domain Bacteria; phylum Gemmatimonadota; class Gemmatimonadetes; order Gemmatimonadales; family Gemmatimonadaceae; genus Gemmatimonas. The sequence continues at coordinate 5,787 of NZ_JBIJAW010000082.1, forward strand.
ATACCCCACGCGCTCGAACTGGTAGCGCGAGCCGAGGGGGTCGTCGAGCACGCCGGGTTCGGCCTTGGCGTGCGCGATGACCACCAGCGACTGCGGGTTGAGCGCGCTGAGAAAGTCCTGCCCCTCCGGCACATCGTCGGGATCGGGCTGCGCGAAGAGGCGATCGTACAACCGCACCTCCACGTCGGCCGCGTGCGGCGCACTCACCCAGTGGATGGTGCCCTGCACCTTGCGACCGTCGGGCGAGCTGCCGCTGCGCGTGGCGGGATCGTAGGTGCAACGCAGCTCCACGATCTCGCCGGCGTCGTTCTTCACCACGTCCTGGCACGTGATGAAATACCCGAAGCGCAACCGCACTTCGCGCCCCGGCGCCAACCGATAGAACTTCTTCGGCGGGTCTTCCATGAAGTCGTCGCGATCGATGTACAGCTCACGCGAGAACGGCATGGCACGCGAACCCGTCTTGGGTACGTCGTGCGGATAGTCCTGCGCCTCGAGCTGCTCGACCTGCCCTTCAGGGTAGTTGGTGAGCACCACCTTGAGCGGGTTGAGCACACACAGCCGGCGCGGCACTTCCATGTTGAGATCGTTGCGCACCGCGTGCTCGTACGTGGCGTACTCCACACGCGCATCCTTGCGGGCCACGCCGATCACGTCGGCGAAGGCGCGAATGGCCTCGGGACGCACCCCACGACGACGCAGCCCCGCGATGGTGGGCATGCGCGGATCGTCCCAGCCGCTCACGTGCCCCTCGTTCACCAGACGCAGCAGCTTGCGCTTGCTGAGCACGGTGTAGTCGAGCTCGAGACGGGCAAACTCGATCTGCGTGGGCGGATTCTCGAAGCCGGCCTCGCGCACGAGCCAGTCGTAGATCTCGCGCGCGTCCTTGAACTCGAGCGTGCACAGCGAGCGCGTGATCCCCTCGATGGCATCACTCAGCCCGTGCGCGAAGTCGTACAGCGGGTAGATGCACCAGTCGTTGCCGCGACGATAGTGATGCGCATGACGAATGCGCAGCAGCAGCGGGTCGCGCATGATCATGTTGGGATGCGCCATGTCGATCTTGGCGCGCAGCACCTTGGCGCCGTCGACGAACTCGCCCGCCTTCATGCGGCGCAGGAGATCGAGGTTTTCCTCCACCGAACGATCGCGCCACGGACTCGGCGTACCGGCACTCGTCACGGTCCCGCGATTGGTGCGGATCTGCTCTTCGTTCTGATCGTCGACGTACGCCTTCCCCTGCTGCACGAGCATCTCGGCGATGTCGTACAGCTTTTCGAAGTAATCAGAGGCGTAGTAGAGTCCGTCCCACTGGAAGCCGAGCCACTGCACGTCGCGCTGAATGGACTCGACGTACTTGATGTCCTCGGTGGCCGGGTTCGTATCGTCGAACCGCAGGTTGCACGTGCCGCCGAACTCCTGTGCGATGCCGAAGTTGAGGCAGATGCTCTTGGCATGCCCCATGTGCAGGAAGCCGTTGGGCTCCGGCGGGAAGCGGGTGGCCGGGGCGCGACCAAAGCGGCCCGTCGCCACATCGTCCGCCACCATTTCGCGGATGAAGTCGCGGCGCGGCGCCGTGGAGTTGTCGGAGTTCGTGGAGTCGGACACGTATGTACGGGGAAGGAGGACCCTCGAATCTAATCCCGAAGGGTATGGATCAGGGGACGGACGGCACTTCGCATCGGAACGCCGCCCGTGTCCCTTTCGCGGCCCACCGCGTTATCCTGCGTCCATGCTCCGTCGCCTCGCCACGTTTGCGGTCGCTGCGCTCATCCCACTCGCCTTTTCGGGCGGGTGCCGTGCCGCGGCATTGGCGCACGGCAGCGACGTCGCCGGCGCGAAGGCGAACCTCGATGCGCTCGTCGCCGGGTTCGAGTACCGCTTCACCAATGTGACCCGGCATCCCAAGGTGAACTACGGGCGCATGCGCATTGCCCGGTACGCCTTTGCGCCATCCAAACTTGTCGAAGACACCGCCGTGTGGACCGCCATGCGGACCTCCCGGACCGGCGCCGAGCGGGAGGCGGAGTGGCAGGCGGGGCTGGCGAACAACCAGTTCCAGTTCGTGGCGCGGCGCGACACCCCCTCCCCGATGCGCGTGGGCGACCAGCGCCACCTCATCGCCGTGAGCCAGCGGAGCGAGAATACCTGGCTCTGGCACACGGTGGTGGAGCACGGTGTGGGCACCCTCCCGCCGGCGCGCCTCAACGCCGTAGCGCGTGCGTTCTTCCAGTCCGCCGAGCGCCCGGGAACGGCCATGCGCGTGGACTACCGCACGGCGTTCCCGCGCACGACCACGGCGCTGGGGCGGCTGCTGACACTCGACACCATCATCGCCGTGTCCCAGCTCGACGGGTCCACCACGGTGGCGATGCAGTTTCGCATCGACGCGCGCAAGCTCGCCGCGGGATTTCCGGCCTACACCAGGTTCCTGCAGAAATACATCGAACCGAGCCGGTTTCGCGTGCGCCTCACGGACCGGCTCGGCGGCGAATGGTGGGACGCGCAGGCAATCAACCGGGTGCTGACCGTGCGATTCCGCACGCACGACGGTGAGCTGCAGCCGCTCACCGGGGCAGCACGCCGGATGCCCGATACGCTGACGGTCACCACGGAAGCGGTCGCCAAGAAGGGGGTTTTCTCCGTCGGATTTTCGAATCTTGTAGGGGAGTTCGTTCACATCGATCGGCCGCGCGAGCGCGCCTGGCAGGCGCGTTTCCGCAGCGAGCCCAAGTGGCACCTCCCGCTGATCGCAGAACAGTTGCTCAATTCCGCCATCCGCTACCCGTTCGAGGGACCGGGCGTGTACTTCAAGCTGGGCATGCGCACCGGAGCGAACGGCCAGACAATCAGCGAGCGCGTGGTGGATGTGGCGGTCAAGGAGAGCGCGATCATGCGCTGGCTCGGCAACCTCGGCTTCGGCGCCATGACCGACTTCGCGGGGAGCGTGGAGGAGGAGGAGAACCGCTTCCTCACCGAGCTGTTCCGGGCCATGCGGGCAGACATGGAAGCGCTGGCGCGCGTCTCCTGACCGGAGAGCCCCGGGTCAAGCTGTGCGGCCGCTCGGAAAGCCCCACAAAGCAAAGAACCCCAACAGTGACACCTGTCGGGGTTCGAGAACTGCCACGCGCGCCGTCATTGGAACTCTCCGTCCTACCGAACGGCGGCGGGCTTACGTTGTCCTGCACTGGACGATGCACCGTGTACCGGCGTCACACCAGTGGCGAACCGGTCACGGTTCGATGTCCCTTCGTACCGGTAGGATCACGAAAGGTTCCAGCAACAGCCTACACAGTGGAGCTGAGGGGGCTCGAACCCCTGACCTCTGCAATGCGAATGCAGCGCTCTCCCAGCTGAGCTACAGCCCCATGCACCCGGATAACAAAGGCCCCGCTCCTGTGGCGCGGGGCCCATCGGGTAACGAACGTGAAGGTAGCGGATGCACGGGGGAAGTCAAGGCAACTCCGCGCCGGATACGCGCGTTGACCCGCCCTATGGGTTATTCCGACACCTCCCTGCCTTTCGGGTCCGCCGATGCCGGCGCGCACGCGCTCGACTCGGACTTCGTGCGCGACCAGCTCGTCCCGCGCACGCTCGACCTGAACGGCAAGACGTATCGCCCTGACGGGGAGTACGTGCTGTACTGGATGCAGTCCACGCACCGGCTCGACGAGAACTGGGGGCTGCGCGCGGCGATCCGCACGGCCAATCGCGTGAACCTGCCGCTGGTGATTCACCAGGGACTCGACCCCACCTATCCGCACGCCAGCGACCGACACCACACGTTCATCCTGCAGGGCGCCCGCGACACGGCGCGGCACGCCGACCAGCTGGGACTGCACTATCAGTTCGTCCTGCGTCGCCGCCGCGATGACGACCGCCGCGTGCTCGACCGGCTGGCCGCGAGGGCCTATGTCGTCTTCACCGACCTCTTCCCCACCGCGGGCGTGCGCGAGCGCACCGAACGGCTGGCCGAGCGGGTGAACTGCCGAGTACTCGCCGTGGACAGCGTGTGCACGGTACCCAGTGGCACGTTCACGAAGCCGGAGTTTGCGGCGCGCACCATCCGCCCGAAGATCGCGAAGCTCCTCGACGTGGCGCTCGAGCCGGTGCGCGACGAGGTCCCGCGCGTCCCGCTGAGCGACGGGTTGCGCGCGTCGTTGCGCGACACCATCGCCGCCGGTGGTGGGCTCGCGCCGCTCGCAATCGCCTCGCTCACCGACGACGACATCGCGCGCGAGGTGACGGCGTGCGAGATCGATCACACCGTGCCGGCCGTGCCGCAGCACGGCGGGAGCATGGCTGCGCAGGACCGCTTCGCGCACTTCCTGCGCGATGGGCTGCGCCACTACGACGAGCAGCGCAACGAAGCCGGCAACGGCGAGGGCACCTCGCGCCTGTCGCCGTATCTGCACTACGGCCAGATCGCCTCGGCGCGCGTCGTGCGCGAGGCGCGCGCGCGGCGCGGCGACGTGGGCGCCACCGCGGCCGATCTCGAGGCCTTCGTGCAGCAGGTCACCACGTGGCGCGAACTCAGCTACAACTGGTGCGTCCGCACCCGCCACTTCGACCAGCTCGCCGCACTCCCCGACTGGATACAGCGCACGATGGCGGCGCATGTGAACGATGCGCGCCCGCACCTCTACGATCTCGACGAGCTCGAGCGCGCCGCCACCAGCGACCGGTTGTGGAACGCCTCGCAGCACGAACTCGTGTCACAGGGGATCATCCACAACTACCCGCGCATGCTCTGGGGCAAGACGATGCTGCTCTGGACAGAGAGCTACGAGCAGGCGCGCGCATGGATGTTTCACCTCAACGACAAGTACGCCCTCGATGGCCGCGATCCGAACAGCGTGGGCGGCATCATGTGGTGCCTGGGGCTGTGGGACCGCTCGTGGGGCAACAAGCCCGTGTGGGGTGGCCTGCGCCCCATGGTCACGCACCGCGCGAAGATGAAGTTCGATGTGGACGGATATATCGCGCGCGTGCGGGGAACGCGGCTCATCTGAGGGGTGGGGGAACAGCGCACCACCCCGTTACTCTTCCCCCATGCCGACTCTCAATCCCGCCATCCTTCCCGCCGTCTCGGCGGTGCGCACCGCGGCCGAACGGCTGCGCGCGTTTCTGCCGCCCAGCCGGCTCATTCGCCATGAGGCGTTGTCGGAGCAGCTCGGTGTGGAGGTGTGGTTCAAGATGGAGCTCGAGAATCCCACCGGCTCCTTCAAGGTGCGCGGCGCGTACAACGTGCTCGCGGGGCTCTCACCCGAAGAGCGCGCCAAGGGGGTCGTGGCCTCGAGTGCGGGGAATCACGGGCTCGGCGTGGCGTACGCGGCGAAGGCGTTCGGTGCGCCGGCGATGCTCTACGTGCCGGTCACGGCGCCGCAGGTGAAGAAGGACGGCATCCGCGCGCTGGGCGCCACCGTGAACGACGAGGCGGCGGACTACGACGTCGCCATGGTGATGGCCAAGGCCCACGCCGAGCGTGAGGGGATCCGGTTCATCAACCCGTGCCTGGGCCTCGATCTGCTCGCCGGACAGGGCACGGTCGCGCTGGAATTGCTCGAGCAGCTGCCGGCGATGCGCACGGTGCTGATCTGCACCGGTGGCGGTGGCTTGCTGGGGGGGATGGGGGCGGTGCTGCGCACCCTCGCGCCTGACGTGCGGGTGATCGGGGTGCAGAGCGTCGAAACGGCCGCTATGGCCAATAGCGTGCGCGCGGGCCACGTGGTGGACACACCCGTCACCCCGACACTTGCCGACGGCCTGTCAGGCCAGATCGACGACGACGCGCTGCACATTGGCCAGGTGTGCGCCGACGAACTGCTGCTGGTGACCGAGGAAGAACTCGGTGAGACGATGACCTGGCTGCATCGCACCACCGGCATGGCCGTCGAAGGCGCCGGCGCCGTCACCGTGGCGGCCTTGCGCCACGGCCACCTGCAGGAGCCGGTGGGGCCGA
>NZ_JBIJAW010000331.1:0-3563 GCF_044345575.1 Gemmatimonas sp.
TCACCGAGGGTGGTGAGAGGCACGGAGAAGTACAAAAACAAAAGAGGAGGAGCCGCTTGAAGGCTCTTCCTCTTTTTGTTTATGCGTTGTCGCGGTTCTCCGTGCCCTCACCCGTCTCGGTGAGCTCCGTGCTCACGCGTTTCCCCACCCGGCGTTCGTCGCCGCCAAGTGAGGCACTCGCGGCGGGCTCCGGATGAGAGGTGAGAGACACGCGTCCACACGGAGCTCGCCGAGGGTGGTGAGAGGCACGGAGCACGGCCGAAGCAAAAGAGGAAGCGCCTGACCAAGGCCCTTCCTCTTTTTACTTCCTTGTCGTTCAAGTGCCGTTGCGGTGCTCCATGCCCTCACCCGCCTCGGTGAGCTCCGTGCTCACGCGTTTCCCCACAACTCCAACCCTCAGCGCGCCCGCACCCGCATCATGATCTCCGTCGCCGGCCGCGTCGTGAGCCGCGCATACGGTCGCACCGTTTCCGGTTGCAACGCCTCGAAATCGAAGCGCCGCACGAGTCGCGCAATGATGAGCGCCGTCTCGATGGTCGCGAATGCCGCCCCCACGCAGATGCGCGGGCCACTCCCGAACGGCAGGTACGAGCCCGGCACGTGCCGCGACTCGTTCTCCGGCAGGAAGCGATCGGGGTCGAAACGGTCGGGCTGCTCCCACAGCTTCACGTGCCGGTGCATGCTCCACGGCGCGATCATCAGCATCGTGCCGCGCGGGACCTTCCGGTCGCCGATCACAGTGTCCTTGCCCGCCACCCGCGGCAGGAAGGTGATGGGCGGATAGAGCCGCAGCACTTCGCGGAAGAAATTGCGCACGAACGGCAGCCGCTTGGTGTGCTCGAGCAGCACCGGCCCGTCACCAACCACCTCGGCCACCTCCGCGCGAATGCGCTCGGCGAACTCGGGGCGCTGCGACAGCACGTAGAACGCCCACGTGAGCGAACTGGCCGTGGTTTCGTGCCCGGCGAGGAAGAACACCCCGAGTTGGTCGATGAGTCCTTCGCGGTCGAACGGCTGCCCCGTGTCGGCGTCGCGCGCCTCGAGAATGGCGCCAGCAATGTCGTCGTACTCGGGGTGCTGCAGCCGCGCGTCGAGCATGGCACCCAAGTGCATGCGGATACGCGCGCACGCCTGACGTACCGGCTCCGGCTGCTGATGCGGCGACCAGGGCTTGTCCCACAACAGGCGCTTGATGTCGATACTGCCCACCTGTCGCTCGAAGCGCATGAAGTCTTCGAACACATCGTGTGACGTCTGCCCTTCGAGTGGCACCGAAAAGATGGTGCGCGTGATCACGTCGGCCGTGAGATGGCTCATCGCCGCATCGAGCGAGAACGTCTCCTGCGTGGACGCCTCGGTCGCCAGCCGCGTCTCGTAGTCATCGACCGCCGCCGCCATGAACTCGAACGCGCGGTTGATGCGCATGTGCGAGAACGCCGGATCCACCATCTTCCGCTGGCGACGCCAGGTGTCACCGCTGGTGACGAACATGGAGTTTCCCACGAGATCCTCGAGCGCTTCCACGAACAGATCGTTCTTGGGGAAGGTGTCGTGATCGGTGAGGATGCGATTCACCCACGTGGGATCATTCACCAGCAGGATGCCACGCCGGGTGTAACCGAGCGGCGTGATCATCTCGCGATAGGCAAGATCGGGGAGCAGGCTCAGCAGGTCCTTCTCGCGCCGCCACATGAGGCGGAGGAGCGACGGGACAGGCGCGCGGGGGGTGGGAGCCGGCGGACGCCAGAGGGCCGACGTGCGGGGCGCGGTCACGCCTCCGCTCCGGCCGCCTGACGCCCCTGAGCGGCCGCGCTGTTGCGCCGCATGAAGGCAATGCGGATGCGCGCCTGGTGGTAGATGATGATCACCAGGCCGACCGCGAGCGGGATGGCCCACATGCGGGGGTTGAGGGCCTGCCCGGGATTGAGGCGCACGAACCCGAACGCCATGAAGGCCGTGTACACCGAAATGCCCGACCCCACGATCGCCTTCACATGCTCCAGCTGGTATGAAATACGGCTGGGGCTGTCGCGGTAAATGAACCAGAGGTTGGTGAGCCCCGAGGCCACACCGACGATGGAGAAGCCCATCATGAGCGTTTCGCTGATGAGCCACCCGCGGTAGGCGCAGAGTAGCGCTGCCGCGATGGTGAGCACATTGAGCCCCACATTGGCCCAGTGCCGGTTGGCCAGATGCTGCTTCTTGTTGCGGATCGTCACCACCCCATGCCACACCAGCTGAATGGTGAGGATGGCGAGGTACATCATCATCCAGCCGAAGATCCCCTCGATGCGCCATTGCGGCCACGAGAGCGCCACCTGCTTGGGGTGGGTCGTGAGGGGATCGAGCAGCGTGGTGATGCTCATGCAGAAGGCCATGCTGGCCGTGACGAGCATGAGTCTGGCGTACCAATGTCCCACCGACCGGTGCGTCTGGCTTCCCTTCTTCCCGAGGGTGGGGATCCAGAACAGCACCAGTCCCACCGCGCCGCAGGCGATGTGGACGAACAGGAAACCTTCGAAGGGCCACATGGGGGGTGTGGTACCTGTGACGAGGAGCGGGGTAACTGGGAGGGGTACAGCGAGCTCAACCGGTCGCGTCCGGGGCCGTTCCCGCTGGCTGGAACCGATTGGGCGATGGATGGTACCTCCGCAAGTTGCTGCGGCTGGGGTTTTTGCGGGAGGGTGCCGACACTTCCAAGACAGCGGTTTCGCTTGACCCTGCGCCGCGTGCGGGGTTAACTCTACCTGATGGGAGGCGTGTCTCCGCCTCCCGAACCAATGCCGTACGGGGATCAGGTCCCCGGCAGCCCACCGTACCGGATCGTTATGTCCCACGACAAGCATCTGCGCTGCTCTTTTTGCGGAAAGTCCAAGGACGCCGTCCGGAAGTTCATTTCGGGCCCGTCGGTCTACATCTGCAACGAGTGCATCGCCCTCTGCAATGAAATCCTGGCGGAGGACGAGGAACGCGAGGTCGCGGAATCCATCACGCAGGTGCCCACCCCGCGTGAGATCAAGAACATCCTCGACCAGTATGTGATCGGGCAGGAGCAGGCCAAGAAGGCGCTGTCGGTGGCGGTGTACAACCACTACAAGCGCATCAACGCCGCCGGCACGGCGCGCGAGGACGACGTCGAACTCGACAAGTCCAACATCCTGCTCATCGGCCCCACCGGCACGGGCAAGACACTGCTCGCGCAGACGCTGGCCCGTATCCTCGACGTGCCGTTCACCATCGCCGACGCCACCACGCTCACCGAAGCGGGCTACGTGGGCGAAGACGTCGAGAACATTCTGGTCCGCCTGCTGCAGGCTGGTGACTTCAACGTCGCCGAGTGCGAGCGCGGCATCGTGTACATCGACGAAATCGACAAGATCGCGCGCAAGTCGGAGAATCCGAGCATTACGCGCGACGTGTCGGGCGAAGGCGTGCAGCAGGCGCTGCTCAAGATTCTCGAGGGCACCGTGGCCAGCGTGCCGCCGCAGGGTGGCCGCAAGCACCCGCAGCAGGAATACATCCAGATCAACACCAAGGACATCCTGTTCATCTGCGGTGGCGCC
>NZ_JBIJAW010000332.1:0-3558 GCF_044345575.1 Gemmatimonas sp.
AAGTTCACGCCCTTCACCACGCGCCCGCCCTTTACGTCGAGGCAGACGATCACGCGACGCGTGAGCATCAGCCCGCTCCGCCCTGCACGTCGAGCTTCACCGACCCCTTGGTGCTGAACACGGCGCCCGTTTCCACGAGCGCTTCGCGCAGCGCAAAGCCCAGCGCCTTGAAGGCGGCCTCGATGATGTGATGCCTGTCGGTACCGCGCAGCACGCGTACGTGCAACGTGGCCTTCGCGTTATCGGCGAACGAGCGCATGAAGTGATCGTACAACCCGCTCGGCAGCGGCCCGCGATAGTACGGACGGCCACCCATGTCGATCACCACCTGCACCAGCGCATCGTCCATGGGGACAGTGCGCTCGCCGTAGCGGGCGCAGGTGGCCGGCGTGTGCGCGGCGAACGCGGCGCCGAGGGCAATGGCGACATCCTCGATGAGGTGGTGGCGCAGATCACCCTTGGCCTGAATATCGAACGACACACCGGAATACTTCGACAGCGCCACGAGCATGTGATCGAGAAACGGCTCGGTGGTGTCGATTGTCGGCAGATCGGACGTGGGCTCGTCCAGCGCGATGCGGATCTGCGTTTCCTTCGATTCTCTGACGACGACGGTCATGCGCCGAACTCCTCCGCGAGACGGCGCGGGTCGATCGCGCCTGTGTAGAGTGCCATACCCAGTACCGCGCCCGACAGGCCGCGGTGTTCGAGTGCCCGCATGTCTTCCAGGCTCGTCACCCCACCCGACGCGAACACGGGCCAGGCGCTCGCCTCGGCCACGTCTTCCATGAGCGGGAGATCCGTGCCCTCCATCTTCCCTTCGAGATGCACCGCCGTGACGAGGACACCCGCCAGCGGTAGCGTGGACAGCTCTTCCACGAAGTCCACCACGTTGAGGCGCGACGTTTCTGCCCACCCTTTCGTCACCACGTATCGCTCGCGCACATCGGCGGCGATGATGAGGCGGCCGGGAAACTGGTTGGCCATATCCCGGCGCCAGTCTTCGTCTTCGACGGCGCGGGTCCCTACCACCACGTACTCGGCGCCTTCGTCCAGCAGGCGTTCGATGCGCGATTCGTCACGCACGCCGCCACCCACCTGCACCGGCACACCGGCGGTGCGCAGGATTTCGCGAATCACCTCGTCATTGCGACCGCGACCCGTGGCCGCGTCGAGATCCACCACGTGCAGGCGATTGAACCCCTCGCGCACCCAGTCGCGCGCTACCGACGCGGGATCGTCGAGACGGATCTTTTCCGCGTCGTAGTCGCCGCCCACCAGTTGCACGCATTTGCCGCCGCGCAGGTCTACCGCTGGAATCGCGATCATGCCTTGCTCTCCTTGGTGTCTCTCACTGAAGTCGCGAAGTCGAGGAAGGCGCGCACGAACGCCACGCCACGGATGCTCGATTTTTCGGGATGGAACTGGGTGCCGATGACGTTCGCGCGCCGCACGGAGGCCGGGAACCGATCACCCTCGTGTTCGCTCCATGCCGTGACGAACGCTTCGCCCTCGGCGGTGGGGCGCCCTACGTAGGAATTGGCATAGTACGCCACATCGAGGGCGGCCGCCTGCAGGAGCGGGTCACGGATGTCATCCAACCGATTCCAACCGATCTGCGGCACCCGTTCGGCGCGAAGTCTGGCCACGCGACCGGGCACGATGCCCAGTCCATCGCCCGGCCCTTCGTCGCTGGCGTCGAACAACAGTTGCATACCCAGACAGATGCCGAGCGCCGGCAGTCCACCAAGCAGTGCCTCGCGCATGGCGACACGGCCGGGAGCCAACCGTTCGGCGGCCGGTGCGAACGCACCCACGCCAGGCAAAACGAGTGCGTCGGTGTCGCGTACGGCGGTGGCCGGATCGGTCTCCACGCGCACGTCGGCACCGCCTGCCTCGATGGCCTTCACCAGCGAGTGCAGGTTGCCGGCGCCGTAATCGAACACCGTCACACGAACGGGACGCGCGTGACTCATGAGGCAGCTCCATACACGTCGGCCGTGGCATCGTCGAACGCCACCAGGAACTGCTCCACCAGCTCCCACGGTCCCACACTGATGCGCAGGGTATCGCCCACATGCGGCAGCCCGGGGAACGGTCGCGCCGCCACGCCACGGGCGCGCAAGGCCTGCCCCACCTCGACTGCGCGCGCGACCGGCACGCACACGTAGTTGGCGTGCGACTCGAGCGGCGTGTAGCCACGATCACGCAACGCCGCGGCAAGGCGCTCGCGGTTCGTCACCGCCAGCGTCACGTGCTCGTGCACCCACTGCATGTCGTGGCGCAAGGCGGCGAGCGCCATCTGTTCGGCCACGGAGTTGAGCTTGTACGGCCCGCGCGACTTCTCCACGTCGCGCACGAGCGGCGTGGCCCCAATGCCGTAGCCCACGCGCAGCCCGGCGAGGCCGAACGCCTTCGACATGGTGCGGATGACGAGCAGGTTGTCCACGCGCATCGCGAGGTCCACCGCCGATACGCCACTGAACTCGGCGTACGCTTCATCCACGAACACGACCCCAGGCGCTTCGCGCACCGCGCGTTCCAGCGTTTCACGCTTCAGCACGGCGCCGGTGGGGTTGTTGGGCGAGCAGAGATACAGAATGCGCGGGTTGGCCGCGAGTAGCGCGTCGAGATCGGGCTGGTGATCGGGCAACTCGGGGACGCCCACGTACTGCAGCCCGTTCATCTGCGCGAAGATGGGAATCATCGCGAAGCTTGGCTCACTGCTGGCCACCACGCTGCCGGGTTCACCGAACGCGCGCATGGCACTGTCGAGAATGTCGTCGGAGCCGCAGCCGGTTACGATGCACTCCGGCGTGGCGCCCACGAACTGCGCGAGCGCTTCCTTGAGCTCCGCCGCGTACAGCGACGGATAGCGCGTGATGCGCGACACGGCGAGTTCACGCAGTGTGCGCTCGGCTGTGGGCGGCAGCCCCCACAGATTGGTGTTGTCGGTGAGATCGAGCTCCACCGGCGCACGCTTGGGGTCGTACAGCGGTACCGCATCATATAAAGCGCGAGCGAAGGCGAGACGGTCGGTCATGACCGGGCCCCCCATGCGCGCGCGGCGGCCGCGTGCGCCGGCAGCCCCTCGGCGTCGGCGAAACGGCCCACATCTTCACTGAGAGAGGCGGCAGCCGCGGGGGTGACTTCCTGCCACGTGGTCCAACGCACGAAGTCGAGGGTGCTGAGCCCCGAGTAGCTGCGGCCGGCGCCCGCGGTGGGGAGCACATGATTGGCGCCCGTCATGTAGTCGCCGTAGGCCACGCTGCTGGAGGCACCCACGAAAATGGTGCCGGCACTGCGCAGCGCGGCGAGTGTGCTGTCACGCACATCGTCCCGCACCACCAGCAGCAGGTGTTCGGCCGCCCACTCGTTGGTGAAGACAATCGCGTCGCTCAACATCGGGACGGTGACGATCGCACCACGTTCACGCAGCGACTGCACCACCACCTCGGCGCGCGGCGCCACGGCAACCTGCGCGGCAAGCGCGTCGCGCACGCGCGACGCGAGAGCATCTACATCATCACCAGCCAGCACCGCGATCACCGCGGCGTC
>NZ_JBIJAW010000333.1:0-3538 GCF_044345575.1 Gemmatimonas sp.
CGATTCCGCAGTACACGGTGGGCTATCAGGCCGTGAAGGATGCCGCCGATGCCACCGAGCAGCAGAACCCGGGGCTCTACCTCGCCGGCAACTACCGCAACGGCGTGAGCGTGGGCGACTGCATCGCCAGCGGACAGCAGGTGGCGGAGCGGGTGGCGGCGTACCTGGCTCGGGCGGGGTCGTAGGAACAGCGGGACTGCGGAAGCTGGTGCTACGGGAGCTTGTGCTGCGGGAGCTTGTGCTGCGGGAGCTTGTGCTACGGGAGCTTGTGCTACGGGATATGCAACAACGGGAACTGCGCGATCGCGTGGTTCCCGTTGTCGCTTCGCGTGGGGCGTTTCTCGTGGTTCCATATTCCGTGCCCTTCGCTTCCGTTTCTTCAGCTTCCGTCCCACGAGCTTCCGTCCCACGAGCTTCCGGCGCTCGCCGACTGGCGCACGCCGCCGTATCGCGCGAAGCTTCGGTATGAATCTGGATCTTCTGGCTGTCGGTCCCCATCGCGACGATGTGGAGCTCACCTGCGGGGGCACGCTCATCAAGGCCGTCGATGACGGTAAGCGTGTCGGCATTCTCGATCTCACGCAGGGGGAGATGGGCACGCGTGGGTCGGCCGAATTGCGGGCGCAGGAAGCGGAAACGGCGCGTGCGCTGATGGGCGTGCATGTGCGAGAAAATCTCGGGTTGCCCGATGCGGGCATCACGAACGACGACGCCACGCGCGCCAAGCTGGTACAGATGATCCGCAAGCTGCGGCCGCGGGTGGTGATTGCGCCGGCGCCGCGTGGGCGACACCCGGATCATCGTCGCACGACAGAGCTCGTTCGCGATGCGTGCTTTCTGGCGGGGCTTCGCAAGTATGCGCCGGGCGAGCACGAGGCGTTCCGGCCGCTCAAGCTGCTGCATGTGATCGCCTATCGGGAAGACTACACCAAGCCCACGTTCGTGGTGGACATCACGGCGCAGTTCGAGCGCAAGCTCGCCGCGATCAAGGTGTACGGCTCACAGTTCGACGGGCTCACGCAGGCCGGCGAAGTGTACCCCAATGGCGAGCCGCTGTACGACATCGTACGGCATCACGCGGCCCACTACGGGTCGCTCATCCGCCAGCAGTACGGCGAGCCGTTCTTCACCGACGAGACGATGGAAGTGGCCGATGTCACGTCGCTTGGCGTGTCCACGTTCTGATCGCGTGATGCGACATCGCGTATTGGTCGCAGCGGCCGCGTGGTGGTGTGTCGCCTGCAGCGCCCCGCGTCCGGAGCCGGGCGGTGAGACGCCTGCGACGTCGGCGGCGACCGGCACATGGTGCGACAAGCTGCCGCGCGTGGAGAACCGCGGCTTTGCTCGCGTGGATGTCCCGAGCGCGTGGCACGAGGTATACCAGGTGGAGCCCGGCGTCTTCGCCATCACGGAACCGCGACAGTTCCAGGAGGCGATTTCGTATCTCATCGTGGGCGACTCGAGCGCGGTGCTCTTCGACAGCGGCATCGGATTGGTTCCGCTGGCGCCCGTGGTGAAGGCGCTAACCGCGTTGCCGGTGCGCGTGCTCAATTCGCACTCGCACTTCGATCACGTGGGGGCCAATCACGAGTTCGACCAGGTGCTCGCGCTCGACACACCGTTCACGCGTGCCAACGAGGCGGGCAAGCCACACGAGCGCATCGCGGATGAGGTAGCGCCCACGGCGTTCTGCGGCGCGGCGCCGAGCGGTGCCGATACGGCAGCGTTTCGTTCGCAGCCGTGGCAGGTGACGCGACGCGTGAAGCTCGGCGATACGCTGGCCGTTGGTGGACGGACCTTGGAGATCGTGGCGGCGCCGGGGCACACGCCCGATGCCATCGTCCTGCTCGACCGCGCCAATGGCCTGCTCTTCACCGGCGATACCTTCTACGAGTCGACGCTGTGGTTCTTCGCCGCCGAGACGGACATCGGCGCGTACGAGCAGACCATGCAGCGATTGGCCGCCCTCGCGCCGTCGCTGCGCCGGGTGCTACCGGCGCACAATACGGTATCGGCATCCCCTGCCCGCCTGCAGGTGGTGGCCGATGCCGTTGGTGAGTTGCGACGGGGAGGCGGCGTACGCGAGGTGGACGGTGAACGGGAGCGGGTCACGGTCGGCGATGTGCGCTTTCTCGTTCGACGGGCCGCCCCCTAGCCGATTCATGTCCTCGGCTTCTCGGTAGATTGTTGCCCATGTCTCTTCGCAATCAGCAGCTCCTCGACATTTCCGTGCCCATGGGGGCCGCCACCCCCGAGTGGCCCGGTGACCAGCCGTTTCATTGCGGGTGGACCTGCCGACGCGAGAGTGGCGACAGTGTGAATCTCGCCGCCGTCACCACGAGCTTTCACGTGGGCACCCACGCCGATGCGCCGCTGCACGTGCACTCGGCGTGGCCCGCCTCGGAAGCGCTGGAGCTCGAGGCGTTCGTGGGACCGGCGCGCGTGGTGGCGCTGCCCGCCGACTGGCCGGTGTCGCAGGACCTCGACGTAATGCATGTCATCGACTTGCTCGGCGGCATCGTGCCGCTGCGTGTGCTACTACGCACCGGCTATTCGGTGGCCGCAGGCACCTTCCCCGCCGACTGGCCGTGCCTCACGCGCGATGCCGCGGAGTGGCTGAGCAATCAGGGGCTGCGCCTGTGGGGCGTGGATGCACCGAGCGTGGATCGCCGCGAGTCGAAGACGCTCGACGTACATCATGCATTGCTGGGGCAGAACGCGTTCGTGCTCGAGAATCTCGACCTGCGTGATGTGGCGCCTGGCGCGTACGAGTTGCTTGCGCCGCCACTGTCGGTGCATGGCGCGGATGCGGCGCCGGTGCGGGCGTTGCTGCGAAGTGTGGTGCGGGGCTAGCTGTCGCCTCTCCCGCGCAGCGCTTCGATGCGGGATTCGATCTGCGCCGGCGTGAACATCGCATCGGCGATCTTCGCGATCTCCTCGGCCTCACGCCACGCCTGCTCGAGCAATTGCAGTTCGCCTTCCATGGCGCGGCGTTCGGTTTCCTCGTGCAGCGCCATTTCGAGGGCGAGGCGGTCGCGGACGTCGAGCGTGTGGAGGGCGCCGGGGATCTTTCGCACCATCGAGCGTTTGTCGGAGTGCCAGGTTTTCGCCGGCACCCCCCAACGATCATCGCCCGGCTGCCATCCGCTGCGCTGCTGCACACTCGTCCATACGCGCATTGGATCGCCCGCCTGATCGAGCAGTTGCACCGCCTCCTGCACCTTCGCTCGAGAGCCCCCGAATCGGTTCACGGTCGGCATGAGTCGCTGTGCGGCCCGCATCGCGTCTTCACCGACGAGTAGGTGTGTGCCCTCTACGCTCTCGAGTCGCAGTCGGAGTTCGTCGGAATGCGCCGATCGTTCGAGCACGCTCATGCGCGCATGCTTTCGCTGCAGCTCCACCAGTTTGCCGCCCGCCAGCGCCACATGTCCGATGGACTTGCTCTGGCGTCCGTTGATGAGGGCGTCCCAGATGCCACCATTGGCGTAGATCCCGGCGAAGCTGCCGACGCTCGCCCCGAGCGCGGAGACACCGGCAA
>NZ_JBIJAW010000334.1:0-3520 GCF_044345575.1 Gemmatimonas sp.
GTTGCGCGACGTACGGTACGCACGGTGTTCCACGCCGTTGATCTGCAGGGCGCGCTGGGCGCGGCCGGGGGCGGCGAACACGAACAAGCCGACGGCGGCGGCCAGAATGAGACGAGAAAGGGGCATCGGAGGTATACGGCGCGGCTCAACCGATTGCTGTGGCGCCGCCTGCGGCGGCGCGGTGACGCGTAAGGAGTTATGAGTTGCCTCCGAGCTGCACTGCGTAAGGGGGGTGACTGTCTGCGCGGGGCGGTTAGGTGGCAACTCCTTACCCTTTTCGCTGTTCCGCGGCGCCGAAGGCGCCGTATGTTTCCCGTATGCCTACTGCCCTCGTCGCTCCCTCGATCGCTGATATCCGCGCCGCCAAGGCGCGCATCGCGCCGCACGCCGCGGTCACGCCCCTGCTCCGTTCGCCGGCGCTCGACGCCGTAGCGGGTGGCACGGTCCTGCTCAAAGCCGAGGTGCTGCAGCACACCGGGTCGTTCAAGCTCCGCGGCGCGCTGAATCGCCTGTTGCAGCTCAGCGACGACGAGCGCACCCGCGGCGTGGTGGCCTACAGCTCCGGGAATCACGCTCAGGCCGTGGCCTATAGCGCGACGCTCCTCGGTATGCGGTCGGTGATCGTGATGCCGAAGGATGCCCCGGCGCTCAAGATCGAGCGGACGCGCGCGTTTGGGGCCGAAGTGGTGCTCTACGACCGCTACTCCGAGGATCGCGTGGCCATCGGCGGCGCGATCGCGGCCGAACGCGGTTCCATCGTGGTGCCGCCCTTCGAGGATCCCCACATCGTGGCTGGTCAGGGCACGCTCGCCCTCGAGGCGCTCGAGCAGGCACAGGCGCTGGGGCACACCCCCGACGCGTTCCTGGTCTGCTGCGGCGGCGGTGGCCTTACGGCGGGCTGCGCGCTGGCCGCCGAGGCGATCTCGTCCGGCACCGTGGTGCACCCGTGCGAACCGGCGGAATTCGATGACACCGCGCGGTCGCTGGAGCTGGGGCATCGCGTGGCCAACGAGCCCGGCAAGCGGTCCATCTGCGACGCGATCGTCACCGATATCCCCGGCGAATTCACGTTCGGCATCAACCAGCCGCGTGTAGGTAAGGGGCTGCGGGTCACGGACGACGAAGTCCTCGCCGCGATCGCCTTTGCCGTACGCGAACTCAAGCTGGTCGTCGAGCCCGGCGGTGCGGCCGCATTGGCCGCGCTGCTCAGTGGAAAGCTCGAGACCCGCGACCGCACGACGCTCGTGGTGACCACCGGCGGCAACATCGACCCGGCGATTCTCGCCCGCGCGATCGGGGCGTAACGTCGCATGCGCGTGACCGAGGAGCGCGTCGTGTTGCGGCGTGCCACGCCAGACGACATCGCCCCCCTCAATGCGCTCATTGACGCGAGCGTGCGCCGCCTCGCCCCGGGCTTCTACACTCCGCAGCAGATCGACAGCTCACTGCGGCACATGTTCGGGGTGGACACTCGCCTGGTGGACGACGGCACGTACTTCGTGATCGAAGTGGACGACGTGCGCGCCGCGTGCGGCGGGTGGAGCCGGCGCCAGACGCTCTTCGGCGGCGATCAGCACAAGGCCGATCAGCAGGCCACTGATGCTCCGGTCGATCCGGCCACCGTGGCGGCGCGCATTCGTGCGTTCTTCGTGCATCCGGACTACGCGCGCCGTGGCCTCGCGCGACGGATGTACGAGCATTGCGCCGCCGAAGCGCGCACGGCGGGGTTTCGTGCGCTCGAACTGATGGGCACCCTGCCTGGCGTGCCGCTCTATCGCACGCTGGGGTTCGAAACGGTGGAGAAGGTCGAGGTGTTGCTGTCGGATGGGGTCGTGATTCCGTGTGAGAGGATGCGGCTGGAGCTGTGACCGCCGAAGAATCGTCCGGGAAGGTCCTCGCGTTCGACAGGGCGCATTTGGAGTAAGGCGGGTGGCAGCTTGTACGACTGAGAACCGAAAGCTGACAGCCGAAAGCTCCCCTCGAAGGTCCCGCGATCTCCAGGAGAGCTTTCAGTCGTGAGCCTTCAGCTGTCGGTTTTGTCAACGCTCCCGCGCCCCACGGCATAGTATTGGGCATGACTTCCCGCCGTGATTTCCTCGCCACCGGCGGCGCTGCGCTTGGCGCCCTGGCCGTCGGTCCCCGCCTCCTCGAGGCGGTCCCCGCAAAGGGCCTTCCTGCCCCGCCGCGCCTCCCGGCGCTCTACACCGACGCGGCCACGCGCGAGCTCATGATGGAGGCGCTCGACGCCGCCAAGCGCGCCGGCGCGTCGTGGGCCGACGTGCGCATTTCGCGCAACCGCAACAACAGCGTGCAGACGCGCGAGAAGCAGGTCACCGACGTCGTGGATGTGGACACGATGGGGTGCGGCGTGCGCGTGCTGGTCGACGGCTGCTGGGGCTTTGCCGCCACACAGGAGCTGAGCAAGACCGGCGTGGGGCTCGCGGCGCAGGAAGCCGTGGCCATCGCCAAGGCCAACCGCCTCGCGCGCGACCGCCGCGTGGAGCTCGCCCCGGCCCCCGCGCAGGTGGACAAGACGTGGCGCTCAGCGTACACGATCGATCCGTTCACCATCCCTATCGAAGAGAAGGCCGACCTGCTGCTGCGCGCCAACGCCGCCGCACTCACCGTGCCGACAGTGCGCTTCGTGAACAGCGGGTTGTCGTTCGTGAAGGAAGAGCGCAACTACGCCAACACCGACGGTACGGTCACCACGCAGGATTACGTGCGCAGCTGGGTCACGATGAGCTGCACGGCCGTAGCGCCTGACCGAAGCGGCACCGCCGTGCGTGGTCCCGAGGTGGTACAGCCCGCCGGTCGCGGCTGGGAGTACGTGCTCGAAGCCGACATCGTGAACAACGCCAAGGTGTGGGCCGGTGAAGCCGCCGAGAAGCTCACCGCCAAGCCGGTGGAACCGGGGCGCTACGATCTCATTCTCCATCCGTCGCAGCTGTTCCTCACGATTCACGAGTCCGTGGCACACGCCACCGAGCTCGATCGCGCGATGGGCTACGAAGCCAACTACGCCGGCACCTCCTTCGTGGCGCCGCCGGAGAAGGTGCTCGGCTCGCTCAAGTTCGGCTCGCCGATCATGCAGGTCATCGGCAATCGCAGCGAACCCGGCGCGCTGGCCACCATCGGCTACGACGACGACGGGGTGGTGCCCGACGACTTCCCCATCATCAAGGACGGCATCTTCGTGGACTACCAGACCAACCGCGAGCAGGCGCCGTGGTTGCGCGAGTACTATGCGAAGACCGGCAAGCCCGTGCGCTCACACGGCTGCTCGTATGCCCAGAGCTGGGCCGACGTGGCCTTCCTCCGCATGCCCAACGTGTCGCTGCAGCCCGGCGACAAGGACCTCGGCTGGGACGATCTCATCGCCGCCACCGACAAGGGCATCGCGATGATCGGCCGCGCCAGCTACTCGATTGATCAGCAGCGATACAACGCACAGTTCGGCGCCCAGCTCTGCTACGAGATCCGCAAGGGCAAGATCGTGGGCCAGGTGAAGGACGCCGCG
>NZ_JBIJAW010000335.1:0-3517 GCF_044345575.1 Gemmatimonas sp.
CGTAGCCGGGTCGACCTTGCGGCCGGCCAGAGAATCCCGCCGCGCCTGCAACAGCTGCGCCGCACCGACAATGGACGCGAACGACGTGCGGCCCTCCGGTTCGAGCATCATGACGTCATTGGGAACGCCGCGGCGTACCAGATACCGGCGACCGGCGGCCGCTTCACTGATCAGATCGCCCGGCCGACGCCCACCGGTCAGCACCACCCGCGGCGCACGCTGCGACTTGTACAGCCCCAGGGCATGGTCGAGACGCGACCTCAGCACCGGCGATGGACGTCCGCCGTATTGCGCCGCACCCAGCACCACGATGGCATCCGCCGTTTCCGCCGCCGATCGACGCGACCACCCGGCAATGCACAGCAACGTCACGAACCACGCCGCCACCAACACGGTCAGCGCACGGGTGACGAATCGAGCGAACTTCGGGCGGGGGGTCTTCGAAACCGGACGTACCATAGACAAGGCCAAACTACGCCAACGGACCGTCCGGCGGCAGCACGGCGCACACGTCGGCGTTCCGCAAACACCCGGCCGGGTGCGACATGACGCGCAGCTGGTGTCCGCTCAGAACGAAACCACGTCGCCCGGTGACGGAATGGACACATCGAATCCGTCGCTACGCAACTGCGCGGCGAATGCGTCCTGCGCCTCACGTTCGCCGTGCACCAGATACACGTGCGGCCGCGCCCGCCCATCGGCCACACCATGCTCGCGCACCGAGCGCAACCAGGCGAGTAGCTCGGTACGATCGGCGTGCGCGCTGTACCCGTTGAGGACCTCCACCTGCGCCTGCAGTGGCACCTCTTCCCCAAAGATACGCAGCACCGACCGTTGCTCCACGATGCGCCGGCCCAGCGTATGCTCGGCCATGAAGCCCACGACGAGAATCGTGTTCCGCGAATCGGTCGCCCCATAGCGCAGGTGGTGCAGAATGCGCCCCGATTCAGCCATGCCCGACGCCGCAATCACGATCATGGGCCCGTGCAGGGTGTTGAGTCGCTTCGACTCACTCACGTCACGCGTGAACTTCACCATGGGGAAGTCGAAGAGGTTGGGCGCCTGACGCACCAGCTCCTCGTTGTGATCGTACGCTTCCGGGTGCATCGCGAACACGGCCGTAGCGTCGGTAGCGAGTGGCGAATCGATGAAGATGGGGATGTCCGGAATCCTCCCATCTCTCCGCAGCGCGTGCAGGTCGTACACCAGCTCCTGCGTGCGCCCCACGGCAAACGCCGGGATGAGCACTCGACCCCCGCGCGCGGCAGTCTCCCGCACCACCGCCGCGAGCTGTTCGCGGGCGCCCTCCACCGACTCGTGATCACGATTGCCGTAAGTGCTCTCGCACAGAATCACGTCAGCGCCCGACTCAGGTGGCTGCGGATCGCGAATGATGGGCAGATTGCACCGCCCCACGTCTCCTGAGAACACCACACGGCGGAACTCCGTGCCTTCACGAACCTCCAGCGTGATGGAGGCACTGCCAAGGATGTGCCCAGCTTCGGTGAACATCGCACGGACCCCGTCGGTCACGTCGAACCACTTGTTCAGTGGCATCCCCACCATGAGTTCGAGCGTGCGCGTCGCGTCTTCCACGCGATACAGCGGCTCGATGATTTCGCTGCGGTGCCGCGCCAGGAACTCCGCGTCCTTTTCCTGGATATGCGCCGAGTCGGCGAGCATGATGGCGCAGAGATCGCGCGTGGCGGGCGTGCACCAGATGGTACCCGTGTAACCCTTCGCCGCGAGATACGGCAAACGGCCGGCGTGGTCGATATGGGCGTGGCTCAGAATAACCGCATCGATCTCGTCGACCGGCACCGGCAGCTTCGCATTCTTCGCGCGCGACTCGCTGCGCCTCCCCTGAAACATGCCGCAATCGAGCAACACCGTACGCTGGTGCGTACCGCTGCCCACGCGCAGGATATGGCAGGAGCCAGTGACTTCGCGCGCGGCGCCGGAGAATTCGATGTGCATATTCAGCGGGATGATTGGAATACGTGCGGCATTCTCACTCTCTCTTGATATAACCGGCGTACACCGCTCTACGCCAACAGTTCGGCGGGCGCGCGCGCACTCAGGCGAACGAAACACGCCACACTCGCGGCGGCGGCGGTCATCAACGGCAGCGCACCGGCCGTGGCCACCGCCTTGAGCAGCGCGTCGGTCGTAATGGCCGGAAGGTCGAACAGCATGGGCAGGAACTGCGCCGACACAGCTCCCACGGCGATCCCGCTGCACACTCCAAGCGCCCCCACCATGGTGCCAATAAGGAGTCCCTGCATCACCACCTGCACACGGGTCGCCCCCATCGCGCGCGTGATCCCCACACTGTGCGCATGGCCGCGCGCGATCGTGACCATCAATGCGGCCACAGCGGCGAGCGATGCGGCGACCAGCACCGCCGACAACCCCGAGGCCCCTCTCTGCAGTGCAGCCGACAGCCGGCTGGCGTCACCGAGCCGCTGCGACGACGACACCATCGAAAGCCGTCCGGTAAACCGGGGATCGCGACGTTCGAGCATCCGCCAAACCTCATAGAGACCGGCGATTCGCGGGTTTTCGGGTTCCTGAGCCAGCAGTGCCGGTGCCCCACCGTCCGCGAGCGTCAATCGATCCAGGACCCCCACTGGTATCACGATCGACCGATCGATCGTCACGGGCGCCATGGTACCGGATTCCGCCACGCCGATCACGTCGAGCACCACACGAGAGAGCCGCAGGCGTCGTGGTGCTACTCCCCGATACACCGAATCCACCAGCGCGCCCCCCAGCACTGCCACAAGTCGCCGGTCATTCACCTCGCGCGCGCTAAACCAGCGCCCCTCACGCAACACCGAGCTCTGCAGGTGTGATATCGGCGCCGATACACCGAGGACTTCCACAAGTCGATCACGCGGTGGTACACGCAGCATCGCCACACGCCGCATCACCGGGGAACGGCGAACAGCCCCGAGCACGCGATCAAGCGTCTGCACTGCCACACGGCCCTCGCTCGCCGATATCCCCGGCGCGGTCTCCACCAGCACGATCTCCTGGCGATCAACGCCAAGATCCTCCTGCAGCGCCGCGTCGAGCGTCGCCACGCCGACATGCAACATCACCGCCATGGCCGTGGTAAAAGCGAGACACAGCACAGCCACGATAGCGATCCACTCCCGCCCGCTGAGCGACCCCCGCACGTCGGTCGCATGCCAGACGTGCGCAAGCCCTACGTCGTGCGAGCGTCGCACGAGCGCCGTTGCCCGAGTCCAGTACCGCACGCTCACGTACCTCGACCTTCGAGCGACGCAATGGCAGTGGTACGCAGCGCCCCAATGCCCGGTACGAGGATCCCCACAACCATGAGGGGCAGGGCCACAGCGACAGCCAATGCCACACTGCCGAACGCGTATGCGATTGGCGCATCGAGCAACCCGGTAGCGTACAGCAACAGACACGCTGCTGCGATCCCCGCTGACCCGGTCGCGATGGCTTCGACAACGAGCTGGCCGAGTAACGCGGCCCGCGACGCCCC
>NZ_JBIJAW010000336.1:0-3505 GCF_044345575.1 Gemmatimonas sp.
GGCCCCAGCCGAGCGAGATCAGATGCAGGTCGCCGGCAGCGATCTTGGCGGGGATCACGCGCCGATTTTGCTCCGCGACGCGCCCGGGAACGCGGAGCAGATGCGCGCCGGATTCGCGACTGTAGGCGAACGCCAAGACTGAACTGGACGACGTGCTGGACAGCTCGACACTCCACGTGGGCGCCGCTGCGGTCGCCGGCGCGAGCGGTTCGGCGATCCATCCGCCAATCGCGCGCAGCGCCAGCAGCCCAGCGGCACCGATCACCAGCGCCCGCGCAAAGATTCGCGCGCCGGCCGGACGCGGGGCCGGCAGCGCCGAACTGGCACGCGCGACGAGCGGCTGGCGGTCCTCGGAGAACGACCAGCGCTCTCGGAATGGTCGCGGATCTGCGGGCCGAAGGAAGGGATCTGAGGTGACGCTCATTCAGTTCTCTCGATTGGGAAGCGCATCTAACGAGTATTGGACTGCAGGCGATCACTGCAGAGCAGGGATTCGACAGCATGTTCCTGCAGTCTAATCAGACTGCCCGCCGCACCCACTCACCCTTTCCAAATCCTTACCTGTACTAGCATTTCACGTGCGCAGCACTGATCACGGCGTCGGGATTGGACTGCAGAGATTGCAGCCGAACGTTCAGTCGCGCCGAGTGCTCCGCAAGAGGGACGAATCGACACGCCTGAGCACCCAACTGCTGCCAGCGGTCGCTCGAACCCGCTAGCTTTCAGGGTTCCACCACTGTCGGAGGCCCCATGTCGATGGCATTTCTGCGGGACGACGCCGAGGGCGAGAAGCCGCGCCGCAATTACGGTCTCCCCGAAAAAACTGATCCCGACTACGACCGCATCGCCGCGCGGGCGCTGCTCGAAGCGGCACGCGTGGGGGAAACGGAATTGGCCGAGCGCGCCACCGGATACTACTGGGGCGAGCCCGGCCTCAAGCCGTACGTCGAAGTGATGCTGCAGGAAGCGGAGAAAGCGGGCGACGACCGGCTGGAGCAGGTGGCGCGGCGGTTTTTGCGCTGACAGATCGCGGCGACCTGCGGGGGAGCTTTCAGCTGTCGGTCTTCAGCGTTCAGTGTCCCTTAGGCGTGAATGTACTTCTCAAAGACGGCGCTGAAGTCCTTGCGCAGGTGACGCTGCAGCACCGCGTCGTTGAGCTCCTCGAGCACCGTACGATAGTGTGAGGCCACGGTGGCCGGCTCCACGGCCCCGTTGATCTTGAGCATCGAGCCCAGCACCGACGCCGCCGACATCGCGTGCGCGCGGCCCTGCTCGTCGAGTCGCTGCAGCTTCCCGATGGTGTGCAGCGCCTTGTAGATGTCCTTCAGCTGCTCGATGTGATCCTTGCGCACGTCGATGCTGAACACATGCTCGCCGATGCGGAACTTGAGTTCGATGTCGAGGTCGATCGTGCCCGCGGTCTCGATGGTCACGTGGGCGATGGGATACTGCGCGTAGTCGTAGCGCTTGATCACCCGCTTGCTCGAGATCGCCGACTCGCCGTCCACATGGATGAGCGCGTAGTTCGTGAAGCAGTACTCGTCCTTCTTGCTCTTGATGAGGAAGAAGATGCGCTCCTGGTCCTCGTGGAACAGGTAGTCGTCGGCGTCGACCTTGTCGTAGTCCTTGGGGGACACGATGATGCCGATGTCGCTAAGACCAAGTGCTTCGGCGGCGAACTTCTTGAACATCCACGACTCCTCGTCATTGGGGAAAGGGACCGCTGCGTCTCCTACGGGGCCATCGGGACGGCAGTTTCGCCCGACACCGGCCGCCGGGATCGGCACACGGACAGGCGGCCCCGCCGCGCCGGTACCCTACCCCCGTCTTGTCCCCGTTGATCCCCGCCCGTAGCGTTCCCGCACGCCCCCCGTCGTCTCCCCGCTGGGGTGCCTCACCTTCCGGCGACTCTATCCGTGACCCGCTACGCCGCCATCACCGGCTGGGGCGAAGGCCTCCCCTCCGCCGTCCTCACCAACGACGACCTGTCCACGTTCCTCGAGACGTCGGACGAGTGGATCCTCCAGCGCACCGGCATGAAGGAGCGCCGCATCTCGCACGTGAGCGCCATCGACATGGCCACGCTGGCGAGCCGACGTGCCCTGGCCTGCGCGGGGCTCGACGCGAGCGCGCTCGAGCTCATCGTGTACGGCAGCTGCTCCCCCGATGAGCAGGTGCCCAACTCGGCCTCCGGCGTACAGTTCGCGCTTGGCGCCACACGCGCGGCCGCCATGGACGTGAACACCGCCTGCACGAGCTTCCTGTACGGGCTGTCGAGCGCCACGGCGATGATCCAGAGCGGCATGGTGCAGAACGCGCTGGTGATCGGCGTGGAGTACATCAGCCCCTTCATGGACTGGAGCAACCGCAACGTGGCCGTGCTCTTCGGCGACGGCGCGGCGGCGGTGGTGCTGCAGGCGAGCGACACGCCGAGTGGCGTGATCGGCACGGTCCTCGGCTGCGACGCCGAAGCGCGCCAGACGCTGCGCGTCCGCGGCATGGGGTGCTCGTACGTGAACGGCGACCTGCATTACGGCGACACCCTCTGGGACTTCGACGGGCAGGCGATCTTCAAGCGCGCCGTGCACGGCATGAGCGACGCCTGCGGGCGGGTGATGCAGGCGGCGGGGGTGACCGCCGACGACATCGACCTCGTGGTGCCGCACCAGGCCAACCTGCGCATCATCGAGGCCGTGGCCAAGTACGCCGGCGTGCCCATGGAGCGCGTGATGCTCACCGTGCAGCGGTACGGCAACATGAGCGCCGCCACGGTGCCGGTGAGCCTGGTAGACGCCCTCAGGGAAGGACGCGTGAAGCCCGGCAGCCTCATTCTCATGCCCGGCTTCGGCGGGGGGCTCACCTTCGGCTCGCTGCTCGTGCGGTGGGGCGATCGGGTGACTCCGCTGGGCGAAAGCGACGCCCAGCACCCACCGGTCACGCAGTCGGCGCTAGAGATGGTGAACGCCATCCGCGCGCGACAGGACCCGCACGGCCGGTCGCACGACGCGCTCCTCCAGACCCGGTTCATCGAAAGCCAGCTGGCACCGGCCGCGCCCTAAAGCAGCCAGCAGCCGGTCGTTCCCGCCCAACGGGCTCGGAACGACCGGCTCGGAACGACCGGCTTGGCGTCCCCGTTAGGTTGGCGCCATGAGCTTCTGGTTCAATCCCGACGATCGCGTCGTGCTGCGCAAAGTCCCCCTCGCCACCGTGGTGGCGGCCGTGGGGAGCACGATGTCCAATGTGGGCGTGCACTACGCCGCCCTGCGCTACGGTCGCATGACGATCGGCTATACCGAGACCATCGCGGCGAGCGTGATCGGTGCCGTGCTGGCCGGCCTCGTGTACTGGCTGCTCGCGCGCTACACCGAGCACGCGGTGCGCTGGTTCACCGTGGTCGCCACCATCGTGATCGGCGTGTACGGCGTGGGGCCGGTGGCCGCCGCCTACGAGCCCTACATGGAAGGGGCGGAGCTGTTCACGCTCACCACCGTCGTGGCCACCGAGA
>NZ_JBIJAW010000337.1:0-3489 GCF_044345575.1 Gemmatimonas sp.
CCCACGCCGCCGGTCTGATCGACCGCCTGCTCGGGCACGAGCACGCCCAGGCGCTTCTGCGACGCCACGCGCCCTTCCACGAACAGGCCCGCCACGAGCACCCCGGCGTTGTTCGGCACCGAGGCCTGAATGGCCACCTGCTTCGTCTGCGGGTTCACCATCGGCGCGATGCGCGTGATGCGCCCCTGCAGCGCACGATCCGCGCCATTCACGGTGAACGTGACGGGCGCGCCGATGCGCACCTCGCCCAACGCCACCGCGGGCACCGATGCTTCCACGCGCAGACTGCGCGGATCGATGATGGTGAACATCGCCGCGCCCGGTGCGACGATATCGCCCGGGCTCACCGTCTTCTCGGCCACGATGCCGGCGAAGGGGGCGCGGACCTGCGTGTTGCGCAGGTTCTTCTCGGCCGCCGACAGGCGGGCCTTGGCATCGGCGAGCGCGGCCTGGGCGCCCAGGTTGGCACGCTCGGCCCCCTCGACGTCGCGATCGGCGATAGCGCCGGCCGCCGCGAGCGCGCGCGAGCGCTGCAGCTCCTTCTCCGCCTGCTGCGCCGCGACCGTGGCCTGCGTGACCGCCGAGCGGGCAGACATGGCGGCATCGCGCACCGCCGCATCGTCAATGCGGGCGAGCACGGTGCCTTCACTCACCGGTTGGCCGGCGTCGACGAACGTCTGCAGTACGGCGCCGGCCACTTCGGCGCGGAGCCGCGCTTCACGATCAGCCGCGAGGGTCCCGGAGATGGCGGGGCCGCTGCTGAGCGTGTCGGCAACGGCAACGGCGATGTTGTCGGGGCCGACGGTCTGCGTCACCGACTGGCTGTCGGCAGGGGCGTCGGCCTTCTTGCCACAGGCCGTGAGCGCGGTCAGCACCACGGCCGACGCGGTGATGAGGGCGAAAGGCGCCGGACGGCGCAGCGGGGTGATCATCGCGAGGTACCCATGTTCGTGGAAGACGCCGCGCCGGAGGGGCCACCGGCGGACAGCGGGAGATACGGGAGGAGTTCGAGGCGCTTGCGCGCCACCTGCAGATCGCGCGCGGCGCGGGCGCGATTGGCGAGCGCCTGTTGCAACTGCACGCGCGTTTCCGAGAGCTCGAGCTGCGTGGAGATCCCTTCGCGGAATCGCACCTCGGCGATGGTATAGGCCCGCTGCGCCTGTTCCGCCGTGCCGACACTCGCCTGCCAGTTGGCTTCGGCCTCGGTGAGCTGGAGGGCGGCCAACCGGGCGTCGAGCGTCGCGCCTTCCTGCGCCAGCTTGAGCCGCTGACGGGCCTCAACCACCCCCGCCTCGGCGGCGGTGATCTGGCCGCGCACGTTGCCGCCGGTGAAGAGCGGATACGAGAGGCCGACCCCGACGGTCCAGTTGGGGAGGAATTCGTTGAGGCTGGTGGGCAGAATGTTTTGCGGGTAGGCGAGGCGCTGATAGTTCGTCGTCGCGCTGATCTGCGGGAGGCGCAGCGCCTTGGTGGCGCGCAGCTGCTGCTCGGCCACGTTCACGCCGAACGACGCCTGCTTCACCGCGGCTCGGGCGCGCACGGTCGTGTCGGTGGCGGCCACGAGGCGGGAGACCTCACCCTGCACGCGCGCATCAGCCGCGAGCACGGTGGCCGGATCGACATTGACGCTCGTGACCGGGGCGCCCGGCGCCTCCGCGGCCACCGGTACCTCGGCGATGCTATCGGTGAGCTGCAACAGCTGATTGGCCGGCAGGTCGAGCAGCTGGCGCAGGCGGATCATGGCCGTCTCGCGTGCCGTGCGCGCCTGGAGCAGCTGCGGGCGCTGGTTATCACGGGTCACGCGCGCGCGGATGAGTTCGAACTCCGAACTCGTGCCCACGCTGCGGGTGAGCTGCACCTGTCGCAGCGTGCGCTCGGCCTGCACGAACGCCGAGTCGGCGATCACCGCCAGACGTTCCGCCAGCAGCGCGTCGTAATACGCCGACGTCACGTCCAACTGCACCTGCGCCTCGGCGCTGGTGATACCGAGCTCCGCGGATTCCCGCGCGTACTTCGCGCTGCGCAAACCAGCCGTCACGCGGCCACCCGTGAACAAAGGCTGCGACGCGCCGAGGCCGAAGTTGAAGTTGTATTGCGACGCGAAGATGCGCGTGATGGGATTGTCGGCGGCACTCGACGTGTCACTGCCGCCGCCTGGACCGGCTCCGGTGCCACCACTGCGGCTGGCAATGGCCGCGAACTGGTTCTGGAGCTGCTTCTGCCAGTTGAGCGTGGTGTTCACCTGCGGGAGCAGGGCGGAGCGCGCCGAGAGCTGTTGGCCGCGCGCGCGCTGCGCGCCGGCCTTGGCGAGTTCGACGTTCTCACTGGCACCGCCCGCGAGCTTCAGCGCATCGGCCAACGACAGTGGGCGCACAGGCGGTGTTCCCTGCGCAGCGAGCGGTGCCGCCGCGCAGAACACGAGGCCGATGGCCATCATGGAAAGTGCCGCGCGGTGGCCGCGCGCACGTGGAAAGACCGTCATTCGGAAGTGGATGTAAGAGTCGGTGCCGCCGACGCGGGTGCGTCGGGCGGAACGGGTACCGGCAGCGCGTGCACGCCGCGCAGGAAGATCCGGACATAGGCCCGCAGCGTGTCTTCCACGGGCTGGGTGAACATCACCGGCATGACATCGCGGTTCATGCCGTCGGCGAAGACCGCACCGGAGAACATGGACACCGCCGCTTCGATCTCGGCCGCGGGCAACTCGTCGTGATGGGCGATGAAGCCCGCAGTACGCAGCTGCTCGGTGTACCGACGCAGCTGATACATCGCGCTGTGTGGCCCCTCGACCGCGCACGGCACGAGTTCGGGACGCTCCTCGAAGTCCGACATGAGCTGCCGGATGAGGGGGCGCTTCCCGCACATGTCCTGGTGATGCGCCGAGGCCCACGCCACGAGCTCGCGCTCCGGGTCGTGCGGTGTCTCGGGGAGACGCATGTCGGCCTTGGCGGCAGCCAGCTCGCGGATCATCTGCTCGAGCAGCGCTTCCTTGGAGCCGAACTGGCGGAAGAGGGTCACCTCGTTCACGCCGGCTTCTTCTGCGATGCGCTTGGTCGTCGCGCCGCGCCACCCGTGCTGGGCGTAGACGCGGGCGGCGGCCTGCAGAATGCGATGGCGGTGGTCGTCGATCATGCGTGGAGAATAAGCAAGTACCTGCTTGCATGCAAGCAGGTACTTGCTTTCACTTTTCGGAAACACTGTTATGTAGGCGGCTCACAACAGCGAACGGCATCTGGAATGCGGCGGTTTCACACCGCGCCCAGCGCCCCCAGATCAACGGGTCAGAGTTGCTGACCGGTGCCGCCGACTGGGAGCCGGGATCGGCTGCCCGGGCCTTCGGGTTGGCGCGTGGACGCTGGGCGCCCTATTGTACGAGACGACGATGGTCCGCCGACGTGCCCACGCCGGCGTCGTCATTCCCTCCACCCCCAGGAGAGATCGTGTCCAGCTTCGTGGAACTCGCGCGTGCGGCGCAGGCGGCCCGCCTGG
>NZ_JBIJAW010000338.1:0-3487 GCF_044345575.1 Gemmatimonas sp.
CCCAAGGCGAGCTCCGTGAGTACGCGTTCCCCAAAGGGCGTCACCGAACGCGACGCCACTTGGCCCCAGCTCATCGACCTGCAAGCCGAGCGAAAACTGGCCAACGACGAACGCGCACATCTCGGTCCACTCGCCAAGGGCGCCGAACGCGACGAGCGCGGAGAACGCGAGACCCACGCCGAGTTCGTGGAGGGACGCAATCGCACCACCGCCTCGCGCGACGGCGCGAGTGGGCGCGAGCTGCTGCAACGCGCGGGGCTCGACCCCAACGACCCCCGCGTGCGCCAGCTCGCGCACGTGGTGAACGGCCTGCATCAGCTGCCGCGCCATCGCTCCATTCACGTGGGCGGGTTCATTCTCACCGAGGAACCGCTCGGCAGCGTGGTGCCACTCGAACCCGCGTCCATGCCCGGACGCACCGTGGTGCAGTGGGAGAAGGACGATCTCGACCCGGTGGGGCTCGTGAAGATCGATCTGCTCGGCCTCGGCATGCTCACCGTAGTGCAGGATTGTCTGCTGTACATCCGGCACACGCGTGATGTGACCGTGGATCTCGGGCAGCTCGACATGAGCGACGCCGCCGTGTACGACGTGATGTGCCGCGCCGATACCGTGGGCGTGTTCCAGATCGAAAGCCGCGCGCAGATGAACACGTTGCCACGCCTCAAGCCGCGCTGCTTCTACGATCTCGTGGTGGAGGTGGCGCTCATTCGCCCCGGCCCCATTCAGGGGGAGATGGTGCATCCGTACCTGCGGCGGCGCGCGGGACTCGAGCCCATCACCTATCCGCACCCCAGTGTGGAGCACGTACTGCGGCGCACGCTCGGTGTACCGCTCTTTCAGGAGCAGGGGATGCAGGTGGCCATCGCCGCCGCCGGCTTCACACCGGGGCAAGCCGATCAGCTGCGCCGCGCCATGGGGCACAAGCGTTCACGCGAGCGCATGGCCGCCATTTGCGAAGAGCTCATTGCCGGCATGCAGCGCAACGGCATTCCCGAGGAAACCGCGCGGCGCATTTACAACCAGATCAATGCCTTCGCGGATTACGGTTTCCCCGAGAGTCATGCCGCGAGCTTCGCGCTCATCGTGTACGCCACCGCGTGGCTGCGGCACTACTACGCCCCCGAGTATCTGTGCGCCATTCTCAACGCGCAGCCCATGGGTTTCTATTCGCCCGGTACCCTCATCGAGGATGCCAAACGGCACGGCGTGAAGGTGCTGCCCATCGATCTCACCAGAAGCGTGTGGGATCACAGCCTCGAGTTGTCGGATGGCCGCACCCTGTACGCGAACGACGGCACCGTAAGATGGGGGCGCAACAGGGAGCAACCGACAGCTGACAACCGAGAGCTGAAAACTCCCCCGCCCCACCGCGACGTGTCCGTACGCTTGGGCGTCCGCCTCATCCGCGGCCTCGGCTCCCGCGCCCGCCGCAACCTCGAAGCCGCGCTGCAGCACGGTCCCTTCACCAGCGTGGAGAACGCCGTACAGCGCGTGACCCTCGACAAGGCCTCATGGCGCTGTCTCGCCGAAGCGGGCGCCTTCGACAGCATGTTCGCGCACGAGCCCGCCGAGCGCCGGCGTCGCGCGGCGCTGTGGGAAGTGATGGCCGCCACGCGCGGTCCTGAGTTGCCCCTCGCGCCGCGCGTCAAACCCACGGCCGCCCAGCAGGCGCCGCTCCCGGCCTATACGCCGCTAGAGCTCACCGAAGCCGACTTCCGCATGACCGGCCTCTCGCTCGCCGGGCATCCCATGGCGCACGTACGGCCCCATCTCGCGCTCAACGGCGTGCTCACTGCGCGCGAGGCGCACGAGATCGGCAAGGACGGACAACCGGTCGCCGTGGCCGGCCTCGTGATCTGCCGGCAGCGCCCCGGCACCGCCAAGGGCTTCGTATTCCTCACCCTCGAAGACGAAACGGGGATGATCAACATCGTCATCACCCCCGACCGCTTCGAGCAGCACGCCCTGCTCATCTCCACCACCCCGCTGCTGCTCATCCGCGGCACGCTGCAAGTGGAACAGCACGTGGTGAACGTGCGGGCCAAACAGTTCCGCGCCCTCGAGCTTGGCGGCGGCGAACAGCATGTGAAGGGGCACAACTACCGCTAGCGCTTTCCTCTTGACGCGCATTAGCTAACTAATTAGCCATATCCATATGAAGCACGTCACCGTCCATACCGCCAAGACCACACTCTCCCGCCTCATCGCCGACGCGGAAGCTGGAGAAGAGGTCGTGATTCACCGCGGGAGCGAGCCCGTGGTGCGGCTCGTACCGGTGACTCAGCCGGTACCGGTGCGCTGCTTCGGAGCGCTGGCGGGCAAGGTGTACGTCACCGACGCGTTCTTCGAACCGCTCCCCCGCGCAGAACTCGACGCCTGGGAGTCATAGCATGCGCGTGCTTCTCGACACGCACGCGCTGCTCTGGTGGCTCGCCGGTGACGAACGGCTCCCGGCGAGTGCGCGTACCGTGATCGCCGATCCCGCGAACGAGATATTCGTGAGCGCGGCGTCCGCGTGGGAAGTCTCCACGAAGCACCGACTGGGGAAACTCCCGGGCGCCGGCCCGCTCGCGGTGGACTTCGCCGCCGAAGTGTACCGGCAAGGATTCGCGCCACTCGAGATTTCGCTCGAACACGCCATGGTCGCCGGGGGACTCATGAGCGATCACCGCGATCCGTTCGACCGCATGCTCGTCGCGCAGGCACGCACGGAACACATGGCGCTCGTCTCGAACGAAACGCTCTTCGATCAGTTCGACATCGTACGCATCTGGTAGCATGTCGGGGCCGACACGGAGCCCTACCCCTTCGCCAGCGTCCCGATCGCCTCGGCGAACAGGTCGATCTCGTCGAGCGTCGTGAAGACGTTGGGCGTCACGCGGATGCACTCGAACTCGCCCTCCACGAACCGCGGGCGCACGTGAATCCGCCACCGCTTCTGTAGCGTCTCGGTGAGCACCTGCGCCCCCATCCCCCGCAGGCGCATTGCCCCAAGGGCGCAGCTCTGCGCGGGATCGCGCGGCGTGAGCAGCTCCACGCCGGGCAGGTTCATCACCGCGTCCATCCATCGGTTACGAAGTAGCCGGAGCCGCGCCGCCTTGCGCTCTCCCCCGATTTCCTGGTGGAACGTCACCGCATCGCTAAGCGCCACGCGCAGCGCGACCGGATAGGTCCCGATCGCCTCGAACTTGCGGATATCACTGTCCTGCGTCGCGGGCGCCGCGAGCAGGGGCCAGATGCGCGGGATGAGTTCCTTGCGCACGTACAACACGCCGTTCCCCACCGGTGCGCACAGCCATTTGTGCAACGACGAGCCGTACACGTCACACCCGAGCTCGGCGATGGAGAAGGGGAAATGCGCGAAGCTGTGACCACCGTCGACGATGGTCGTGATGCCGCGCCGGCGCGCCTCGGCGCAAATACGCTGCACCGGGAAGATCTGTCCGGTGGTGTAGGTGATGTGGCAGATGTGAATGACCTTCGT
>NZ_JBIJAW010000339.1:0-3485 GCF_044345575.1 Gemmatimonas sp.
CCCTGCCGCCTAGTGCATTTCCCGGCGCGCGGCGAGCGCCTGCGCGATGGTGACGCCATCGGCATACTCGAGGTCGCCTCCCACCGGGAGGCCGCGCGCGATGCGGGTGACCTTTACCTCACGTCCGGCCAGCTGGCGCTGCACGTACAGCGCCGTGGCTTCGCCCTCGAGCGACGGGTTGGTCGCCAGAATGACCTCGCGGACCCCCTCAGGCTCGATGCGCGCCAACAGCGAGCCGATGGTGAGGTCATCGGGCCCCACCCCGTCGAGGGGCGACAGGCGGCCGCCCAGCACGTGATAGAGGCCGCGAAACTCCCCGGCGCGCTCGATGGACGCAATGTCGCTGGCCTCTTCCACCACACAGAGCAGGGCACCGTCGCGGCGTGGATCGGCGCACAGCCCGCACAGCGGCGACTCGGTGAGGTTATGGCACCGGTCGCACTGTCGGACGCGCTCCGTGAGCGACACCAGTGCCTCCGCCAGCCGTCGGCTCTGTGCCGCCGGCTGCCGCAGCAGGTGATACGTGAGGCGCAGCGCGGTCTTGCGCCCGATGCCGGGCAACCGCGCCAATTCGCTCGTGAGTTCGTCGATGACCGACACGTGGCGCTTCCGGCTACGACCGGATCAGAACGGGAGGTTGAACGGCAGGTCGATGCCGCCCGTGACCTTCTTGAGTTCCATCTGCATGGCTTCGGCGGCCTTCTTCTGCGCTTCGGCCACGGCGACGACCACGAGGTCTTCCACCATGTCCTTGTCGTTCATGATGGACGGATCGATCTGGATGCGCTTGAGCTGCATCTTGCCGTCCACATCGGCGGAGACCATACCGCCGCCTGCGAGCGCGCTGAACGTGCGCTGGCCAAGCTCTTCCTGCATGGCCTGCATGCGGGCCTGCATGTCCTTGAACTGGCCCAGCATCTTGAAGATGTCCATCGGATTTATCGGAGAGAGTTCTGTGGCAGGGGAGGAAACCTCCCGCCTTGCGATCAGTCCAGCAGTTCGAGATCCAGCACCCGCACCGCCGCTTCCAGCAGCGGATCCTTGGCGGCGATCTGTTCGGTGCGCTGCTGCTGCACGTCGTGGGCGGTGAGGCGCTTGGACGTGGGGCGGGCCGCCGCCGAGCTGGCGGGGGCGGCGCCGGCGTTCACGTGGAGCGTAAACGTGGTGAGCCCGGGCAGGGTGTCCTGGAGCACGGCGATCATGTCGGCCCGAGCCCGATCGACCGCCATGGCGAACGTATCGTCGGCGGGCGCGTAACCGAGCGTGAGCGCGCCTTCCGGCGAGACCTGCATGGGTACGAGCCGCTGAACCGCTTCGGCGACCATTCCGCGCCCATTCGTACGCAGCGTTTGCGCCACCCGACTCCACTGCGCCTTGACCTGCTCGAGCGTGGGCGATCCCCCACCGGTACGGCGCGGCTCCGGCGCAATGGCGCGCGACGCGGGCGCCGAGGCGGCGGCAATCTGCTGCGCCGCGGCCTCGGCGGCGGCCTGCTGGGTCGCGGTGCGCGACGGCGGTGGCGGCGTGAACACGGCCGGCGCTGACATCGGCGCGCTGTTCGGGAGCGCCGGTGCCACCGCCGGTGGCGGCGTGGGAGGCAAGGCATGCGCCGACGCCACGCGCGATTCGTGCGCGACCCGACGCGGCGGGGGATCCTCGTGTCCCCCTGCCCCGAAGCCCTTCAGCACCTCTTCCAGTTCGACCGTCCGATCGAGCAGCGCGAAGCGCACGAGCAGCGTTTCGAGCAGGAGCTGCGGCTGGCCGCTCTTGCGGTACATGGGCTCGATCTCGAGCAACGCGTGCAGCATGCGCACCAGATCGCCCGTGGAGACGCGTCCCTTTCGCTCGTCGAGCGCAATACGCACGCGATCCGACAGCTCGGGCGGCTGGCCCCCCATGGTGACGGCGAGCAGTGCGCGCAGCAGACGGCCAAGACCGGCGAGCAGGAGCGTGAAGTCGACACCGGCGTCGGCCTGACGCTGCACCAGACCGAAGATATCGGCCGCGCGCCGTTCGAGAATCACGTCGAGGAGCGCGATGTACTCGTCGTCGGGGATGAGCCCCAAGGCCACCGTCACGCGTTCGCTCGTCACCTCGGCGGTTTCGCCGAGCGACAGCACCTGGTCGGTGAGCGACAGCGCATCACGCAAGCCGCCATCGGCGGCGCGGGCGATCATGCCGAGGGCATCGTCCTCGAAACGCACGCCTTCTTCGGTGAGAACCGCGGCAAGACGCTCGCGAATCTCGGCCGGCCCGATACGCTTGAGGTCGAAGCGCTGAAGCCGGGAGACGACCGTCCCGAGCACCTTCTGCGCCTCAGTCGTGGCGAACACGAACACCACGCGTGGCGGCGGTTCCTCGAGCACCTTGAGCAAGGCATTCCACGCATCGCGCGAGAGCATGTGCGCTTCGTCGACGATGTAGACCTTGTAGCGATCATCGCCCGACGGGGCATACATGGCGCGCTCGCGCAACTCACGCGCGTCGGCCACGCCACCGTTGGACGCCGCGTCGATCTCCACCACGTCGAGCGATGCCGATCCGCTCCAGATGCGCTGGCAGCTCGCGCACTGCCCGCATGGCTCGCCCTGCAACTCTGGCTCGCCGCGGCGCTCGCAGTTGAGCGCCATGGCCAGCACACGCGCGAGTGTCGTCTTGCCCGTTCCGCGGGGGCCGCAGAGCAGATAGCCGTGCGCCACACGCCCACGGGCGATGGCGCCCTTGAGGGTGTTGGCGACGTGCGACTGGACCGCCACGGTCGCGAAGTTCCGCGGGCGGTATTTGCGGGCGAGGGCGAGCGACATGCCTGCAATCTAAGGGTGGCGGGAGCGGGGGGCGAACGGTGGGAAATGCCGTCGGCTCGTCGGCTGGCAAAAAAAACGCGCAGGAGGTCCGCTCTCGTGAGCGAATCCTCCTGCGCGCAGTGCCCCGGGCCTGACGAAGCGACGTCAACATCCACGTACGGCTGCTACCTGCGGGGTCCTGACCGATTTGGCGGCATGCCGCCCTCCGGGACCCGGGACAGTAGTAGTATAGCTTGGGGGCGGGTTGATTGGTACTGCGGAAGCTCGAACGGCGGAAGCTTGGGGAGCGGAAGCTGGTGGAGCGGGACATTGAACTACGGGGTCGAAGCTCCGTGCCTCCGTTGCTCAGCGCCTCCGATGAGCAGTTACCCGAGCACCGTTTCCAGTGCCTGCCGCAGCCGCGCCGCCGCATCGGCGACCACGCCAGCCGGAGCGTCGAGATGCGTGACGGCACGTACCCGTGACGGATGCCACGCCGAGATGCGCACGCCGAGCGCGAGCGCCTTGGCCACGACCTCGGCGGCGAGCGGCTTGGGCAAGTCGATCATCACGATGTTCGTGTCAGCCGTGACGACCGTCGCCCCACCGGCCCCGTCGACGACCTGACCGAGGTAGCGGGCGCTCGCGTGATCCTCGGCGAGGCGCGTGTAGTTGTGCTGCAGCGCGTGCATCGCGCCGGCG
>NZ_JBIJAW010000083.1:0-11516 GCF_044345575.1 Gemmatimonas sp.
TGCTCGAAGTATGGCGCGCGCCGGCCGTGAACAGCACGTCGCCGATGGTCCATGAATCACGCGCAAAGACTTCGGTGATGCGCTCTCGCGCGCTATCGCCGTCTACCTTGGTGGGTGCCACGAGCGTGCGGCGCGAATGCTGAACCCCCACATCGATCGCATGCCGCCCGGCCACCTTCGTGTACGCAATCAAATAGCGTCCCTGTCGTTCCTGCTGCTCGACCGAGTCCGCCGAGCCACGAATGGGGAGCAGGCCACGCGATTGCCGGTACTGATAACTGAAGCGCTGTTGAAACGTGCGCACGCGCAAGCGACCGCCGATCGCCGGCCCCTGCGCCTCCGCGAAGCCCTGCCCGCCGCGGTTGTCGATGAATCCGTTGAAGTTCGCGTCGAGCGGAAACCGCTGCCGCTCCTGCGAGCCCTGGACGTCGAGTCGTGCCGTCCACTCACGGCCGAGCGCCATGCGCACATCGCCGCGCAGATCGAAGATGCGGTTGAACGTCGAACCGGCGGCATTGTATCCGGTAAGACGATCGGTCTGCCGCCAGCCACCGTTGAGGCGA
Organism: Gemmatimonas sp.; assembly: GCF_044345575.1. Classification (GTDB taxonomy): domain Bacteria; phylum Gemmatimonadota; class Gemmatimonadetes; order Gemmatimonadales; family Gemmatimonadaceae; genus Gemmatimonas. The sequence goes on from NZ_JBIJAW010000083.1 coordinate 564, forward strand.
TACCCCACGCGTCCGGTGGTATTGCTCACCCCTACCGACGATTCCTGTCGCCCCAACTCGCCATGCCGCCCCACGCCATCGACGGTCAGCGTCTTCGTGGGCGCGGCCTGCACGATGTTGATCACACCGCCCAGCGCATCGCTGCCGAACTCCACGCTACTCGGCCCCTTCGTCACTTCGATGCGTTCCGTGGCGATCGTGCTCAAGCGGCCGATGTCCCGACTCTCGACAAGCGACCCCGCCACCGGCTCACCATCCACCAGGACCAGCACACGCGAGTCGTCGAAGCCACGAATGGAAATGCTCGTCTTGCTCGGCGGCGCCGGCAGCTCCTGCATGCCCGGCAACTGCCGTAGCAATTGATTCGCCGACACGGCCGCCGTGGCATCGATCTCCTTGCGATCCACGACGGTCACACTGCGCGGTGATTCGTTGGCGCGAATGACTCGCTGCCCCATCGTCGTGGTATACACCGGCAACACTGTGGCGAGCGGCTCGAGCACCACACGCCAGGCACTTTTCGATGCATCGCCATCGACCGCAAGTCGGCGCTCACGATAGCCGAGCACGCGGATCAATACGGAATCTCCGGTGCGCGCGCCGATCGTGAATCGCCCGTCGGCATCGCTGCGCACTCGCTCCCCACTCGACAGCTGGCGGACTTCCGCCGACGCCACCGGCGCGCCATCAGCCCGTGAGACAACCTGCCCGCTGATCGGGGCGCGTTGCGCTACGCCGACTGCCGGCATGACGAAGGTCATGCCGGCAGTGAGTGCGAATACGTTGAGATGGCGCGCGCGCAGTCGCATCAACGGATGCGAGCGTACCGCACGGTGGGATAGCCGGCAACTCCCGTGTTGCTGTAGTAGTCGATGAGCTGGAACTTCCAGACCCTCGTGCCAACCTTCGCGAAGTAGGTGTTGAAGGCGGCGTGCAGACGCTGCTGACCAGTGAGGTCGTAGCGGAACGGCGCCCTCGTATCGAGGATGGAATTGGGAATGGGCCCAAGCAGCTGCGAGAGGAACGGCGCGTACTGCGGGGCATCGTTCGCGGCGGTCACCGCGGCGAACGTGGGCGATGCGCTACCGGGATTGGTCGCCACGTTGCACGCGGTATTCACCGTGATCGCAAGCTGGGTGGGATCGGGGTTGAACTGCATGTCCCAGTTGCAGCCGTTCGGCGTGACCACTGAATTGGTGGCGAAGCTGATGGCCCGCGTGACTCCGCCCGGGGCCACCGCCAGTCGCTGCACGGCACCGAGAGAATTGCCGGTCTGCAGTCTCGATTCGAACACGACCGAGTCCGTTGCACGCGCGCGGTTGAATCCGATCACGGCATTGCGGAACACCGCGAACTGCCCATTGGCGAGACGCACCTTCCAGAACTGCGCGGCGTTCGCGACGGGCACACCGCCGAGGACAATATGCGCCTGCGGATTCGCGGCCAGCCGGTCGGTGGTGAAGAGGCTGTCCGCCGGTACCTGCGCATCACGCAACGCGTCGAACGCCGCCAGCGTATTGGCCCGCGTGAAGGCCAGCACCTCGGCGGCCGCCGCGTTCTGATTGTTGGCCAGGGTGAATCCCATGACCGTTTTCGAGGCGCCGTTGGCTGGGGAGGCGAGCCGTACTTCGTAACGCCGCAACGCCAGATCCCAATCCGCCGAGCGCGCGACCAACCCACCGGTGGTGAAGCTGAAATACACGAGCGTGTCGTTGCTGCTCGCGTTGAGCGGCTGCGAGGTCACCACCTCGTTGAGGGCCGGCTCGCGGTTCAGCGTCCCGGGACCGGTCGGGTCACTCTCGCCCTCGCAGGCGGAAAGGAGGGCGGCACCAGCGAGAACGACGGCGAGGAAATGGGCCCGCGAGCGCGACGTGCGAAAGACGCCGGCCGTGGCCGGACGAGTCTGGAAAGTGGTCGGGTATGGCATAACCGATGCTACCTACCCCGGGAGCGGGGTTGCATTCGTATTTACCGCAGTCCCACTACGGGAATTATCCCACCCTGCCGGCGCGGAACGGCGCCCCCCTATCTTGGGCGCATGTCCAGCACGCCTCCCTCCCGACCGGTCGTGGTCATCACCGGAGCCTCGAGCGGTATCGGTGCAGCCCTCGCCACCCGCCTCGCCCACACGCATCACCTGGTGCTCGTCGCCCGTCGCGCCGAGGCGCTACGGGCCCTCGCCGGGCAGTTGGGTAGCCCCGACATCGTGACCATGGCGGCCGATGTGACTGTGCGGAGTGAGGTGGAAGACGTGGTGGAGACCACGCTCTCCCGGTTCAGCCGTCTCGATATCTGGGTGAACAACGTGGGACGCGGCATCACCCGCGCCCCGTCTCAGCTCACCGACGCTGACATCGATGACATGATGCAGGTGAACGTGAAGAGCGCCTTGTATGGTATGCAGGCCGTGCTCCCGCACTTTCGCCTCGTGGGCCGCGGCCATGTGATCAATGTGTCGTCCATGCTGGGACGCGTCCCCATGGCCACCTTCCGCTCGGCCTACAGCGCCTCGAAGCACTTTCTCAACGCGCTCACCGCGAACATGCGCGCCGAGGTGCAGGAGACGCACCCCGACATCCAGTTCTCGCTCGTGAGCCCCGGCGTGGTGCGCACCGAATTCGGTCGCAACGCGCTCCACGGGGGCCCGGACTCACATACGCTCCCCAATTCGCAGAGTGCGGAGGAGGTGGCGGAGGTCATCGCGCAGGTGATCGCCGATCGGCGGGCAGACGTGTACACGCGCAGCGGAATGGCGGAGATGGCGGTGGGGTATCTCCGGGAGTTGGGGCGGGATCCGTAACGGCGGGAGCTAGCGCCACGGAAGCTGGTGGAACGGAAGCTCGTGGCACGGAAGCTACAAAAACGGGAACTGCCCGGCCGTGGCAGCTCCCGTTTTTGCATGTCCCGTTGGAGCAGCTTCCGTCTTGCCAGCTTCCGTCTTACCAGCTTCCGCCGTTCCGGCGTACTACGGAATCGACTGCCCCCGCACGGCCGCATGCGCTTCCGGCTTGAGCCGCGCAGCAGCGAGCGCCTTTACCGGACGGTCCTGGCTCTCAAGCGGGGGCCCGAGGGTGGGCTCGCACACGCCTTCGGCGGTCTCGCGGATGAGCTGGTCCACAACGGCACGCAGGTCGCCCGTACGGGCGTAGGTCGCCAGCTGGCGCTGCGCGCTCGATCCTTCCTCCATGATCCGGAAGGCGTACTCGACTTCCTTGCGGGTGCCGAGTTCGTCGAGCACGTCGTCGAGGAACCACTCAATCAGCTCGCGGATGAGCACCGGCGCCGCCAGCTGCTCCTTTTTGCCGAAGTCAATGAGTTTCCCCCCGAGGCCGTAGCGCACGGCGCGCCACTTGTTCTCCTCGATGAGATCGGCGGCATACACCCGGAACGTCATGTTGTCCCGGCGGAGCTTCCACATCTTCGCCACCACGGCCTGCAGCATGGCCGCGATACACACCGCCTCGTCGACCCGCGTGTTCACATCGCACACGCGGAATTCAAGCGTGGGATAGACATGATGCGGGCGTACATCCCACCAGATCTTCGAGCCATCGGGGATGGACTTCGTCTTCACGAGCGTATCCACGAGGTCGGCGTAATCGCCCCACCCGTTCAGGATGCGGGGGACACCGGTCCGCGGGAAGTTCTTGAAGATGATGCTTCTATATGAGTGAAGCCCGGTGTTGCGCCCGAACCAGAACGGAGAGGATGTGGAGAGGCACAAAATGTGAGGCAGAATGTACCGGGCCGCATTGAGGCAATCGATGCGGAACTCCGGATCTTCAATGCCCACATGCACATGCGTACCGAAGATGAGCAGGCGGTGCGCGAGATCCTGCAGCTCCGCCTTCACGCCGAGGTATCGCTCCTTCGGCGTCATCTCCATGTTCATCCAGTTGGAGAACGGGTGCGTACCGGCCGAGGCGATGGTGAGCCCGTGCTCACCGGCGGCCTTGATCACGAGCCCCCGCAGCTTCACCAGCTCCGTTCGCAGCTCGGCGATGGACGCGCACGGCTTGGTGCCGATCTCCACCTGACACTGGTGCAGCTCCGCCTTCACATCGGCTTCGGTGGCGAAGGCGCTCGTGACCAGGGCGTCGAACCCAGGGGAGAGGTCACGCGTCACCGGATCGATGATCTGGTACTCTTCCTCGATACCAACCGTGAGGGTCGGTCCCTTCATTACGTCCCCCTGCGCCCGTTCGGGCGCAGATCAAGCGGTGGCTGTCGCGGCCTGGGCAGTGGACCAGCGAATCGCGGCGTCAATGAAGGCGCCGAACAGGTGGCTCGTGTACGGGTCGGTCATTTCGAACACTTCGGGGTGCCACTGAACGCCGACGCAGAATCCTTCCTGGGTGGTCTCGATCGCCTCGATGAGTCCATCGTCGGCCGTGGCCGATGCCTGGAGGTTGGCGCCCATGGTCTTGATGCCCTGGTGATGCATGCTGTTCACCGGGCACCGTGTGCATTCGAGAATTTGTGATAGATGCGTGCCGGGGACGACATTCACCTCGTGCGCGATATGGTCGCGCTCGAAGCCCGCCGTGGGGAAATAGTCGTGCTTGTGGAACGCAGGATTTTGTGAGGCGAGGTCCTGCCACATGGTCCCGCCCTGGGACACGTTGATGATCTGCAGGCCGCGGCAGAGCCCTAGCACCGGCTTGCCATCGGCGATCGCCCAGCGCACCAATTGCAACTCCACGATGTCGCGCGCCGGATCGAGATTCCCACACTCCGGGCGTACCGATTCGCCGTATTCGCCGGGGTTGATGTCCACCCCGCCCGGGATGAGTAACCCGTCGAGCCGTTCATAGATGGCGCGCAGCGTCGCCATATCCTGATCGAAGAGCGGGATCATCCAGGGGACGGCCCCAGCTTCGGTGGCCGCGTGGAAGTACCGCTGATTCATCACCCACGAACTCGGCAGCGCCGGCGGAATGCCGTCGATCGAGTGCAGCGTCTGGGTGGTGAGCCCGATCGTGGGGCGGTACGTCAACGAACCGGTGGACATCAGCGGGCCTCGACGAGAAAGGTGGGGACGTTCGAACCTCCCCCCGCGGTGACGTTGAGGAGCGGATCCGTGGCAATGCGGGTCAGGCAGCCGTTCATGACCGCGCCGTTCGCAAGGAACGGCGCCGTATCCAGCATCCGATCCCCGATATGCAACGCCCCGTCCACGAGGGCCGGCCACGGTTCACTGGGGATCTCCACCCGCTCCTGCACGATATATGGCTCTCCAAGGGCTGTCTGAATGGCGGCCTGCCAGGTGGCGTCGTCCACCGTCCAGCCCAATACGATGCCCTTGCCGCCGTATTCGTCGTTGGGCTTGAGCACCATCGTCTCCCGCCGCTCGGCGATAAAGGGGAGGAGGTCGACGGTACGATCGACACCGGCACTGTCGCGATAGTGCGTGTGTCGCGCTTCCACCACACGGGTCCACGGGACGTGGGTCTGCACGGCCCGATTCTCTTCGGCAGAGAAGAGGTCGGCCTGGCGCTCATCACTTAAGACAGCAAGTGAAGCCTTCTTATGCAAAAGCTTGCAGCGTAATGGGTTCACCATACACACCGCATGATCTCTCACGGCGTGAAACACGGCGTTCTCGACGCCGAGCCGGGTGACGAGCTCATCGATGAGGACGCGCTTGTAGATGAACGTGACCGGCCGGCCGCCTACGGTCAGCCGACCGTTTTCGTACACCGCATCACGCGGATCGCCGATGAACACGGGGATGCCCCGAGCCTGGAATTCGCGCTCGAAGAGCACGAACTCGCTGTAGGTGGGCACCTCCTTCCAGTCCAAAATGCACACCTGCGGTGCCTCGCGGGTCCCGCGCCAGGCCTGCCAGGCCTGCAGGAGGGCATCGACCACACCGGCCGCAGCAGGGATGGGGAGCACCACATGATCCCGGGTAAAGGCCTGCATGCCGGGGAGCGCCAGGAACGCCCGTGACAGCGCGTCGTTGTAGGCGGCGCCGGCCGGGGTTTCCGCGTTGTACTCGGTGAACTTGAGCCCCTGCTCTCCCGCCCCCGGGACATAGAAGGCGTCGAGTCGGGAGGTGGGACTACTCACCGGGAAGCCCGGATCGGCGTGGATGAGCTGCTCTTCCCAGCTGGTCAGCCCGAACCGCGCCCGCAGCGCGGCGTCGGCCATGGCCGCCTGCCGTACCTTCTCAAACGCCGACCCCACCAGAGCGCAGGCTCGACCGATAAGCCGGTACTCGGCCAACGACAGGAACCGCGGCCGAAGGACGCCGCACAGCGGTCGCTCGCCGAATAACAGGCCTTGGTCACGAAGCTGCTGTGTCAACACAGCAGCCGAATCGGCCGCGAACGTGCCCTCCGCGAGCGTGTCATGGTACCGCGCGACAGCGTGTGTGGACATCGCTACTTCGTGATACCAGGTGTGATGATCGTTTGTCCGAGACCGGCCGGCGGGGCGGAAATCACCGGCCCTGCACCGGCGCCTACGGCCGGGACGCTCCGCGGCGCCGTCGCCAGCTTGATTGCCAGATCGGCCATGTGCTCCACGACCCAATCGAAGTAGCTGGGAGTCAGGGAGTTGATGTCCATGTCGGGCGCCGGGTTCATGAAGTCAATGGCATAGGGGATGCCATCCTTCACCGCGAACTCGACGGTGTTCATGTCGTAGCCCAGGGCTCGGCAAAGGGTGAGCGCATCGCGGATGCAGCGGTCCTCGAGGTCTTTCCCGAGGTACCCCGGGTCAGGGATGTAGCGGCGCTGTCCCGGATCGTACGGCATGGGGAGCACTTCTTCGCGGCCGAGGACCATGCAGCGCACGTAGGCGTCCCACTTGATGAACTCCTGCACGACCATGGTGAGGAGCCCGCTGCTGTTGTAGTGATGGAGCAGCTCCTCCATGGTCTGACAGACGTACACATCTCGCCAGCCCCCGCCGTGCGCGTCCTTGAGCACGCACGGAAAGCCGATGTACTCCGCCACCCCTTTCCAGTCGAGCGGATAGGCGAGGTTCCGCAGCGATTCGCTGTGGGAAATCCCCGGGATGTAGTCCTTATTGGGCAGGACCATCGTCTTGGGGTGCGCCACGCCATTCTGAATGGCCAGTGTGGCGTCATAGAACTTGTCGTCGGCCGCCCACATGAACGGGTTGTTGACGACGGTGACGCCCATCCGCGTCGCATGCTTGAGGAAGGTGCGGTAGAACCCCACCTCGTGGCTGATACGGTCAATGATGAGGGAATAGGGCACGGTCTGCCCCATCCGGGTGGCGTCGAGTTTGATGTAGTCGGCGGTCACACCGCTCTGGCGGCGATTGACGGCGTCGAGAAAGGCGGGGGGGAATGACCATTCCCGCCCCACCAGCAATCCAATACGGGGTTCGATAGACACGCTCGCTCCGGGAGACCTGCGGGTGAATATCGCCACTATGCGGACCAGACGGCGACGGCGCCAGCCGCGTGTTCCTGAAAATCACTTGAGCGCCTCGGCTGTGACGAATACGGACGCCAGAGTATTCCCGCCGGTCCGGACGCGTAGCCTCATTTCAGCCTACGCCACTGGAGGCGCTATGGTCCGCCTTGACAAGTGTTGGCAAACAAGAAAAGAGCATTTTTGTGAGCAACGAGCATGTGGACAAACATCCCCCAGCCAATGCAAAACACTGCGTTATCACGAAGCCGCTTTTCCACATCCGCCTGGGGCGTACGTGATGCCGCGGGTGCGACTTAGCTGGTTCTCCACATCCTTTCCCACATATATCGACAATACTGTCAACAACTTAGCTCACAACCCGTGTATTGCGTGAGCGCGTGGATCGTCATAACATCCCCGCCCATCGATGACGCAGCGCTACCGCGAAAATCGATGATCACGTTCCTGCCCTCTCACGGAATAGAGCTATGCACGTCGTCGCCATTGACGCGCCAATCGGTCCGATGGAGCTCGCGCCCATCACATGTCTGCCAATCCACACAGAACTGGCAGCCGATCGTATCAGTGCGTTCTGGACGGATGACGACCGCTACGTCGTGCGATCGGAGGGCGCTCAGGGCGTCTCCTGGTATCGCATCGACACCGAATCGGGGGCGGACATGGACGCGGACATCACCGCGTCCCTCGAGGCCAAGCGCGCCATCGGCGCCCTGCTGGCCGACATCATCCCTCTGGGTGGGGGGCGCGTGGCATTTCCGGTGGGGAGCACCGGCCGTCGCGTCTATCGGGTCTGGCGTGCCACCGTGGGTGGCGCGGGACGGACTAGAATCCTGGGAGTTCGAGCTGCGCGGTCACGCCGCCTGCCAGCGTAACGCCGGCAGCCTGTAACCACGCCAGCAGCATGTCCTGCCCATGATCGCCCGCCATCGCCGACCGGGCTGCACTGAGGTGCAGCTTGAATTCAGCACTCACATCGGGGAGCGTCCGTCTGAGCACCGCCACCGTCAGCAGTTCGGTGGCATCGGCCAGATGGCGGATGGCGAACTCCGTCATCCGCGCGCGCAGCGCCGCCGCATTGGCGACCGGACCATCGCCCGGGAGCTCGTGGTCGGCCCGGCGTTCCCGGAAGGCCGCGAGCCGGGTGCGCGTGGCACTCAGCATGGGCAGTTCGTCGGCGGCGTGCTCGGGGAGTACCGCGACCGGGGCGCCCATGAGGCCAAGCCATGCCATCCACAGGGTGCCGCGGGCGTACGGTTCCCACGGTTCCTGGTCCAGCCGGAGGGCGGCCCGCTTTACCGTATCAGCGATGTGGGCGCGGGCTTCCCACCAGCGCTCGTACGCGTCGGTCTGGCGCGACACGAGCGCGAGGGCGCCCAGCTTGAGTGCCCACTTGATGGCGGATTCCCCGTCATCGATCGGGGGACGCAGCGCCGCCGAACAGCGGAACGCGCGGGCAGCGCCGAGGGCCAGAACAGCCTGGGCCAGATCGCGCGCCGCGCTGGGCGTGGGCTGGAGGGCGGCATCGAGCTGGCTGAGCGCCGCCAATTCATAGGCGGTGCCCAGCAGGGCGAGTCCGTCGGCGATCGGCTCGCCGAGCCCATCGCCTGGCCGGAGTGCCGCCGCGTCGGCGCGCTCGAGGAGGAGCGCGCGGCGTTCCGAGGGAATAGCGGCGACAGCCCAGTGGTCGTCGAGCGTCGTCCGGGCCAATTCGGCCAAGGCGCGCGCGGCGAGGTCACGATCTGTAGCCGGGGTGAGGACGGGCATCCAGCCTCCGAAAGGGGAGAGCTCGAACGGGGTCCTACGGGAAAGCGATCACGAGAACGATCAGGCCCGCCCTCACGACCGTAAGCTCGATCGGGCGTCCTGCAAAGCCACGCCACCAGCAACAGCCACCAGCAACAACGGAAAACGAGCAGCACCAGCAGCTTGCGGCCTGTCCGCACGCTGTGCATCGCCATCACTGTCGCATTTATGTAACAAATGGACGTCTGTCAAGGGGACTGTCGCGATTCTGTCCGCTTCTGCCCCTTCAGACGCCGCCTTCCGAGGAAAGTCGCGTGGGATTTGAGTCATCGCAGGTGGCACGCCGTCGCTTGGCCGCACTGGCCGCCACGAACGGGCGCATTCAGGAGGCGCTCGCGCCGTCGCAGTTTCCGGGTCTGAGCGCCGGCGCCAAGGGGGCTTCCCTCGGGCACCGTGCCGATCGGCCCGAAGCCTCAGGCTCGGCCGCCTCGAGTGCGGCGCTGGTGCAGCATCTCGACCTGCTCGCGCACGAGATCATGAATACGCCGGGTGCTGGCGGAGCGCTCATCGCGGCCTACGCCGCGCAGGCGCGCGCCCTGAGCATGGTGGTGGAGGCGGCCAGGCGGGCGGGCGCGGGACCGCTGCCGGCAAGCGTGCTGGCGGCGGCGCAGGAAGCGCTGGCGGCGCCCTCACCCTTCCCCCGGCCGATGGCGGGTTGACCGCTCAGTCCGGAGTTCTGAGACCCCAGCCGGAGAATCGAGAGGCTGAGGCGGAGAGGTGAGCCCGGATAGAAGTGAGAGGTCCGCGGTCTAGAAGCGAGAAGCGAGGGCGTTGCCCACTGACTTCTCACCTCGAGACCGCGGACCTCTCGCTTCTATCCGGGCTCACTTCTTTTTCTCGCGCCTCGACTCTCAGGCTGGAGTCTCAGAACGCCGATCGCCGATTTCAGGGCCCCTTCACATCGATCTTCTTCTCGGCCTTCGGGTCCTCCAGCGTCTCCAGCACCTGACGCCACGAGAACTTGCTCCCCTTCCCCAGCACGAAGTAATCCATCCACGCCATCTCGGACATGCTCTTCACGAGCCGGTTGCGGGCGTCGGGGATGCCGTGCGAGAAGCCGGGATACATGAACAGCTCCGTGGGCACGCCCACGCGCTTGAGGCCCATGTGCAGCTCCACGCTCTGCGGGCTGGGCACGCGCGGGTCGCCCTCCACCACGTGAATCATCGTGGGCGTCTTGGCGTTGCGAATGAACTGGATGGGTGACTGGCGCCAGTAGGCGTCGAAGTCGTCGTACGGAAGCTTGTCGCCGAGGTAGTGCTGGCGGTTCCGCTGCACGTCGGACTGGGCGTACATCGAAATCCAGTTGCTCGTCCCGGCGCCGCTCGAGATGCCCTTGAAGCGATTGGTGTGCGTGAGGATCCAGTTGCTCCAGTGTCCGCCCGCGCTCCAGCCGAGCACGCCCATCTTGGTGCTGTCCACCAGCCCGGTGCCGATGAGATGATCGACGCCGGTCATGATGTCCTGATAGCCGGGGTCGAAATAGTTGCCCACGATGCCGTTCTTGTGGGCCTCACCGTAGTTGGTGCTGCCGCGGTAGTTGGGCATGAGCACCGCCCACCCCTGCCCCGCGTACACCTGCGCGCCGTAGCCGCCGTTGAAGCTGAGCTGGTCGGCCGCGGCCGGGCCGCCGTGAATGGCCACCAGCAGCGGGTACTTCTTGCCGGGCTCGTACCCCACCGGCTTGATGAGCACGCCACCCACAGGCTTGCCGTCCTTGCTGGTCCACGTGACTTCG
>NZ_JBIJAW010000340.1:0-3480 GCF_044345575.1 Gemmatimonas sp.
CCGACCGGCACCACACCTTCATTCTCGAAGGCGCGCGCGACGTGGAAGCGGAGTGTGCACAGCGCGGCATTGGCTACGCGTTCCACCTCGAACGGCCCGGCCACCGTACGCCGGCGCTCAAGCTGCTGGCGGCGCGCGCGAGCGTGGTGATCACCGAAACGATGCCGGTGCCACCGCTCGACTGGCTCACCGATGGCCTCGCCGACGGCTGCCCGTGCCCGGTGTGGAGCGTGGATACGGCGTGCGTGGTGCCGATGCCGCTCGTCGGCAAGGCGCACACGCGCGCCTTCGCCTTCCGCGACGACACGGCCGCGATTCGCCGCGAGCGACTCACCAGGCCGTGGCGCGACGTGGACGCCACCGGCGCGGCATTCGTACCGTCTGCCTTGCCCTACGCGCCCGTGACGCTGGCGACAGCCGACATCGCATCACTGGTGGCCGAATGCGAGATCGATCATGGTGTGGGGCCGGTGCCGCACACGCCTGGTGGGTCGCGCGCGGGCTACGCGCGCTGGGAGGAGTTCACGCGCAGCGGCCGTCTCGCGAAATACGCGGCGAAGCGCAACGATGCCACGATCGACGGCGTGAGCCGCATGTCGGCGTACTTCCACTACGGCATGGTGTCGGCGCTGCGCATCGCGCGGGAATGCGCCGGACTACCCGGCGACGGGCCGGAGAAGTACCTCGACGAACTGCTCGTGTGGCGCGAACTGGGCTACGCGTTCTGCTATTGGCATGCATCGCCGACGACCATCGAGGGGATCCCCTCGTGGGCGCGCGACACGCTGGCCACACACGAACGTGATGCGCGCGACGTGTTGTCGTGGGAGCGACTCGCACGCGCGCAGACCGGCGATGCCCTGTGGGACGTCACCCAGCAATCGCTGCTGCGCCACGGCGAGCTGCACAACAACGTGCGCATGACGTGGGGAAAGGCGATTCCCGTCTGGTCGGAGAGCGCCGAGCAGGCACTCGAGCGGCTGGTGGATCTCAACCATCGCTACGCGCTCGACGGGCGTGATCCTGCGTCGTACGGTGGCTTGCTCTGGTGTCTCGGGCAGTTCGACCGCCCCTTCACCCCACCGGTGCGCGTGCTTGGCACCGTGCGCCCTCGGCCCACGGGCGAACATCTCAAGCGCCTCGATCTCGCGGCGTATCGTCGGCGGGTGCAGCGCCCGGCGCGCGATGCAGCCCCCAGCGTGATCGTCGTGGGCGCCGGCGTGTCGGGGCTCGCCTGTGCGCGCACGCTCGCGGACCACGGCTACGCCGTGACCGTGCTGGAGAAGGGACGCGGAGTAGGCGGGCGCCTGAGCACACGGCGTGAGGGCGAGTGGCGGTTCGATCACGGGGCGCCACACATGCAGTTCGGTGATCCCCGCACGTCGCTGTATGCGGAGTCGTGGGAACTCGACGGCTATCTCGCGCGCGTAGGCGACGTGCACACGGGACGTGGCGCCATGTCCACGTGGCCCAAGCACCTCGCATCCGAGGTGACAGTGAAGACCAGCGTGCAGGTGCAGCGCGCGACGCGCACCGGCGCCGAGTGGGAACTTGTCGATCAGCAGGGCGAGCAGCACCGCGCCGATGCGCTGGTGCTCGCAATTCCCGCCCCGCAGGCCTTGGCGCTGCTGGGAGATGCCGCACCGCCGGTTGCGGGCGCGCTGCGCAGTGTCGCCATGGCCCCGTGCTGGAGCACCATGGTGGTGTTCGATGCCCCGCCACCGGTGCGTGTGACGGAGCGACTGGTTCGCGGTGAACTGCGTACCGACGACGACCGCGTGGCGCGTTGCCTTCGCCAGCCAGAGTTACCGGGGCGTCCCACTGCGGAAGCGTGGGTGGTGCAGTCGGGGGCGGCGTGGAGTCGCGACAACCTCGAACGCACGGCCGACGAGATATGCGCCGAGCTCGTGCCATTGGTACGTGCGCAGCTGGAGATCGCCGGCGAAGTGCGGCATGCGGCGAGTCATCGCTGGCGCTATGCGCGCACTGAAACGGGCGTGGACGTTTCGTGCCTATGGGATGCCGGGGCGCGGGTTGGCGCGTGTGGCGACTTTGCGGTGGCGTTCCCGAACGCCGCGAGCGAGGTGGAGCGCGCGTGGCTCAGCGGCGTGGCGATGGCCGGACGCATTCTGGGTGGATGAGCGCGAGGCTCACCCACCCAGAACGAAAACTGTTCGCTTCAACCGAACGCGGCGTTACGGCTGCTTGAAGTAGGCCGCGTCGGGGACGCCGAAGGTGACGATCTGGCTGGTCAGAATCACGTCGCCCTGTCCATTCCGTTGGATGAGCGTGGTGGCGACCTTCTTCCCTTCGAAATCCTTGTAGTCCTTGTAGATCGCCGTCTGCGGTCCCATCGGCGTCATGTTCACGGTGCCGAGGCGCAGGCCGGTATTCGCGTCGAAGAACTCGGTGACGGTGCGGCCGCTCTTGGTGGTCGCTTCGATCTTCCACGCCTCGGCCCCTTCGAACGTTTCCTTGCCCACCACCGCCGCCTTCGCGTAGCGATTGGGGTCGAGGAACGCCGCCCCGTCTGCACTCGGCTCGGCGAGATCCTTCGCCTGCTCGGCGGGCATCGGCTGCATTCCCTGCCCCTGATCGACCCAGCCCTTCTCGCCGTCGAAGCCCTGATCGATGCGTACGACTCCGAGGTCGATGATCATGCGCATCTTGTTGGGTAGCGACGTATGCCGCTCGTAGGAGCCCGAGATACCGGCAAAGGTGATGTTGGCCGTGCCCTTGTCTGAGCGGCCGGCCACCGACTTCCACGCCGCGCGACCACCCACGGCGTCGGCGAACTTATCGTAGACCTGCTGCACAGTGGGCTGCTGCGCTTCGGCGCGAACGGCTCCACCAACCATGATCACGGCAGCAACGGCTGCCGACGCAATGCGACGCATCAAGACTCCAAGGTGACGGGAAGAAAGAAGCCCTCGCGCATCAATACTGCGCGAGGGCCTCACAGGTTTCACCGCAACGACTGAGGGGGAACTGCTTTCGCGGAGGCGCGGAGGGTTACCGCGGTACGATCCCAGCGAACGGCGCATCAGCGCCGGCGCGCAGCGCCTCGATACGTTCCATGGTGAAGTCGACCAGCTCCTTCATCGTGGGCGCATCGAACACGAGCTTGGCACCCGCAGCGGCATACAACTCCGGCAGCGTGCGCGTGCCGCCGAGCGACAGGAACTGCTTGTACATGGCCACCGCGTTGCCCGCGTCCTGCACGGCGTTGCGGAACACCTGCAGGGCCCCGAGCTGGGCGATGCCGTACTCGATGTAGTAGAACGGCAGCTCGAAGATGTGCAGCTGCCGGTACCAGCGCGACACGCGCTCGCGCTCGAGGCCGGTCCAATCCACACCCTGTTCGTAATCGGCGCGCAGCTGCAGCCACTTGGCGTCACGCGCGTCGCGATCGGCGCCGGCCGCGTCGGTGTAGATCCACGCTTGGAACGCATCGACGCTCGCGATGTGCACAAGCGCGCC
>NZ_JBIJAW010000084.1:0-11489 GCF_044345575.1 Gemmatimonas sp.
GGTGCGCGTAGTAGTACACGAACCGCTCCTCCTCGTCATAGGCATAAATCACGATCCCGCCGACAGGCCCCTCGAACAGTCGGCCGATCACATGATCAGCGGCGGCCATGACCGGCGTCCCCTTGGGCGCCAGGATGTCGATGGCGCCGTGGATTTTCCCGTTGCCCCGCCCGGCGGTGTAGTTGTCTCTGAGCGTGAGTCGGGTGATCCCCTCGACGGGAATCATGATCTGCCGGCGCCACAAATCGGCGAGGTCGTCGTCAGTGATGGCCTCACCGCGTGGGCCGCGATGGGCTGGGGTGGCGGCCAGGGTGGGCGTCGCTTCTTCCGGCGCTGGCCGCGGCTCTGGATCGGGGCGACCTCGCGAGCAGGCGGCCAACAGCAAAGATCCACCAATGAGCCAGTATCGAAGCACTCGTGCGGGATTCAGCAGCGGCTCCGTCAGCCCTTCACGACCTCGGGGCGGAAATACGGCTCCAGAAACTTGAGCAGGTCTTCCACACTCGTGACGGCTGTCTTGAGGCCGTCCAGCTCCTGCGCCCGCGGGAGACGCGCCCCGGCGCGGTCGGCGATGACCAGGACCGCATCTTCGAGATCGAGATCCACCAGCCCGTAGACCCGCGCGAGGTTATCGGCCGGGTTGACGATGTAGTGCGGCTCCTGCGCCCCGTGCCGCTCCGCCAGGTACGTGTAGACCTGGGCCAGCAGCAGTTCGGGATAGCGGCCACGGAAGGCATCACGGAAGCGCGACAGGCCGTCGCGCTCGATGGACTGGCGGTTGATCCGCGACGCCCGGGCCAGTGCGAACAGCCCCAGCACCAATACGATGATGGCTACCGATACGGACAGTCGCACTACCGCGCTACCCTCAGGAGAAAGATGAACCGGAGCGTTATCTCCGCGTCAACGGCGGCTGGTCCCGCACGTGTGATGATCGCTCCGCCCGGATATGGTACACCCAAGGACCCGCCGAGGGAAACGGCAATCAATCTTTTGGCCTACCGTTGAGCTCGCTCGGGCGAAGTCTAGAGCGGCGTCTATTCGTCTACACTTTCGTTGACGAACAACCCATTCCCGAACTATACTGTCGGCATGGAGGATGTCGTTGGCGCATTGGGTGGGTTTCGAGGGGTCAGGGCCGAATTGCTGGTCGCGCTCAAGAAGGCGCAGCCGCTGACGGCCCATGAGCTGGGCGAGCAGTTCGGTCTCACGGCCAACGCGCTCCGCCGGCACCTCAAGGCCCTCGAGGAGGACGGGCTGGTTCGCTACGACCGCGCGGTGCGCGGCGTGGGCGCGCCGGTGTTCGCCTACTCGCTCACGGCGACCGGCGAAGCCCTCTTTCCCCGATCGTACGTGCAGGTGCTGGCCACGGCGCTCGAAGCGTTGCGGGCCCAGACGGGCGATCAGGCGGTCGAAGCGGTACTGGAAGCAGAATGGCGCCGCCTGGCCGACGAGGCCGGGCCGGTGCTCGAGGCGCTGCCGCTCGAAGAGCGCGTGCCGTTGGTGGCCGAGTTGCTGTCGGCCAAGGGCTACATGGCGGAGGTCGTGACGACGTCGCCGACGGAACCCCTGCACGACGGAGACGACGCGGAACCTCGCGTCACGCTCCGCATCCACAACTGTGCCGTCCGCGAGATCGCCGAGCGATTCCCGCAGGCGTGCACGGTCGAAGCAAAGTTCGTTGAGCGGCTGCTGGGTGTTCCGCTGGTGCGCGGTGCGCATCGGCTGGGCGGCTGCGGTCACTGTGACTATGGCGTGTCAGGTCACCTTTCGACGGTGAAACAGGAGCAGGCATGAGTTCGACCATCGAGCAACTGGTCAATCGCGAGTACCAGTACGGCTTCAGCACGGACATCGAAACGGAAACGCTGCCGCCGGGGCTCACCGAGGACACGGTGCGCTTCATCTCGGCGAAGAAGCAGGAGCCGGAATGGCTGCTCGAGTGGCGCCTCAAGGCGTTCCGCCGCTGGCAGACGATGACCGAGCCCCACTGGCCCAACGTGACCTATCCGCCCATCGACTATCAGGCGGCGAGCTATTGGAGCGCCCCCAAGTCGGTGAAGCCGTTGGGCTCGCTCGACGAAGTCGATCCGGCGCTGCTCGAGACGTACAACAAGCTCGGCATCTCGCTCACCGAGCAGAAGCGTCTCGCCGGCGTCGCCGTCGACGCGGTCTTCGACTCCGTGTCGGTGGGCACCACGTACAAGGAAGAACTCGCGAAGCACGGCGTGATCTTCATGTCATTCGGTGAGGCCGTACGCGAACATCCGGAGCTGGTGCAGAAGTACCTCGGCTCCGTCGTGCCGTACAGCGACAACTTCTTCGCCGCGCTCAACAGCGCCGTCTTCTCCGACGGCTCGTTCTGCTACATCCCCAAGGGGGTGCGTTGCCCGATGGAGCTCTCCACGTACTTCCGCATCAACGCGGCGGAGACGGGGCAGTTCGAGCGCACGCTCATCGTGGCCGACGAGGGCTCCTACGTGAGCTACCTCGAGGGGTGCACCGCGCCGAAGCGCGACACCAACCAGCTGCACGCGGCCGTGGTGGAGATCGTGGCGCTCGACAACGCCACGGTGAAGTACAGCACCGTGCAGAACTGGTACGCCGGCGACGAGAACGGTGTGGGCGGCATCTACAACTTCGTCACGAAGCGTGGCAAGGCGATGACCAACGCCAAGATTTCGTGGACGCAGGTGGAGACGGGCTCGGCGATCACCTGGAAGTATCCCAGCGTGATCCTGCAGGGCGACAACTCGGTGGGTGAGTTCTACTCGGTCGCCGTGGCCAGCAAGAAGCAGCAGGCCGACACGGGCACGAAGATGATCCACATCGGGCGCAACACGAAGAGCACCATCGTGTCGAAGGGCATCAGCGCCATGCAGGGGCAGAACAGCTACCGCGGCAAGGTGCAGATCCTGCCCAAGGCCGAGGGCGCGCGCAACTACACGCAGTGCGACTCGATGCTGGTGGGCAATGCGTGCGGCGCGCACACGTTCCCGTACGTCGAAGTGGGGAACAACAGCGCGACGCTTGAGCACGAGGCCTCGACCAGCAAGATCGGTGAGGACCAGATCTTCTATCTCAAGGCCCGCGGCCTCGACGCCGAGCAGGCCGTGAGCATGATCGTGAGCGGCTTCTGCAAGGAAGTGTTCAAGGAGCTGCCCATGGAATTCGCGCTCGAAGCGCAGCAGCTGCTGGGGATCACGTTGGAGGGGTCGGTGGGGTAACCGCCACAAGCGCAGCGTGCAGGGAGCTATCAGCCGTCAGCTCTCGGTCATGAGTCGACCGACGACTGAAAGCTGAAAGCTGAAAACTCCTCCGATCAACAACTTCACTATCCGTTTCCACCATATATGCTCCAGATCAACGACCTCCACGCGTCCATCGACGGCAAGCCGATCCTCAAGGGCATCTCGCTCACCGTCAACGCCGGTGAAGTACATGCCGTGATGGGCCCCAACGGCTCGGGCAAGAGCACGCTGGCGCAGGTGCTCGCGGGCCATCCGGCTTACGAAATCACCGGCGGCGAGGTGATCTACAACGGCGAGAATCTCCTCGAGATGGACGCCGAGGTGCGCGCCCAGAACGGTGTGTTCCTGGCCTTCCAGTACCCCGTGGAAATCCCGGGCGTGAGCAACGCGTACTTCCTGCGTGCCGCCTACAACGAGATCCGCAAGGCGAAGGGCCTCGAGGAAGTGGATCCGATGGAGTTCCTCGACCTCGTGGAAGAGAAGCTCAAGCTGGTGGACATGGACCCGTCCATGCTCAACCGCTCGGTGAACAGCGGCTTCTCGGGTGGTGAGAAGAAGCGCAACGAGATCCTGCAGATGGCGGTGCTGCAGCCGATGCTGAGCATCCTCGACGAAACCGACTCCGGACTCGACATCGACGCGCTGCGCATCGTGGCCGAGGGCGTGAACGCGCTCAAGCGCCCGGACAACGCCGCGATCGTGGTCACGCACTACCAGCGCCTGCTCAACTACATCGTGCCCGACTACGTGCACGTCCTGGCCGGCGGCCGCATCATCAAGAGTGGCGACAAGTCGCTCGCACTCGAACTCGAGGCGCGCGGCTACGACTGGGTGCTGGAGACGGTGGCGTGACCACGGGCCTCCGTTTCGCGGAGCAGGCGGTGGCGGCGTCGGTGGCCGACGCGCCGGGCTCCATCAAGGCACTGCGCGCCGAGGGCGCCGAGTCGTTCAAGACGCTCGGCTTCCCCACCACGCGCAACGAAGACTGGCACTACACCAGCGTGCAGTCGATCGCCACGGCGCAGTTCACGCCGGCCATCGACCGCGCGCCGTCGACGGGTGTCACGACCGAGTCGCTGGCCCCCTACACCTTCGGCGCTGACTGGCCGCTGGTGGTGTTCGTAAACGGCCGCTTCTCGGCCGAGCTGTCCACGCTCGCGGCGCTCCCCGCGGGGATCCGCGTGCTCGACATGGCCACGGCGTCGGCGCAGGAAGCCGAGCTGCTGGGCAAGTTCCTCGGCACCGCGGCCCCGGCCAACCGTGATGGCTTCACCGCGCTCAACGCGGCGTTCGCCGGTGAGGGGACGTTCATTCACGTGGCCAAGGAGATGGTGATCGAGCATCCCATCCATATTCTGCACGTGATGGACGCGCAGGCCGCGGGCATCATGAGCCACCCGCGCCATGTGATGGTGGCGGAGCGGCACGCGAAGGCGAGCGTGGTGGAAAGCTACGTGAGCCTCGCCGATGTGTCGTACTTCACCAACAGCGTGGTGGAGGCGTTCGTGGAGGACGGTGCGACGCTCAGCGTGGTGCGTATCCAGCGCGAGGCGCGCTCCGCGTATCACGTGGGCACCGTGGAGGCGCGCCAGGGGCGCGACAGCCACTTCCTCACCTTCACCTTCCAGACCGGCGCGGCGCTGTCGCGCAGCAACGTGTACACGGTGCTCGATGGCGAGGGATGCGGCTGCACGATCAACGGGCTGTACATGCTCGACGGCGAGCAGCACGGTGATCACCAGACGCGCGTGGAGCATGTGAAGGAGAACTGCTTCAGCCGTGAAGCGTACAAGGGGCTCATCGACGACCGCGCCCACGGCGTGTTCAACGGCAAGGTGTACGTGCACCCCGAAGCGCAGAAGACCGACGGCAAGCAGACGAACCATACGCTGCTGCTCTCGGAGAAGGCGCAGATCGACACGAAGCCGCAGTTGGAGATCTTCGCCGACGACGTGAAGTGCACACACGGCGCCACGGTGGGCCGGATCGACGAAACGAGCCTGTTCTATCTCAAGAGCCGCGGCGTGGGCAAGGTGCTCGCCAAGCAGCTGCTCATGTACGCCTTCGCCGCCGACGTGCTCGAGACCATCGAGAATCCGGTGATCGTCGAGGCACTCGAGAAACTGACCGTCGAGCGGTTCACGGGCAGTTCGAGTCACTGAGTTGAAACCAACCTGAAAGCTGACGGCTGAAGACCGACAGCTCCCTTTCCAATGCAGGGAGCTGTCAGCTGTCGGTTTTCAGCCATCAGTCCGGTATCCCATGACCGACCTCCAGGAGCTCTACCAGTCCGTCATCCTCGATCACAACCGCAAGCCGCGCAATTTCGGCGAGCTGGCGGGGGCGAATCGTGAGGCCGACGGCAAGAATCCGCTGTGCGGTGACGAGGTGCACGTGGCGCTCGTGGTCGAGGGCGACGTGATCACCGACGTGAAGTTCACCGGCCACGGCTGCGCCATCTCCAAGGCGTCGGCATCGCTCATGACGGCCGCTGTGAAAGGGAAGTCGCGCGCGGAGGCCGAGGCACTGTTCGAGCGGTTCCATACCCTCGTGCTGGGCAAGGACGCCGAGGGTGGCAAGGATCTTGGCCAGCTCGTGGTGTTCAGCGGCGTGTCGCGGTTTCCGGTGCGGGTGAAGTGCGCGTCGCTCGCGTGGCATACGCTCAAGGCGGCGCTCGAAAGCGAGGCACCGGCATCGGTGAGCACGGAGTGACCCGCTTCGCGTCACACGCGTGAGTGGGGCTGATGCAGGGACATGGGAGCGGGTGGCCCGGGTGGAGGACGTGCCCACCGATCTGCCGCTCGCGGTTACGCTGGTCGATGGACGTCGCCTCTGTCTCGTGCGCCTGCACGAGGAAGTGTTCGCCGTGGAAGATCGCTGTCCGCACCGCGACTTCCCGCTGTCGGGCGGTGATGTGGTGAACGGATGCCTCGAGTGCCCATGGCACGGCGCACGCTTCGATGTGCGCACGGGCCAGTGTGTGTCCGGGCCATCCGAGGGTGATGCGGTGACGGTCTACCCGGTGTTGCAGGTCAACGGGGTGGTACTGGTGGGAGGGGCGGTCGGGGGGTGAGGTCGGTCCCCCAACGGCTCCACCATCGCCAAGGTTTTCAACTCGCACGCGAAGGTTCCCATGCTCTCCCCGCTCGCTCCGCGCTCTGATTTCCCGCTGCTCGCCGCCAATCCCGGCCTGCACTATCTCGACTCCGCCGCCACGTCGCAGAAACCGGCGGCGGTGCTCGACGCCATTCGCGGGTTCTACGAGACGGCCAACGCCAATCCGCACCGCGGCGCCTACGCCCTCAGCGCGAAGGCCACGGACCTGTACCACGATGCGCGCAGCACGGTGGCCCGGTTCGTCGGCGTGAGCGACAGCGACTGCGTGATCTTCACCCGCGGCACCACCGAAGCGATGAACCTGGTGGCGTCGAGCTGGGGACGCGCGAATGTGGGACCGGGAGACGAAATCGTCGTCACGGCGCTTGAACACCACGCCAACTTCGTCCCGTGGCAGCAGCTCGCGCTCGCCACCGGCTCCACGTTGCGCATCGTGGAGCTCACGCCGCAGCAGACGATCGATCTCGACCTGCTGCGCGATGCGGTGAACACCCGCACCAAGCTGGTGGCCATCACGCACGTCTCCAACGCGGTTGGCGCCATCACACCGCTCCAGGACGCGGTGCACATCGTGCGCGCGCGCTCGGCGGCCGTGATCGTGGTGGATGGCGCGCAGGCCGTGCCGCACCTGCCGGTGCACTTCGACACGCTCAACATCGACTTCTACGCCTTCAGCGGCCACAAGCTGCTGGGACCCATGGGGATCGGCGCGCTCATTGGCCGCCGGGCGTTGCTCGAGAAGATGCCGCCCTATCAGTACGGCGGTGACATGATCGAGTGGGTCCGCGACACCGACTGCACGTGGAACGTGATCCCGCACAAGTTCGAAGCCGGCACGCCGAACGCCGCCGACGCAGTGGGGCTCGCGGCCGCTATTCGCTATCTCGAAGCGCTCGGCATGGCCAACGTGCGCGCACACGAGGTGGCCCTGCTCGAGCGCGCCGACGCCGCGGTGCGCGCGCTCCCCGGCGTGACGGTGTACGGCCCGCCGGCGGCGCAGCGCAGCGGGGTGCTGAGCTTTTCGCTGGCCGACGTACACCCGCACGACCTCGCCACCATTCTCGACCAGCACGGGGTGTGCATTCGCGCCGGCCATCACTGCGGCCAGCCGCTTATGCGCCGCCTCGGCGTGAGCGCCACGGCGCGCGCGAGCTTCTACGTGTACAGCGACGAATCCGACGTCGACGCGCTGGTGGGCGCCCTCACGGCGGCGCAGGCGCTGTTCGCGAGCGTGGACTGACCGCGGCCTGGCCGCGCAGTCTCTGGACGTGATGCATGAGTGAGACGGGGCAGTCGGCGAGCATCGGCGCCATGTATCAGGAGGCGCTGCTCGCGCACCACCGGGCGCCGCACAACAGGCGCGAGTTGCCCGACGCGACCACGCAGGCTTCGCACAAGAACCCCGTGTGCGGCGACGAGATCACCGTGATGCTGCAGGTCGCCGACGGTGTGATTGCCGACGCCGCCTTCAGCGGGCGCGGCTGCTCCATCGCCACCGCGAGCGCGAGCATGATGACCGATGTGCTGCGGGGGCGATCGGTGGCCGAGTCACTGGTGTTGGGTGAGGCCGTTGATCGCATGCTGAACGGGGCCTCGGTGGAACTCCCCGCAGAACTCACCCCACTCCGCGGCGTCGCACCGTTTGCCGGGCGGCACGGCTGCGCGCGCATGCCGTGGCAGGCGCTCCGCGATGCGCTCGGCTAGCCCGCGTTCTGCCGCGAGTTGGGGAAACTGATTTCGCGGAGGCGCGGAGAACTGGCAGAGCTCGCGGAGTAAAAAATTGGAAGGGTTTCTCCGCGCCCTCCGCTTCCTCCGCGCCTCCGCGAAAGCAGTTCCCCCCGACGCCCTACCTCAGCGATCTCGGCAGCTGGAGAACACGGCCAGCGCATTGCCAACCGGGCGCTCCACCTTGTCCGACGGCCGGTTGACCACGCGGTCCGCCGCGGCCGCGGATTCGCGCACGGCGAGCGCGCTGGACCCGCCGCCATCGAGATTGAGCGCGCGCGTGGCGCCAAGGGCCTGCATCAGCGTGCCCACCTGCCGCAGCGTCATCCCCATGCTGTAGCCCGGCTGACGCCCGTCGATCACGGCGAACCACGCGCGACGCCCGGCGCGGTCGATCCCCACCGCCGATCGCGGATTGAGGTTGCGGAAGCCGGCGTTCCCCTCGGTGTCCACGTCGGCGGTAATGGTGCTGTCGGCGAGCACGATGGGACGCCCGCCCACGGCCTCGGTAATGGCGGCCGGTTGCCCGTGCCACGTGAGCTCCATTGCGACGCGCACCGTGTCACCGGGCTGCACGGGAAGCGTCTTCGCGCGACCGCGGAGCGGCTGATGCAGCAGCAGCGTGTCGCCGGACACCAGCGTGTCGGCGTCGCGCCAGGCGCGGACCACGTAGCGGCCGGAGAGTCGCGCCGGTGATTCACCGACACGCCGCGGATTTCCCGGCAGCGGATCGAGGCGCCACGCGCGCTTTCGCACCAGCGTATCGAGTGCGACACTCCATTGTGCGTCGGCGATGCCCACGCGTGTAGCCACCGGGCGATTCCACGCGCCGATGGGCACCGAGTCGGTGCCGCGCGTCAGCTGCCCGGAGGCGGCAATCGAATCGAGCTGCAGGCGCCCATCACGCACCGTGAGCAGCGGTTTGCCCCCTGGCCCCGCCAGCAGCACCCCACGCTCCACATGCAGGTTGGTGGGCACGCCCGGCGGCGTGAACGCGAAGAAATCCGCGTTGATGGTGGCGATCGCCCCGCTGTTCGCCGGCAGGGAGGCCAGCAGCCCGCTCGTCGTGGTGCGTCCCACGGCAGTCGCGCCCCCCTTCATCGCGTGCACCGTGGTGCAGGTGAGATCCACCTCGAGCACGTAGGCTCGCCACGGGGCCCGCGCGTTCACCAGGCGATGCAGCCGGGCGCCGGGGGCGATGGCGGAGGTGGACACGGAATCCGCTACCGCGGGATCGACGCGGAGTGGGGCGAAGGTGTGCCGGGGTGCGCAGGCGGAGGCGGCGCACACGCCGAGGAGGACGAGTGAGGTGCAAAGGCCGCTGGAGGTCATGGGCGAAATGTACCGCCGCCGCGCGGGTGAGGGCCGCGAGAGCCAGTTAACTTGCGGGGTGCCCGCCTCACGCCCCTCTCTCGTCACGCGCATTCACGGCCGGCTGCAGCAGTGGGTCGACCGGGGATGGTCCGACCGCGTGGTGCTGCTGTGGGGGCTGCTGCAGGGCATGGTGTTCCCCGGCGTCGCCGACCTGTTCTTCCTGCCGCTCGCCCTCGCGCGCCCGGCACAGGCCTATCGGCTCGCATTGGTGGCCACTGCGGGCACCCTGCTGGGCAGCGTGACGCTGTATTGGCTGGGCGCCGAAGCCCTCGACTGGTTGCAGGGCCCCATCTCGCAAGTCGTGGGCCTCACGCCCGCGCAGCTGGACGCCTACCGCACGCGCCTCGCCGACTGGGGCGGACTGGCCATCTTCGCCAGCACCATGAGCCCGCTGAGCACGAAGCTCACCAGCATCGCCTCCGGCGCCGCCGGCGTGCCGTTTATGACGTTTGTCGCCGCCCTGCTTGCCGGCCGGCTCACGCGCACGATGGTGATGGCGTGGATAGTGAGACACGGGGGGGCGGACATGGTGGCCCGGTGGGTGGGTAAGGACGGGGCGGAAGCTGGTAAGGCGGAAGCTGGTGGGACGGGAGCTGGCGATACGGGACATTGAACGACGATTCGGTTGGCACCGGTCGTTTCCGTTGTTCCATTTCTCGTTGTCGTAGCGCCCGTTTCCGTAGCTCCCGTACCACTCGCTGTCGTCCGTTTATAGCTTGCGGTATGTCCTTCGCCTCCCTCGACCTCCACGGCACACTCGACTTTCTGCGTGCCGCCGAGGCGCTGAAGCACACCACGCGTGTGGCGTGGACGACGACCGGCGAGCAGGAGAACGTGGCCAGCCATACATGGCGGCTATGCCTCATGGCGCTGGTGCTGGCACCGCGCTTCCCCGGTATCGACGTGGGCAAGCTGCTCCGCATCTGCATCGTGCACGATCTGGGCGAAGCGATCGGCGGTGACATCTCCGCCAAGCTGCAGGTGCACATGCCCAACAAGGCGGAGCAGGAGCGCCGCGATCTGTTGCAGCTGTGCGAGTCGTTGCCGGCGCACACGCGCGACGAAATTGTCGCGCTGTGGGACGAGTACGAGCAGGCCGCATCGCCGGAAGCGCGCATCGCCAAGGGGCTCGACAAGCTCGAGACCATTCTGCAGCACAATCAGGGCGCGATGCCCGACGACTTCGACTTCCGCTTCAACCTCGAGTACGGCGCGAAGTACACCACGGACGATCCCATCCTGCGGACGATCCGCGCCGTGCTCGACGAAGAAACGGAACGCCGCGCGCAGGAGCGCGACGCCCGCGCCTCGCGCGATCGCCCCACGTGAGCGGTTTCGCGTTCCGCACTGGCGCCAGTGAAGGCGCAGCGCGACTGGGCTGGTTTGACACGCCACACGGCACGGTGGAGACACCAGCCTTCATGCCCGTGGGCACCCATGCGAGCGTACGCGGCCTCGCGATGCACGAGGTGCGCGACGCCGGCGCGCGCATGATTCTCGCCAACGCCTACCATCTCTATCTCCGCCCCGGCGACGAGATGGTGCGCGCCCTTGGCGGGGTGCACGCGTTCGCCCGGTGGAGCGGCCCCATGCTCACCGACAGCGGCGGCTATCAGGTCTTTTCGCTGGCGCGGTATCGCAAGGTGAGCGAGGCGGGCGTGGAGTTCCGCAACAAGCTCGATGGCTCGCTGCACCAGTACACCCCCGAGCGGGTGATGCAGATCGAGCGCAACATCGGCGCCGATGTCATCATGCAACTCGATGAACTCATCGAGGGCGGCAGCGATCACCGCGCCTCGCGCAAGGCGATGGAGCGCAGCCTGCGGTGGCTCGCGCGGTGCCGCGCGGAGTTCGACCGGCTCTCCAGCGAAGGGCGCGCGCCGGTACCGCACGTCGCCGCCACCGAGGGGTCACCGCTGCTCGCCACGCAGCATCAGGACGACGAATGCGTCGCCCCACCACAGGCGCTCTTCCCGATCGTGCAGGGCGGAACCTACGCCGATCTGCGCACCGCGAGCATCG
>NZ_JBIJAW010000341.1:0-3474 GCF_044345575.1 Gemmatimonas sp.
CCTCGTTCCCGTCACGAATTTCGGTGGCGTTCAGGAGCTGTGGGACGCCTCGGGCAAGGTGGTGACCACGCTGCAGCGCACGCCGCTGCGCGAGAATGCGCGTGACGGTGGAGACGCCCCGCCGGTCGTCGCGGTGGCCAGCGATACGGGCAAGCGGAACGTGCAGTGGAATCCCATCGGCCCGGGGCTGCTGTACGTGCAGAACGTGCCAGCGCCCGCCGCTCCCGCCACGCCGCCGGCCAACGGCGCGGCGCGCAACGAAGGCGGGCCGAGTGCCCGCGCTGGCAACGCCCCGGTGCAGGTGCGCGCGCCGCGTGGACTTGTCGTGGTCTGGAAAGCCCCGTTCGGCCCCAACGATACCACCGTGCTCTATCGCGGTGGCCCGCAGCTCAGCACCGTGCTCTTCAGCCTCGACAGCAGCACGATGTTCGTGAGCGACAGCGGCGCGGTGATCGCCGTGCGTGTGAAGAATCCGCAGGAGCGCTACAACCTTGGCCGCAACGTATCGCTCCCCGCCATCATCACCGGTTTTGGCGGTGGCTTGGGTGGTGGCCGCAGCAACAGCGACAGCACGGCGGGCACGCTCGTGAGCCGCAAGGTGGGCAACGCCACCTACGTGCTGCTGGCCAAGGACGGCAAGCAGGTGGCGCTCACCGGTACGCGCGCCCCGGGCGCCAACTGGTTCAAGCAGGCGCCGCGTCCGTGGCTCGACCGCATGGACATCACGAGCAAGACACGCTCGCGCCTCATGGATTCGCCCGCCGACAGCTACGAAGAGTTCGTGGCCGCGCTGGACGCTGACGTGCAGCAGTTCATCGTGACGCGCGAGAATCGCACCACCATCACCGACGCGTGGCTGCGCACCGCCGGCACGTCCGACGCAAAGCAGCTCACGAAGAACGTGGACGTGGGCCCCGAGGTGAGCCAGGCGCAGTTCAAGCGCTTCCAGGTCACGCGCCCACGCGACGGCAGCAAGTACTGGGTGGAAGTCACGCTGCCGCGCGACTGGAAGCCGGGACAGAAGCTGCCCGGGATCATCTGGTTCTATCCGCGGGAGTACAGCACGGTGAACCAGTACGAGCAGTCACGGCAGAGCGTGAACATCAACGCCTTCCCCACCGTCCCGTCGGCGCGTCCGGCCAGCAGCATGCAGCTGTGGGTGAGCCAGGGCTACGCGTTCATCCAGCCCGACATCCCCATCTACGGCGATGCCGGGCGCATGAACGACAACTACACGCGCGACCTCGAGGAGAATCTCGACGCCGTGCTCGACGCCGCGGTGGACAGCGGCTTCGTGGATCGCGACAAGATGGGGATCGGCGGGCACAGCTACGGCGCGTTCAGCACCGTGAACGCCATGACCCTCATGCCCAACTTCAAGGCGGGTATCGCCGGCGACGGCATGTACAACCGCACGCTCACGCCGTTCGGATTCCAGAGCGAGCGCCGCAACTTCTTCCAAGCGAAGGAGACGTACATGGACATGTCGCCGTTCCTGCGCGCCGACAAGCTCGCGGGTGCGCTGCTGCTGTACCATGCATGGGAAGATCAGAACCAGGGGACCGCGCCCATGAGTTCCACGCGCCTGTTCGCCGCGCTGCAGGGACTCGGCAAGCCTGCGTCGCTCTACATGTACCCGTACGAAGATCACAGCGTCGCCACCTACGCCAGCGACCTCGACCTGTGGGCGAGATGGGTGGCGTGGATGGATGTGCACGTGAAGAACGGCGGGAAGGTGGAGCAGCCGAGGGCAGTGCAGCCGTAAGTCGTCGACTCACTGAAAGCTGATGACCGAAGACTGAAAGCTCCTCTGCCCTCACAAGTGCTCTCCGCTACGGCAGAGATCTCGATGGGGGAGGGGAGTTTTCAGCTTTCAGCTCTCGGTCGTCAGTGCGTTGTCGTGATCGTACCTTGAACGACATGCCCCCCACCTACTTCCCCACTCCCGCCGCGTTCCGCGCATGGCTGTTCGAACATCACGAGACCGCCACCGAACTCGTCGTCGGATTCCACAGAACTGGCACCGGAACGCCGAGCATGACGTGGACGGAAAGCGTGCGCGAGGCGCTCTGCTTCGGATGGATCGACGGCATCCGCAGGCGCGTGGACGACACCCGCTACACCATCCGCTTCACGCCGCGCAGGAAAGGGAGCATCTGGAGCGCGGTGAATGTGAAGCACGTGGAGGAGCTCATGGCTACGGGGCTCATGCAGGCGGCGGGGCTGCGGGCGTTCGAAGCGCGAAAGGACGCGAAGAGTGGTGGGTATTCGTTCGAGCAGCGCACGGTGGAGCTGCCCGCCGCATACACCGCCGTTTTCCGCAAACATCGCAAAGCTTGGCAATGGTTCGAAGCCAGCGCCCCGAGCTATCGCAAAGCCGCCGTCTGGTGGGTGGTGAGCGCCAAGCGTGAGGAGACCCGCGAAAAGCGCCTGCAGCAGCTGATCGAATGCTCGGCGGAGGGGGCGCGGTTGCCGCAGATGCGGCCGAGCGGGCGGTAGGCCGACCGATAGCTGAAAGCCGACAGCTGAAAACTCCCCCAGCCCCGTAGCGCATCCTGGGGGAGCTTTCAGCCATCAGTCATCGGCTTTCAGTCGTCGCCGTGCACTGATCCCATCCCAATCTCCGCCCATCCCTATATTCCGTTCATGTCCGAACCCCTCGCCGCTCCTGTCCCCGGCTTCCGTCCCGTGCCTCGCACGGGCGTCATTTACGTGATGGATCGCGCGCGGGAACTCGGCTTCCGCATGGGCGCTGAGGGATGGTGCAACCTCGGGCAGGGGCAGCCGGAAACGGGGCCGTTGCCTGGGGCACCGGATCGGCCGAGCGATGTAACCATCAGCGCCGACGACTACGAGTACGCGCCGGTGGGTGGCATCGACGCCCTTCGGAAGGCGGTGGCGAACCTGTACAATCAGCGCTACCGCCAGGGGAAGACGAGCCAATACGGCCCGGAGAACGTGTGCATCTGTGGTGGCGGCCGTTCGTCGCTCACGCGCGTCGTGGCCTCACTCGGCAACGTGAACCTCGGGCACGTACTCCCCGACTACACCGCCTACGAAGAACTGCTCGAGATCTTCGGCACGTTCAGCGCCATTCCGCTGCTCCTGGAGCCCGAAGCGGGGTACGCGCTGAGCACCAAGAACCTGCGCCGTGAAATCACCGGCCGCGGACTCGGGGCGCTGCTGCTGTCGAACCCCGCCAATCCCACGGGGCGCGTGCTGCGCGGCAGCGCGCTGAACGCCTGGGTGCACGAGGCGCGGGAACTCAAGTGCACGCTGATCCTCGACGAGTTCTATTCGCACTACCTCTGGGATGAGGGGCTGGTCGAAGGGGCCACGGTGAGCGCGGCCGAGTTCGTGGACGACGTGAACAGCGACCCGGTGGTGATTCTCGATGGGCTCACCAAGGGGTGGCGTTGCCCCGGCTGGCGTTTGAGCTGGATCGTGGGCCCGGCGAGTGTGATCGAAGCGGTC
>NZ_JBIJAW010000342.1:0-3465 GCF_044345575.1 Gemmatimonas sp.
GCGCCGCACGATGCGCACGCCGAGGGCGGCCAGTTCCCGCGCGAGATGCGCGGCATTGGTATCGATGGTGAAGCCGAGCAGCAGCTCGTCGCCGATGGTGACGATTTCGATGTTCATGCGGGAAAGGTACTACAGACGACAACGGCGCCGGCGAGCGAAGCTCGACCGGCGCCGTGGCGATTTCCTAGCCGTTGTGCTTGCGCGTCAGGCGCTGCGGCGACGGCGACGCACGGCTACGAGGCCGGCGAGACCGGCGGCCACAAGGGCGTAGCTGGACGGTTCGGGGACGGAGGAGACGACGGTCATGTTTGTGGACGCCACCATGGATTCACCGCTGTACGCCTCGAGAGCGAAGCTGTATTCACCGCCCGAATTCGGATTGAAGCTCGGTCCGCTAGGCGGCGTAATCCCGGGCGCGGAAGCACCAAGAAACCCCATACCGAGATTCCAGCTGTTCGCATACGCTGCGTTACTCCATGCGACGAGACCTAGGTCCAAGGTATTTCCGGTCGCGCCGTTGAAGTCGTAGCGAAGCTTGTACGAGTACTGGCCAGCATTGGCGCCCCCGACATAGAACGCGAAGTTCCACGTACCGAAACCCGCGCCAGCCGCCGGACTAGTCGAGACGTCCGGGCCTGCCTGCACGAAATAGGTGCTGACTCCGTCGTCAGTGACGGCCGGATTTCCGGTTCCACGAGGGCGCGCGGCTAAACCGAGGACCAGATCGGTGACACAGTTGTTGTACACGGCGCGATTGGTCGGTACGGTGTTACCCCATGTGTTCGCCGGGATGCCGGGCACCTGACCGAAACTGCTCGTGCAAGACTGCGCTTCCGTTGAGGAGGCGCCCAACACCGACAAAACGGATCCTACCAGCAAACTCATCTTCTTCATTACGAGAAACTCCTGGAAACTGAGCGGTACTACCGCCTGTGGGGGTCTCCTCCAAAAGCCGCGCGCTGAACACCACGCCACGAGACTCGGATACCCCAACCTCAGCAATACGGAGACCATGGTCCCACGCGGCGCATGCATGAGCCCGAGTGGTATGCTATGCATGAAGTTGACGCCATATTGACGCTTGTGGTCAGAGTAGCGCCCTGTTGAGGCACCGCCGCAGATCCGAAGGATGCGCGCCACACTCGCCCCCAAGTGACTCTTACATTGAGTCAGCTGTTGAGTCTGCTATCGAGGGCGCCAGCTTCAAACGAGGCGCGCGACCTGCCGGCCGTAACGATGCAGATACAGCCACAACGAGTAGAGCGTGAGCGCCACTGCGCCAACCATGCTCACGACGCCGACGAAGCCGTTAAATAGGGCGAAGGCGCGCCAGGCGCTGTCGGCGAGCCAGCCACGCTGCTCAGCCAGCGTAATGGCGAAGAACCAGAAGTAGGCGGCCCCCAACCAGATGCTCTGGAAAGTCGTCTTCCACTTGGCCGGGCCAATGGCGGCGATCACGAGCCCGCGCCGGGCGGCGATCTGCCGGAACACCGTCATGAACGCCTCGCGGCCGAGGACCACCAGCACGATCCAGAGCGGCAGGCTCACGCGCCCGAACGGCAGTTCGAAGAGGAACGGATTCGTCGGCGTATCGCCCGACACCACGAAGGCGTGATGGCGCTGCAGCAGGTACATCGGGATGAGCGTCGCCAGCAGCAGCAGCTTGTCGGCGAGCGGGTCGAGCAATCGCCCGAGGTCGGTGACCAGGTTGCGCGAGCGCGCGAGGTGCCCGTCCCAATAGTCGGTGATGGCGGCGACGAGGAAGAGCACGAACGCAAAAAGGCGCGCGCTCCACGACGTGGTGAACGGCAGCCACGCAATCAGCGGCGTCAGGGCGATGCGGCCCACGGTGATTGCGTTCGGAAGGTTCACGCGACGGTCGGGTTGGGCGGGGAGGCCAGCGTGCGACCGCTCGCCCGACGAAGCCTCAGGCGAGTGTCTTCAGCACCAGCTTGGAAACGGCTTTCAGAGTGTCGAACACCCCGTCACCCGTCACGGCAACAGCTTCGAAATATGGCACGCGCTCCACCCACTCACCGGTGGGCAACTGGCTGACCAGATACTCGCCAGGGCGGAACGGATCCGGCTGCGGACGCATCCGCGACGGGTCGGTGATTTCCCAACCGGGGTTCAGCATGGCCTGCAGTTCCGCCACACTGGCCGCGTTCGGAAGATCGCGCTTGTTGTACTGAATGACGAACGGCATGCGCGTAAGGTCGTACCCATACGCCGCCATGTTGTCATACAGGTTCTGCATGGACTCGAGATTGGCCTCGGCGCGCTCCGTCTGCGAGTCGGCCACGAACACCACGCCGTCCACTCCCTTCAAGATGAGCTTGCGCGACGCATTGTAGTAGACCTGCCCCGGCACCGTATACAGGTGGAAACGGGTCTTGAAGCCGCGGATCGTGCCGAGATCGACGGGGAGGAAATCGAAGAACAGGGTGCGCTCGGTCTCCGTGGCAAGCGAAATGAGCTTGCCGCGCGTGTTGGGCGAGACCTTGCCGTACACGTACTCGAGATTGGTGGTCTTGCCGCCGAGTCCCGGACCGTAGAAAACGATCTTGCAGTTGATCTCGCGCGAGGCGTAGTTGATCATCGACATGAGCCTGCTCCGTTACTGAAACAAGCGGTCGATTTCGTCTTCGGCGCCGGCGAGGAACCCCGGAGGCGCGGCATCACGCACGCTTCCGCGCGCGAACACGCCCTCGAAGGTCCGCGTAAGCTCGTCCACGGCGGTCTTCATGCGCAGGCGCACGAGCCCCAACGTGGTGCGGTTGTCGAAGAGCACCACGAGAATGACGCGCCGGGCGATATCCGCGAGGTACATGCTTTCGCGCTCGCCCTGATGGAAGAGCACGTTGAAGTCGCTCTCACCGATGAGTCGCGCCAGCTGGTCATTGGCGCTGAAATCCGCAGCAGTGAGCGTCGCGAACGCCGTGGCGTCGAAGTTGGGCGGTTCGCCAACAGTGGCGACGAGTTGCCCGCTGCGATCGACGAGCAGGGCGCACCGCGCCTTGGCGTCGTAGAGGAATCGCTGCAGGGTGATCGTAATGGCCCCGAAGTCGTCCTCGGTGAACGACCAGGTGGCGGCGCCGATGGGCATGTTTGACGGGGAAACCGGGGACGACGGGGCGGGGTGCCGGACACGTGACGTTAACCCATCACCCGAGACTGGCAACCCACCACCGCAATTCTGGGAACGTAACGCGTGTGCCGTCTACCCCTGACGTCACAAGCCAGGCGGCGCAACGGCCGTGCGGCTCGCAAGGCAGAACATCGCGAGGGAGCCGCGCACTATCAACGCGCGGATGGGCCCGAAGGTAACCGAGCGGCGGCGGCCGTGGCCCTGCCGCCTAGTGCATTTCCCGGCGCGCGGCGAGCGCCTGCGCGATGGTGACGCCATCGGCATACTCGAGGTCGCCTCCCACCGGGAGGCCGCGCGCAATGCGGGTGACCTTTACC
>NZ_JBIJAW010000085.1:0-11452 GCF_044345575.1 Gemmatimonas sp.
GCTGCGGGACCTACCCGCGCATTCGGGCCGCCATCAAGGCCGCCGCGGAGCAGAGCAAGTGAGCGCCCGCAAGAATCTCCCGTGGCTCTCGACACCGGGATCGACGCCGGTATCGACGGCGGTATCGTCAGCGCCGATCGACATGGCGCCGCCCAACGAGCGACGCGATTTCCTCAAGCTCGCGGGCATGGGTGGCCTGCTCGTGGCGGCGAGTGCCCTTGGCGTACGCCGACTCGATGCGACGACACGTGGGGGCATGGAGCACGACACGAACGCCGAGCCGTGGGAGCCCCACGCGTACGTGCAGCTCAGCGACGACGGTACGGTGAGTATCTACTGCCATCGTTCCGAAATGGGTCAGGGCATCCGCACCACGATGCCCATGATCATCGCCGACGAGATGGAAGCGGACTGGACGCGCTGCCGCGTCGTGCAGGCGCTCGGCGACGAACCCAAGTACGGCAGTCAGAACACCGATGGCTCCACGAGTATTCGGGATTTTCTTCCCAAGTACCGTGCAGCCGGCGCCACAGTGCGCGCGCTGCTCGAAGATGCAGCCGCGAAGGAGTGGAATGTGCCGTCGGCGGAGGTGAAGGCGCAGAATGGCGCCGTGGTGCATGCGCCGACCGGCCGCAGTAAGGCATTCGGTGCCCTCGTGGCGACCGCACGCACCATTCCCATGCCGGCGGCGAACCGCCTGCGCATCAAGTCGCCGGCCGAGCGGCGATGGGAAGGCAAACGCATGCCCGGTATCGACCTCGTCCCCATGACCACCGGCACCGCCGTGTACGGGGCCGATGTAGTCCTCCCCGGCATGAAGGTCGCCGTGATTGCGCGCCCGCCAGTGTGGGGCGGCACTGTGGCCACCGTCGACGATACGCTCGCGAAGCAGGTGCCCGGTGTGGAACGCATCGTGCGCATCCCCGCCTCACCGATGCCCGGTGGCTTCCTGCCGCTCGGCGGCGTGGCCGTCATTGCGAAGAACACGTGGGCGGCCATGAAGGGGCGCGACGCCCTCAAGATCACTTGGACGCATGGCGCCAACGCGTCGTACGACAGCAAAGCGTACAAGGACACGTTGCGGGCATCCGTTCGGAAGCCCGGGCAGGCTGGGCGCACCAACGGCAATGTGCAGCAGGCGCTGGCCGGTGCCGCGCGTCGCGTGAGCGCCGAGTACTACATGCCGCATCTGTCGCACGCGCAGATGGAACCGGTGGTGGCACTGGCCAATGTGAGTAACGGCAAGGCCGAGATCTGGTCGCCGGTGCAATCCCCGATGGATGCGCGCAAGACGGTGGCCGAGTATCTCAAGCTCGACGTCGCCAATGTGAAGGTGAATGTCACCCTTCTCGGCGGTGGGTTCGGCCGCAAGTCGAAGCCCGATTTCGTCTGCGAAGCGGCCTTTCTCTCACGCGAGGCGGGCGCGCCAGTGCGCGTGCAGTGGACGCGCGAAGACGATCTGCAGCATTCGTATCTGCACTCCGCCGCCGCACACCGTCTCGAAGCAGGACTCGACGCCAACGGCAAGGTGGTCGCCTGGCATCACCGATCGGCCTACCCGGCCATCAGCGCCACCTTCGCGCCCAAGGTGACCGGCGCGGAACCGGATGAACTCACGAATGGGGCCAGCGATATCCCGTTCGCCATTCCCAACCTGCAGGTGGAGATCTGCCCGGCCACGGCGCATACGCGCATCGGCTGGTATCGCAGTGTGAATGCCATTCACCATGGCTTCGCAATCGGCAGCTTCGTCGACGAGCTCGCTCGTACGTCAGGCAGGGATTCCGCGAGTTTCCTGCTCGAACTCCTCGGCCCCGATCGCCAGGTCGACCTCTCCACGGCCGGTCTCGTGAAGCCCGCGAGCAACTACGGCGCCACGTGGGCCGATCACCCGCTCGACACGGCACGGGCGCGGCGGGTGGTGGAGACGGTGATCGAGAAGAGCGGTTGGCGTGGCCCTGCCCTCCCGCGCGGCCGCGGGCGTGGCATCGCAATGCATCGCAGCTTCCTGTCGTATGTGGCGATGGTGGTGGAAGTCGAGGTGCTTCCCGATGGGACCGTGCTCGTTCCCAAGGCAACCGTCGCCGTCGACGCCGGCTTCATCGCCAACCCCGACCGGGCGCGTTCGCAGATGGAAGGCGCGCTCATCATGGCGATGAGCAACGTGCTGTCGAGCGAAGTGACCTTTGCCAACGGCCGTGTAGTGCAGAGCAACTATCGTGACTACGGCGTGGCACGTATGCGGGCGGCGCCACGGCTCGTGGACGTGCATCTCGTGGAGAGCGAAGGCTTGCCTGGTGGCATCGGTGAACCCGGCGTCCCTCCGGCGTGCGGCGCGATCGCCAACGCCATCTTCGCCGCGACCGGTATTCGCGTGCGAGACCTGCCGGTGGGTCGCCAGTTGGCCGGGTGGCAGACGCGTACCAACGTGGGAGTCGGCAGCCCGTAGGCGGCGGTCTCACAGCACGATCACCCCAACGTTCAGGTATGCAAGACGTCATCATCATCGGCGCCGGTCTCGCCGGGCTGTACACCGCGCGGCTGCTCCATCGCGTCGGCGTGTCCTGCACCGTGCTCGAGGCGCGAGACCGGATCGGCGGTCGGATTCTCACCGTCAACGGATTCGACCTCGGCCCGTCGTGGTTTTGGCCGCAGATGCAGCCGGCCATGGCCGAGCTGGTGGAGGAGCTGGCCCTGCCGTCGTTCGCGCAGGCCAGCGATGGTGACGTGCTGTTCGAACGCATGTCGCGGGAAGGGCCGCAGCGGTTCCAGGGCTACCCGCAGGAGCAGAAGAGTTTTCGCGTCGTCGGTGGCAGTGAGGCGCTGGTGCGCACACTTGCCGACGCGCTACCGGACGCTGCGGTGCGGCTGAATTCCGTCGTGACGGCCCTGCGCATGGACGACGAGGGCGCAACGGTGACCGTCAACCGGCAGGGCGTCACCGAGACGCTCCGCGCCACGCTGATTGTCGGCGCGCTTCCGCCGCGTCTACTCGCACACTCGGTGGCGTTCACCCCCGTGCTATCGGGCGAGACCATGCAGCGCTGGACCAGCACACCTACGTGGATGGCGCCGCATGCGAAGTTCTTTGCGCTGTACGAGCGCCCGTTCTGGCGTGAGTCGGGACTCAGCGGTACCGCGCAGAGCATGGTGGGCCCAATGCCAGAGATCCATGACGCGACGACCGCGAATGGCGAGGCTGCGCTGTTCGGTTTCGTGGGCGTGAGCGCCGACCAGCGCGCCGCGCTGGGTGAGCAGCGCCTGACGCAGGCATGCGTGGCGCAGTTCGAGCGCATGTTCGGCGCCGACGCGGCGCACCCTCGTGCCGCCATGCTCAAAGACTGGGCGGCCGATGCGTACACTGCCACGCCCGACGACCGCACACCGAGTGGCCATCCCGTGCCGAGCCCTACCCCGTGGGTTGCCGGCCCATGGGCTGACCGACTGATTCTCGCCGGCAGCGAGACGAGTCACACGGAGCCGGGCTATCTGGCGGGTGCGGTACACGCCGCTCGCACGGCGGCCGATCGTGTACGAACGAAGCTCGGAAGCTGAGCGCCTATTGGCGCGCCGGCCCTACTGCATGCGAAACAGGTAACTCACCTTCGCGAAGAACACGTCTGCCGAGCGGCGGAGCGTACGAGACCCATTTGGTTCGTCGGCGCGTAACTGATCGCCATAGCCCACGTAGAACACCGTGCCCGGCGACGGCAGATACGAAAAGAGCACATCGAGCCGGGCGCGGGTGCGCTTGAATGCCTCGGCGCGGCGAAGCGTGCCATTGGGTTGGCGGAGATATACCGGCAACTCGGTGCGCGAATCATCACGCAGCGAATCCTGCTGCACCACCGAGTGTTCGCCGATCACGCGTACGAACACCTGGCGGCTCACCTGATACTCGGCACGGATACGCGGCGTGTTGCGCGACAATACCAGTGAGCCGTCGGTCTTGCGCCGGAAGGTCTCGTAGGCCCAAGTGCCGCTAATACGGAGCTGCTCCGTCGGCCGTAACGTCAACGTCTGGTTGTAGAGCACGACATTGGCCGAGCTCCACTCGGAGAAGTTCTCGTCTTGTCCCCACACATACACCGTTTGTGCACTGAACCGTTTGAACTCGGGGGTCCCGATGCTCAACACACCGTCGAAGTTCGGCAGACGAGGGGTGCCGGTGTACGGAAGCGTATCCACGCGTCCGCCATCGCGCCTCCGGAGCAGCACGTAGTTTTCGTATAGGCTGCGATCGTAGCCGAATTCCTCGCGTAACCACTGCCCTCCCACCTGCCATCCTCCACGCAGACGCGTATTCGCGCGCAAGTGAAGCTGCGCATCTTGGGCAGCACGCCGATTTACGAAGTCCGCGTACTGATACCGACCCAGCACATACACTTCGGGGCTGAACACCTCGATCAGTGCCCCCGGCGCACCAAAGTGATTCCACCGGTGCGTCGCCGACAGATTGGCGATGCCCGGCCGCGCGATGAAGCCGGTCTGCGCATCGAAGTCGCGCGAGATGCCGTTGAGGACGTATCGCGCGTAGAACGCGCGGCCGTTGCGCACCGCCGCGAAATCCCACAGCGGGGCGGCACGCGTGCTGTCACCATTGGTGGTGAAACTGCGGGCCACTTGCCCGGTCACGCTATACACGCCACGCACGAGTCGACCGTCCACCCCCATCACCCGGTTGGTCCCACCACGCTCGCTGCGATCGGTGTAGACCACGCCGACGCGACTTTGCTTGCCGACATCGCGCTGCAGACGCACGATACCGAACACCGGGTTATCGCGCTGGGTTACTGATGCGTCGCGGCTGTCCACGGCGGCGAGCACGCCGATGTCGAATCCACGCTGCTTCCCGGTGAGTTTGCCGGAGAACACGGGCTGCGAAATACGCCGGGTGTAGATCAGCCGGTTGGGAACGGCAAACTGCTCCTGACTTTCAAGGAAGAATGGACGCCGTTCTGCGAAGAACACCGCGACCCGCGGGTCGGGAGAAAACTGCGTCGCATCGGCCTCCACCTGCGAAAAGTCCGGGTTGGCCGTACCCGACAGCGTGAGGTTGCTGGTGATGCCCCATCGCGCGCTCCCGCCGAAATCCGGCTGCTGCGCATCGTAGCGCCATGGCGCCGAAACCGACGGTCGACTGCCAAAAGCGCTCGACGTCACCGTGGGAATGAGATCGACCGTCACGCCGCGCTGCAGATCACGGAGCCCGTTCAGGGTCCCCGACTGCGCAAGGAAGCTGGCGCTGGCGCGCTTTGCTGCAGTCCACGTCTGCTCATGACCGGTGGCCTGCACCGTAC
Source organism: Gemmatimonas sp. (assembly GCF_044345575.1). Lineage (GTDB taxonomy): Bacteria > Gemmatimonadota > Gemmatimonadetes > Gemmatimonadales > Gemmatimonadaceae > Gemmatimonas. Next base: position 5,301 of record NZ_JBIJAW010000085.1, read on the forward strand.
GCACAACATTGAGTTGCCAGGTATGCAGGTCGACATTGCGATAGCGCAGGCTCTTGAAGGGGATGGCGATCTCCACGTCGTACCCCGCCGCGGTCACCCGTCCTTTCGACCGCCACACATAATCGGGAGCGAGATCGGTCGCTTCGCGCGCCTTGGTGGTGGAACTGGCAAATCCACTGCCGGTTGTGGCACCCGTTTCGGTGAGCACCCCATCGCTCTGGATGCCGAACGGATTGACGGCAAACACCAACGCCTGCCGGCTGTCGTTGTAGGTGCCGAGAAAAAGTTGGATGTTGTCGTCCTGCGTGATACGATCGCGATCAGCAAGTGTGGCGCGAACCGATCCCGGTGCAGCATACGCGCGCACCCCCACATGAAGCGCCGTCGCGCTGTACCACACGAGCACTTCGGTGCTGTCCTGCGCAGTGACTCCGTCGTTCGGAAAGAACTGCGAGAAGCCGGTGAGCACGGCGGCCTTCGCCCATTCAGGTTCGTCCAACACCCCATCGACAGATGGGGCGTTGTCAGCCCTCGGCACCGCCACCGCGGTCGTGCCCACCCGCCCGTGATAGACCGGCCTCGGGTCCGCCGCAGAAGGAGGCGTCGGGCGCCCGGAAAGACTGCCGAGGACGAGCGGAAGGAGCAGGGTGAGCACAGACGCCATTTCGAGGTGAGCGGAGACCTTCGACGTATGGCTTACGCGTCACCGGCCATTATCGCTCACCGGTCCGTCCGCGGACCGCTCGGCCAGGCGCGACTCCGGGGACGAGTTCGCCGTTACGCACGACCGCGACGCCATTCACCAGCACATGCGTGATGCCCTCGGAATACTGTGCAGCGTTCTCGAAGGTCGCCTTGTCGATCACCCGGGCAGGGTCGAACACGGTAATGTCGGCGTCGGCACCAACCTGCACCCGTCCCTTCTTTTTCATGCGCGGATCGGCCCCCTCCACGCGTTTCGCCGGCAGCAGCGTCATGCGCGCAATGGCATCGGGCAGCGACAGCACGCGCTGGGTGCGTACGAACTCACCGAGCACCCGCGCGAACGTCCCCGCGCTCCGCGGATGACCGACGATCTTGCCGTCGACCATGGAGAAGCCACCGTCGCTGGCCACGATCACGCCTGGACGACGGTACGTCTGGGCCGGCACCGAATCCGGGATCATGAAGAGAATCACGCGACTGCCGATCTCGCGGTACTTCGCAAAGGTTTCCGCGTTGAGTCGCTCACCCGTCTCCGGGCGCATGAGATCCTTGTAGTCGACCCCGAGGCGCTGCTGGAACCCTTCGTCGAAAATAGCGGCCGTGATGTACGTCGCCCCGGCATTGTACGGGTACGCCTCGGTGGTCACGTCGAGGCCGCGGCGACGGGCGCCATCGACCAGATCCAGTGCGAATGGGGTGGAGGCCGCGCCGATGCTCGTGATGTGCACGACGTGCAACGGGGCGCCCGTAGCGGTCGCGTCGGCGATCACTTCCTGGACTGATGCGGGACCATCGGCATCGTTCGGGCCGCCGCTCCGCGCGTGGACGTACACGGGGACCTTGGCCTTCGCCGCGTGCCGGAACACGTCCATCGCCTCGGCGCGCGAGGCGGCCACGGTGTATGCGAGTCCCATGCCCACGCCCAGCGCGCCCTCGCGCAGCCCTTGGTCGATGCGCGCCCCGAGCTCGGGGAAACGATTGGGGTCGATACGCTCGCGGGCCCACTTGCCGTCGCTGCCGATCACCAGCGAACCGGCACGGGACGAGTCACGGTCGAGCATGGCGCGACGCGCGCCCGGGTGCGATACGGTGATGCCGAAATTCACGCGCGCCTTCCCGGCCCGCTCGGCGTACCAAGGCGCCACCGGATACGACCCGAGTTCCATCTCGAGCGCCGTCGTCACCCCATCGCGCGCGGCATAGTCATAGGCGAAATCCTGTTGCCCATGCTGATGCAGATCGATGAAGCCTGGCGAGACCACCTGCCCCTTCGCATCGATCGTGTCACGGGCGCTGCGCATGGCCGCACCGATATACACGATGGTGCCGCCGCGAATGCCGACATGGCGGACAGCGTCGAGCCTGGTCTCCGGATCGATGACCCGCCCGCCAACGATGATCACATCGAGCATGGCGGTCGGTTGGGCTGCAACGGGCGCCGAGAACACGCTGAAGGCGAGACACGCGCCGGGGAGCAGACGGGGCATGGGATGGTCCACCACATTGAGGAGGAATCGGTCAACGGTGCCCGCCAATTATGTCGCGCCACGTAGCCGGTCGCCAATCGGCGGCGCCACCGACGCTTACGGGATGTCGCCGCAGGCAACATCATTGGCGGGTCCCGGGATCCTTGGCCTTCACGTTCAGATCGCGAGCTTTCATACCATGCCCCGCACACTCCAGCGAACACCGCGCGTACTGGCGTCCGCACTTGTGTCAGCGCTGTCGTTGCTCGGTCCGCGGATGAGCCCAGCGCAGCCGGCGCCGGACAAGGCCATTCAGGGCGTCATGAATCGTCCCGAGTTCAAGCACGCCAGCTGGGGCATGGCGTTCTACGATCTCGACGCGGGCAAGGTGGTGGCCGGGGTGAACGCCGATCGCCTGTTCATACCAGGGTCCACCACCAAGCTACTGACGATGGCGACTGCGCTGGAGGTGATGGGCGCGGATCATCGCTTTCGGACACGGGTGTATCGCACCGGCCCCGTTCGGAACGGAGTCCTCGAAGGCGATCTGGTGCTTCGCGCCGCTGGTGACCCCAACCTGTCCGGGCGTGTTCGCGATGGTAATCGGTACGCCTTCGTCGACCGGGATCATTCGTACGGCGGCATGCCCCTCGATGGTGATCCGCTCACCACGCTGAAGCAGCTCGCGCAGCAGGTGAGCAGCGCCGGGATCCGGCGCATCACCGGACAGGTCGTGGTGGATGCCTCGCTGTTTCCTGAGGGGGATCGCGAACTCGGCACGCGTGTCACGCTGTCTCCCATGGTAGTGAACGACAATGTCATCGACATCGTGCTCACCCCCGGCAGCAAGGCCGGGGACCGCGTGACGGTGCAGGTGCTACCGGCGACCAGCTATCTCACGGTACACGCGAACCTCGTGACAGCGGATTCGGGCACGCCGCTGCTCGTGCGCAGCGTCGAGGATAGTTCGAGTGGCGATCGCCGGGTCATCGTGGCCACGGGATCGGTTCCGCGCGGCGCGGCCGTGAATTCGCGCTGGGCGGTGGCGTCGCCGCGCCGCTTCGGCGAGATCGTGTTCACCGAGGTGCTCAACGCCGCCGGCATTCAGGCCGTCGCGCGACTCGGCGCCCGCGCTACCGACAGTCGTACCTTTGCCGCCTTCTACACCGATTCGCTTATGGTGGCGGAGCATGTGTCGCTGCCGCTCACGGCCGAAGCGGTGGTGCTGCTCAAGACCAGCCAGAACCTGCACGCGAGCAACTTCCCGTTGCTGTTGCCCACGATGGCGAAAGCCGCAGCGGGACAGAGCGGCTTCGACATGGCGCGGGAGTGGCTGCAGCGTGAGGGGCTCGACACCGATGGGGCGCAGCAGGGCGACGGCGCCGGCGGTGATGCCATGTTCTCGCCGCTGTTCATGACACAATTCCTCGCGATGGTTGCGAAGAAGCCGTGGGCCGAGGCCTTCCGCGCCGCTCTCCCAATTCTGGGTAGTGATGGCACGCTCGCGCTCATCCAGCCCAACGCTCCTGGCGCGGGTAAGGTCTTCGCCAAGACGGGGACCTACGCCAAGTACGATCCGCTCAACCGGCGAACGATCGTGACCGGCAAGGGGCTCGCCGGCTACTTCACGTCGCGTAGCGGGAAACGCATGGCCTTCGCGCTGTACGTGAACAATCTCGCCGTGAAGCAGGGCGACCCCGCCGACGTCGCCGGCCAGGCGCTCGGTGAGATCGCCAGTCTGGCGTGGGAGCGCCTCCGGTGATGCTTGGCGTGTGCCACCAGTGAAACATTGCGGACAAGGGACGAAACGGTGGAATTGCGGCTCGGGGCGGCATAGAGCTGACCCAATCCCTTGGACCTGGAGTGTACTGTGGCTGCTACCCGTCGTTCGGCACTTTCCGCTGCCGCCGCGATTCTTCTCTTCTCACTGGGCTGCAGCACGGACAAGCCGTCGTTCACGGAAGCCGCCGACGCGAATCCCCCGAGCACGCAGAACGCCCTCGACGTGAGCGTGTCACTGGCGCCCGAGGTGCGTGGGGCGGAGTCGGTCATCGCCCATGTCACCGTCATCAACCGTTCCACGAGCACGGTGGACGTGCCGGAATCGCAGCTGCCCTCGGAGGATCTCGAGACGCAGCAGTTCGTGGTGCTTCGTGATGGGGAGCGCGTGAACTACGAGGGGCCGCACATCAAGCGCGGTCCCTCCATCGGCGATGCGATCATCAGCATCGCCCCGGGCGCCGCGTACAGCTACGACATCGAGCTCTCGCGTGCCTACGATCTCTCGCGCGACGGGCGCTATTCGGTGGTGTTCGAGAGCCGCGACAGCCGCGCGCAGACGGTGCTGCGCTCGGCCCGGCAGGAAGTGCGCCTCTACGGTCGTGCCGCCCTCGCCACCAGCGGTATTGCCGATCGAACGCTGTCGGCGCTCACGAGCCAGATCACGTATGCGCGCTGTACGACCACCCAGCAGACCGCCGTCCGAGCGGCGCTCGCGCAGGCCGAAACCTACGCGATCAATTCGCGCAGCTATATGGCGGCCAACAACCTGGCCGACCGGTACACGTGGTGGTTCGGTGCGGTGACCACCGCAAACGCCAGCCGGGTGCTCGCCAACTTCACGGCCATCGCCGACGCGTTCGCCACCAAGCCCATCAAGGTGGACTGCGGCTGCAAGAAGACCTACTTCGCGTACGTGTATGCCAACCAGCCGTACACCATCTACGTGTGCAAGGCGTTCTGGAGTGCGCCGCTCGCAGGCACTGACTCGCGTGGCGGTACGCTGGTGCACGAGATGAGCCACTTCACCGTGGTCGCGGGGACCGGCGATTTTGCCTACGGTCAGTCCGCGGCGCGCAACCTGGCGCTCACGAATGTGTCGCAGGCCATCGCCAACGCCGATAACCACGAGTATTTCGCCGAGAACACGCCTGCGCGTCAGTAATCGGATCGCGTCGGCGCTGCTGCTCGTGTCGTTCGTCAGCAGCGCTGACGCCTCCGTGGCTTCGCCGACCATTGCCTGCACCGTGCACGCGCCGGCCACGGTGAAGAGCGGCCAGCCGGTTCCGCTCACGGTGGCGTTGCATAATCGCGGAGCCACACGAGTGGCGGTGCTCAATTGGGGCACAACTTTCGAAGAGGCGTGGCTGCAGCCTTTCGTTACGGTGATGCGCGACGGGAAGGCGCTGCAATACGGCGGCGCCCTCGTGAAGCGCGGCGACCCCGAACTCGACGAGTATTTCAGCCTCGAACCGGGGGAACAGCGCGAGGCCGCGCTCGATTTGGGTGAGGTCTATTCCTTGACCGAACCCGGGCGCTACACGGTCGTGCCGCATATCGTGCTGCACGACGTGGCGCCGGGGTCAGCGAAGGTGCCACGATCGCGGGCCAACCATGCACCCGTGACGTTGGCCTGCAAGCCGGTCACCATCACCATTCGCTGACCCCGATCAAGCGGTTCAGGACTTAGCGACCGGCCCCAAGCCGCTGCAGCACGATTTCAAGGGGTCAGCGTCTTTGAAACGCGCTGACACGGAGCGCACCGAGCTCAGTGAGGCCATGGAGAACGGCGCGATGCTGGTTTCCATGGCCTCACGGTTTGCATGTGGCTTTTGCTGTTCTTTGTGCCCTCACCACCCTCGGTGAGCTCCGTGTGGACGCGTTCTTTCAAGGGGTCAGCGTTCAAGGGGTCAGCGGCGTTGAAACGCGCTGACACGGAGCGCACCGAGCTGAGTGAGGCCATGGAGAACAGCACGATGCTGGTGTCCATGGCCTCACGGTTTCCATGTGGCTTTTGCTGTTCTTTGTGCCCTCACCACCCTCGGTGAGCTCCGTGTGGACGCGTTCTTTCAAGGGGTCAGCGTTCAAGGGGTCAGCGCCGTTGAAACGCGCTGACACGGAGCGCACCGAGCTCAGTGAGGCCATGGAGAACAGCGCGATGCTGGTTTCCATGGCCTCACGGTTTGCATGTGGCTTTTGCTG
>NZ_JBIJAW010000005.1:0-36313 GCF_044345575.1 Gemmatimonas sp.
ACGACATCATTGGCGACGTGGTGCGTTTCACCCTCGCCTATAACCCGGGGGCGGCCTTCGGCATGCACCTCGGTCCGGGGTCGCGGTGGATCTTCGCGGGGCTGAGCGTGGTCATTGTGGGGGGCCTGCTCAAGGCCACCGGTGATCTCACGCGAACCTCCAGAATTGCGGCATTCGGCGTTCCGGTCATCGTGGGCGGCGCGATCGGCAACTTGCTTGATCGTATTCGCCTGCGTGAAGGGGTGGTGGATTTCATCGACATCGGCATCGGGACCACCCGCTTCTGGACCTTCAATGTGGCGGACACGGCGGTGACCATCGGCGCTGTGTGTCTGCTACTGGCCCTCTGGCAGGAAGATCAGGCGATACAGGCAGCCGCCAAGGCAGCCGAGGCGACCGGTGCGGAAGGGCAGGGCGGCGGCGCCTCGTGAGCGGCGGCGCCGAATTTCAGATCACGGTCAGCGAAGACGCCGGGGAGCGGCTCGACCTGCTGGTAGCCCGGCATGGGTCGCTGTCGCGCACGCAGGCGGCCACGCTCATTGCCAACGGGCATGTGCAGGTGAACGGTGGCCGGCAGAAAGCCAGCTATCGGGCCGAGGCCGGCGACATGGTGCAGGTGGTCGTACCACCTCCGCCGGGGCGCGAAATCGTGCCGGAGCAGATTCCGCTCGACATCGTGTTCGAGGACGAGCATTTGCTGGTCGTGGACAAGGCGGCCGGCATGGTCGTGCATCCGGCTCCGGGCAACTGGAGCGGGACGCTGGTGAACGCCCTCATGGGGCGCGGTGAACCCTTGGCCGAGGGAGGCGGGGAAGACCGCGCGGGTCTGGTCCACCGACTCGACAAGGACACCTCGGGGCTGCTCGTCGTGGCCAAGACCGATGCCTCGCACCGGATCCTCAGCACCGCGCTCGCCGCTCGCCAGGTCACGCGTCGCTACGTCGCGCTCTGCTGGGGGCATCTCGCGGCGGACACCCTGACGGTGGACAAACCCATCGCCCGTGACCCCCGAGACCGAACACGCATGGCGATCGTCCCTACGGGGAAGGCTGCACGAACGGACTTCGTGCGACTGGCCCGTTTCGACAGCGTGGACCTGCTGCGGGCGCACCTGCATTCGGGGCGCACGCACCAGATCCGTGTGCATCTGTCGAGCGTGGGCCACCCCGTCATCGGCGACGATACCTATGGCGGGGGCGGGGGGCGCAAGCTGGCCGCGCTGCCGCCGCGTCGCCATTTCCTGCATGCGGCCTGGCTGCGCTTCAAGCATCCGGTATCGGGACAGGTCATCGACCTGCGTTCCCCGCTCCCGGACGACCTCCGGCGGTCACTGGCGACCCTCAGTGACATGCCCGAACTCGCCACGCATCAGGACCCGCTCGATGTCTTCGGCTTCTACCGCACCGACGAGCACTCCGGCGCCCGAGAGGCTGCCAGCGAGTGACGTGTTCGACTCCGACGAGGACCAGCGCCCGCAATGGCTCGTGGTCACGTCGGCCGGCGAAGCGTTCTGGATCCCGGTGGAGCAGGTGCGCGAGGTGGTGCGCCCCCTGGGGCTGAAAGCGGTCCCCGGCGCCCCCGCCATACAGGCCGGTATTGTCAATGTCCGGGGTGCGATCGTCACGGTGCTGGACCTCCAGGCCCTCCGGACGGGAGAGCGTGCCGTCACACCGGGGTCGATCGTCCTCCTCGAGCACGGGGCCCGGCCAATCGGGCTCACCGTGGACACCGTTCAGGATGTGCGCGTGGCGACACCGGACCAACCCGATGTGCCGTCCGACGCGACCGTGCTGGACGCCGTCGCGCTGTGCGCGCGACATCTGCACTCAGCCGAGGAGAGGACACGGTGAGCAAGACGGTTCTGATCTGCGACGACGCGATCTTCATGCGCACCATGGTGGGGGACATCCTCACCCAGGCGGGATTCGAAGTGGTGGGCGAGGCGGAGACCGGCGTACAGGCCGTCGAGAAGTACAAGCACCTGCGCCCCGATCTGGTCACCATGGACATCGTGATGCCCGATATGGGCGGCATCGATGCGGTACGTGAGATCACGAAGCATGACCCGCAGGCGCGCATCCTCATGTGCAGCGCCATGGGCCAGCAGGCGCTCGTGGTGGAGGCGATTCAGGCCGGTGCCAAGGATTTCGTCGTGAAGCCGTTCCAGCCGAGCCGGGTGCTGGAAGCGGTGACGCGCGTCCTCGCCGCGTAAGCGGCCGCGCGGCACCAATCGTGGACACGGCGCGCTACGCGGCCCTGTTCCAGGCCGAGGCGCGCGAACACCTCGCGGAACTCGATACCGCGCTGCTCGCGCTCGAGGACGAGGGGCGCCGGGGGCCCGACGGCGTGAGTACGGCCGCGCAGGTCGCCACGCTGTTTCGCGGCATGCACACCATCAAGGGCATGGCCGGGTCGATGGGTTACGAGGCCATCGAGCGACTGGCGCATGCGCTGGAGTCGCGGTGCGAGCCCCTGCGGAGTGGCGACGAAGCGCTGCATGCGGATCTCTTGGCGCTCCTGTTCGAAGGCACGGATGTGCTGCGCGGGGCGATCGATGACGTCGCGCGCGGCGTCGCCACGGCACCGGCCGCCATCGCCGGGATTCTCGTGCGACTGCGCCGCCCCGTTCTCGAGACGCCGTCGGCCGAGACGCTGGCCCTGCCCGATACCACCGCCACGTCCTCGGAATCAGCGCGCGTGCGGCCGTCCGCCCCCGCCGATGCCGTCAATGTGCGGCATGTGGACATCCGGCTCACCGCCGATTGCCCGCTCAAGGGCGTTCGCGCCATGCTCGTGCTGGCGAAGCTCGCGCCGCTTGGGCAGATCCGCGGGACGCACCCGGCGCAAACACGCTGGCAGGACGAGGCGTTCGACGGGGCCTTTCGCGTCACGGTCGTCAGCGACGTCACCGACGATATGCTCGAACAGGCGGCGCGCAGCGCGGGGGATGTGGCGAAGGTGCAGGTACGGGTGCCGGCCCTGGCGTCGCAGGTCGCGGAGCGCTTGGCGACCACTGGGGTCCCGGAAGCCACGCGTACCGTCCGCATCGATGCCCGCCGCCTCGACACGCTGCTCGATCTCGTGGGAGAGCTGGTCCTCACGCGAGACCGCTTGTTGCGCCGTATCGAAGCGCTCGATCACCCCGATCGTGACGTGTATCGAGCCGCCCGCGACGCCGCGCGGCTCGTGAGCGCGCTGCAGGACGAAGTGTTGCAGTCGCGGCTGCTGCCGGTCGGACAGGTCTTCGATCGGTTCCCGCGCCTCGTGCGCGATGTGAGCCGCGAGCTCGGCAAGGACGTGGCATTCGTCATGGAAGGGCGTGAGATCGAACTTGATCGGTCGCTGCTCGACGCCATCGGTGATCCCATCCTCCACCTGCTGCGCAATGCGCTCGATCACGGGATCGAGGACGTCGCGACACGCGAGGCCGCCGGCAAGCCACCCCGCGGCGAGCTGGTGCTGCGTGCCGCCCGCGACCGCGCCACCATCGTGATACAGGTGCAGGACGATGGGCGCGGCATCGATCGTCATGGCGTGCTGCTCCGCGCGCGGGAGCACGGGTTGGTCCCCGACGACTGCGATGGGCTCGACGATGAAACCCTGCTGCGCATCATTGCCCACCCGGGGTTCTCCACGGCCCGCCGGGTCACCAGTCTCTCGGGACGTGGCGTCGGCGTCGACGTGGTGAATACGCGGGTGCGCGCGCTCGGTGGACAGCTGGAGCTCGAAAGCATCGAGGGCGTCGGTACCGTGGTGACGCTGCGGCTCCCCATGACCCTCGCGATCACCAGGGCCCTCGTGGTGGAAGTCGCCGGGAGCACCTTCGCGCTTCCCGCTGCGCATGTCGAGGAAGCTCTGGAGTATCACGAATCCCTGCGGGTGCATCACGCCGCGAGACCCTCTGTCACGATTCATGATGCGGTCGTTCCACTGGTGGCGCTCGGTGAACGTTTCGGGCTGGTTCGTTCGTCCACCTACGACGCGTCGCGTGACGCCGAGGGCCGCGATCAGCACATCGCCGTCGTCGAGTCTGGTGGGCGACGGGTGGCCTTGCTGGTCGACGCGCTGGTCGCGCAGCAGGACATCGTCGTGAAGCCACTGGATGTGGTGCGCGGGGCGGCCCCGTGGTTCAGCGGGGCAACGGTCCTGGGTGACGGCAGCCCGGCACTGATCATCGATGTGCCGAGTATCGTTTGACACGGATTTCAGGAACCAGTCATGGCGGACGTCATCAGGCAGCAGGACAAAGCACCGGCCACGCGCATGCTCACCGGCATTCAGCTCGATGCGCTGCGCGAGATCGCCAACATCGGCGCCGGGCATGCCGCCACGGCACTGTCGCAGTTGACGGGCAGTACCATCATGATCAAGGTGCCGGCCATCACCGTGGCCAGCATCGAAGACCTGCCGGCACAGTTTGCAGCCGATGAGGAACCCGTTGCCGCCGTGATGATGCACATGCTGGGCGATCTGTCGGGGCGCACGCTGCTGGTGTTCCCGAAGCCGACCGTCATGCGGCTGGCCGAACTCATGCTGCGCCGGCCGGTGGGGAGCTCGGTCGCATTCAGTGAACTCGAATCGTCGGCCATCAAGGAAACAGGGAACATCCTCAGCGGCGCCTATATGAATGCCCTGAGCGACTTCCTCGGCATGTTGCTGCTGCCGTCCCCGCCGTCGCTGGTCATCGATTTGTCCACCGCCGTGCTTACCAGCGCCTTCGGGGAATTCGCGCCGGATCCCGATTCGGTGCTGTGCGTGGAGAGCGAGTTCGTGCTTCGCGAGACGGATCTGACCCTGCGCGGGTACTTTCTCCTGCTCCCTGATCCGGCGTCGCTGCAGGTGATGCTGCGCGCGATTCGTCTCGCCTGACGCAGCCGGGCGGCATCATGCACGGTACCTCCGGTAGCTCGGAAACGAGCCTGCTGCGGGCCCTCGCCGATCGAATCGATCAGCACGACCCGGGCGCCTTCAACAACCTCGGCGTGCTGTATCATGCGCGCGGATTGCACGCGGAGGCTGTAGACGCCTTCCTGCGCGCACTCGCGATCGCTCCGCGCATGCGCACCGCGGCACGCAATCTGGAAATGGCCGCCGCTCAGCCGGGCGCCTGCGACGGACGTCTCGGCGCGCTCGAGCAGCGCATCACTGCCAATCCGGACGACCGCACGGCCCTGCGCGAACGGGCGCAGTTGGTGCGCCTGCTCGGGCGTCGCGATGAGGCGATCCGACTGCTCGATGCGCTCATCGCCGAGGATCCCGACGATGGCGAAGCGCTGTTCGGGCGCGGACTCATTGAACAGCAGGCGGGTGACCTGCGTCGGGCCCAACGGTGGTTCGAACGTGCCGTCAATGCTGGGGCGGCGGGCAATGCCCGACTGCATCTCGCCGAGGTGTTGTATCAGCGCGGGCAGAACGAACAGGCGCTGGGGGTGCTCGAGATGCTCCTCCTCGAACACGCCGATCACGCCGATGCGTATCTCCTGCGCAGCTTCGTGCTCGGGGACATGGGGCATCATGAGGCCGCCCTCGAGGCGTCGCGGCGCGCGTCGCAGCTGAACCCTGCGCTTGAGGCACTCCAGGGCGACCTCGTCATCGAACAGAACGCACCGCCCATGGCGAGCGCGGAGTTGCGCGTGCTGGCGGTTGAACCTGATGGTGCGATGGCGCGATACGGGCTCGGGCTGGCTTTCCGGCAGCGCGGCTACTTCCGCGAAGCGCGTCAGGAGTTCGAGCGCGCGTTCGCTCAGGGTGAGGATCGGCGCCTGGTGCAGCATGCGCTCGCCGAACTCGATCTGCTCGATGGCGATTCAGCATCGGCACGCCTGCGATACGAGGCGCTGTTGGGACTCGGCGAGTCGGCGCGTTGCTGGAACGAGCACGGTGTGGCGCTGCATCAGGCAGGCGAGGTGTCGTCGGCCGCCGACAGCTATCGTCGCGCGCTGCGCATCGACCCGCGACATGCCTTGGCGTACAACAATTTGGGGGTCGCCCTCGCTGACCGCGGCGATGCTGATGCCGCCCGCGAGGCGTTCGCGCGAGCGGCTGAGCTCGATCCCACTCTCGTGCTGGCACGGCTCAACCTCGCACGCTGGTATGCGGCGCATGGTGATGATTTGGCCTCGCTGTCGCTGCTGCGGGAACTTGCGGAGTTTCATCCCCGTGAAGCGGAGGTCTGGTATACGCTTGGCCGTGTCTTCATGAAGGGGCAACGCGCCGATGAGGCGCTCGTGGCGCTGGCCAGAGCGGTCGACGTCCGGCCGTCGCATGCGGAGGCGCGCTATGCCCTCGCGCACGCGCTCCAGGCACTTGGTGATGCCGACGGTGCGGTGCGGGAGACGCAGGTGGCCCTCACCCTGTCGCCCGTGCGAAAGGACGATCGGCTCACGGTGGGGATCGACCTCCAACGGGAGTGCCCCGAGTCGGTGGGGCCCGTGGATCTGCTGAGTCTCGTGGGGGGCACGCCACTGGTCGGGGTGACCATTGCCGACGCCGCAGTGGACGCGCTGTTCCCGGAGCCGCCGACCTCGACGCCGTCTTTGCTCGCCATCGAAGAGCGCGTGCGGGCCGGATGCGACGCGGCCGATGCGTTCGCCGTTCGCACACTGCACGGCGAGGCCATTGAGCGGTATCGGGCAGCACGAGAGCTTATCGAGACGGCGCCGGCGGTGGCGGCGTCCGATGACGCCGATCCGGTACGCGCGACGCGCCAGTCGTTGTGGATGCGCGCGGCCATCGGGGAGTGCCGTTCGCATGCGCTGCTCGACGACGCGGCCGCGGCCTTGCCGTTGCTGCGACGGGTGTCGGCGGTGGCGCCCGACCACATAAACGCGCTGGCGCTACGCGCCGCCGCGCTCGCGGCCACGGGCGACGCGGCGAGCAGGGAGGAAGCCCGAGCGGCCCTGTTGCGATTACTCCGCCACGATGTGGAGAGCGCGGCGCTGCTCCACTTCGCTGGTGACGTGGCGGTGCGCCTGCGTGACGAGTCGTTGGCGCTGGGCTTCTATCGCCGGGCCCTCGCCCGTGACCCGCTGCGCCCCACGCCGCGCGTGGCGATCGCCCGTCTGCTGCGCGAGCGCGGCGACCTGCTGGCCGCGCGTCTCGAACTTGTCGCAGCCCTCGCGGCGGCTCCCGCGTGGCGTGAAGCCACGGTGGAACTCGCCCTGGTGCACCGGGAGGCGAATCGATACGCCGAGGCACGCCAGCTGCTCGCCGACCATCTGACGCGTGTGCCGACCGATCTGGACACTCTCGCCGTCCTCGCCGAGGTGCTGCTGGCGGAAGCGCGTGTCGAGGACGCGCGCGTGGCCGTCGATCGGGTGCTGCGCTACGATCCGGACCACGGCGCCGCCCTGTGGCTCGACGGCGTGCTGCTCACGGGACAGTCCCGCCTCCGCGATGCGCTCGCACGCTGGAGACGTCTGTCGCGCCTCGCGGACGCGGAGCCCTGGAGTGCGCGGGCGCGTGCCGCACTTGCGCGTGCCGCGCTTGCGCCTAACGCGCGTGAGGCCGGAGTCACGTTCTCGCCATCCGCCAGCGCGTCGGTCGCCTAGGAACGCGCGCATGGCACTCGAGGGCCGCCTCCGGGATCTCGCACTCTCCGACGTGCTCCAGCTGCTCGCGCTGGGGCGCAAGTCCGGAGTGCTGCACTGTCATGCCCCGCTGCAGGGCCGTCGGGCGCAGATCGCCTTCGACGCCGGTGTCCTCATCGACGCGGAGGTGGTGAACGCGGACCGCGTGAACGACCTCACCGCACCGCGCCGTCGCGCGGGCGACCTGGCGGACATGGCCGCGGCGGTGCAGGACGTGCTGCTGTGGCGCGATGGGACCTTTCGGTTTGCCCCCGGTGAACGGCCGATCCATCCAACGTCGGTGCGTTTGGCCGTCGAGCCACTGCTCATGGAGGCGGCCGTGCGCGCCGAGGTGTGGCAGCGCATCGAGGCACGGGTCCCTCACGCGCGTGTCATCCCGACCTTCGTCGATGTCGAGCCGCAGCAATTGCCACTCCTCCGGCTCACCCCGCCGCAGTGGGACCTCCTCACGCGCATCGATGGCCAGCGTGACCTCATGGCGCTCGCGACCGCCATGCAACGTGCCCTCACGGACGTCGCCCAGTTGGTGTACGAGCTCATCGGCGCGGGCATTCTCGCACTGCGCGAAGGGCAGCCGGTTCCTCGCAAGAACCCCACGCCGCCCGCAGTCGCCGCGATGCCCACCGTACAGCCATCGTCCCCCGCGGGACCGCACGCTACGCGGGGGCAGGCCTCCGGTGTGACACGGTCGGACCTGTGGGTGCCGTCGGGCACCCACACGGCGGTGCCGGGCCCGCCAGGCGTGCATGACGAGGATTCCCTCTTCGATCCCATCGAGCACGGCGTCCTGACCGAGGACGGCCTGCCACTTGGCGGTGCCCTCTGGCGGACCACGCCCGCCACCGTCGAGCCGGTTGCCCTCACGCCGGTTGAACCGTCCATCGGAGGAGAGGTGCCGAAGCCCAGGACGGCCGGGGCTACCGACGTGGGGATCGCCCGCGAGTTGTGCCAGATCGGTGACGATCTGGCGCGCGCGGGTGACCTGGTCGGGGCCATGGCCCATTGGAACGCGGCCCTGCGGGCACCAGATCCGCTGCCGAACGCCGAGCGTGTGCGTGAGGCCGCGGCGCTGGCAGCCCGATTGCACGCGTTGCTGTTCCCGTAACCGCGGGGCGGACACGTATCCACGAAACGGGCGCGCCGACGACCTCGTCGGGGTGCGGCGAGGGAGAGGAGCGGGCGCATGCCCATTGTCGATCACGCCACCCGGCTGATCACCTGCAAGCTGGTCTACTACGGTCCAGGCCGGTCCGGCAAGACGACGAATCTCACCTACCTGCATTCGGCATTGCCGAGCGGGCAGGTGGGCTCACTCACGTCTCTGGCCACCCGGCGCGACCGGACGCTCTTCTTCGACTACCTCCCAGTCGATCTCGGGACCGTGGGCGCCTATCGCGTGCGCTTCCAGCTCTACACGGTACCGGGCCAGCCGTACTACAAAGCCATCCGCCAGCTGGTGCTCCAGGGGGCGGACGGTGTGGCCTTCGTCGCCGACAGTCAGCGCCATCGCTGGGATGACAACATCGAGAGTCTGCAGGACATGCACGCCAACCTCGCCGAACACGGCGTGGATGCGCGTGCCCTGCCCATCGTAATGCAGTACAACAAGCAGGACCTCCCGCTGTCGCTGTCGGCCAGCGTGGCCGACCTCTCGGCGGCCCTCAACTTCCGCGGGGTGCCCGAATACGCCGCCGATGCGCTCAGCGGGACCGGTGTATTCGATACGCTGCGCGCGCTCGGTCGCACCGTCCTGCGCCGCCTTGGCGCCGAAGACGGGACGCCCGCCGGTCAGCGCGCCAACGCCGCGCTGCGGACGCCCGTGTATGCCCCCGCGATCGCCGACCCCGCGGCGTCGGGAGTGGCCGCGTGATCATGCCTCGTGAGGGCATGCCTCGTGAGGGCGGACTGCGCTTCGACACGTTCGTTGTCGGCGCTTCCAATCGGCTCGCCGTGTCGGCCGCGCGCGCGGTCGCCGAGGCTCCCGGACAGGCGTATAACCCGCTGTTCGTGTACGGAGGGTCGGGACTCGGCAAGACGCACCTCGTGGCGGCCATTGCCCATCGGGCGCGTGAGGTCCAGCCGTCGTTGCAGGTGCGCGTCTCGTCGGGCGAGGAGGTCGCCGAACGGCTGCATCAGGCCGTGGCCGTGGGACAGCCGCAGCAGTTCCTCGAGGCCTTCGCCGGTGTCGATCTGCTCATTCTCGACGATGTGCAGTTCCTCACGGGACAGAAGGAAACGCAGAGTGAGTTGCTCCGCCTGCTCAACGTGTTGCTCACCGGCGGCCAGCAGCTCGTCCTCACGAGCGACCGGCAGCCGTCGGACATTCCCGATGTGGATCAGCGGTTGCTGTCGCGGTTGTCCGGTGGGCTGGTGGTGGATGTGGGGGCGCCCGACTTCGAAATGCGTCTCGCGATTCTGCGCAACGTGGCCACGGAGCGCCACGTGGACTTCGCCGCCGGTGTGCTCGACGAGGTGGCGCGGCTGCCCTTCGGCAATGTCCGTGAACTGAAGGGGGCGCTGAACAAGATCACCGCCTACCAGCAGCTCGACGGTCAGCCCATCGCGAGCGAGGAAGTGCGCGCCGTGCTCGGGGTGAGCGCGTCGCCTGTGGCCCCGCTGACGCCTGATCGCATTCAGGCCATCATCCCTAACGGCGCGGATTACGAGGGCTTCCTCGCCGACGTGCTGCACGAGGTCGAAGCGCGCGTCGAGCCGTGGCGTGTGCGGCTGGGCGAGGCCGTCGCGAGCTATCGTCAGGACGGGTGGAACGTGGGGGTGCTCGAGCGCGCCATGAACTTGCCGCAGGCGCCGGACGTCGATGGATTGCTGCGCGCGTATGCGGCCGCCGTCGAACATCTGCGTGGCCTGGAGACGCAGGCGGTGACGATCGATCCCTCCCTGCGTGGACACGCGGTCTTCCGGAATGTCGAGGCCATTCCCGCGGCGCGCGACCTGGTACAGAACACCCTGGCCACCGCCTTGCCGCTGCCGCAGCCCTCGCCGGGGTTCACGCGCGCCGCCCTCGACGTGGGGCCGGAAAACCAGTTGGCCGTAAGCGCGGTGGACGCGGTCATCGAAGCGCCCGGCGGCGGCTACAACCCACTGTTCCTGTACGGACCGGCCGGCAGCGGCAAGACGCATCTCGCGCACGCGATCGGCAATGCCGTACGGGAACGGTGGACCGGCATGGCCGTGGCATGCCTCTCCGCGCGGCTGTTCGTCGAGGAGTACATCGCGGCGATGCAGGAAGGCGGCGTGGAACGGTGGCGTCTCCGGTATCGTCACGCCGATGTGTTCATCCTCGACGACATCCAGGCGCTCGAAGGGAAAGAACGGACACAGGACGAACTCTTTCACCTGTTCAACCTGCTGGTGGGACGCGGGGCGCAGGTCGTGCTCACCAGTACGCGTGCCCCGAGGGAGATGATGGGGCTCGCCGACCGGATGCGGTCACGCTTCGAGGGCGGGCTGGTGGTAATGCTTCCCGCGCGGGAACGGCGGCGTCTCGAGCAGCTTGCGGGCCGCGCGCCCGGGGAACGTGATTCGTTCTTCGATGATCGCGAGAAGACCATGTGGCAGTGGCCCGACATCGGTGGACGGCTCATTGAGGAATATCGCTGATGGCCATTCGCGGTAATCTCAGCGAGGCCAGTCTCGCCGACGTGCTGCAGCTGCTCGCGCTCGGGCAGAAAACCGGATGTCTCAGCATCGCGCGGGACGGCAGCTTCGGCACCATTCATTTCGCGGACGGGCGTGTTGTGCACGCCTCCATCGTGAATCGTCGCGACCGACTTGGCGATCGGCTCGTGCGCTTGGGGGCCGTGCCCGCCGACGCCCTCGCGCGGCTGGCGGCCCACCTCCCCGTGCAGGATGACCGCGAACTGGCGAAGGCCCTGCTCGACACCGCGCAGGTCGATCGCGATCTGCTGCTGCACGTGCATCGCACGCAGGTCGAAGAGGTGGTCTACCATCTCTTCGGCTGGACGCAGGGGACCTTCACCTTCGAACCCGACGACGACCTGACGGTCGATCCCCCCCTCTTCTCCGTCAGCGCCGATTCGCTGTTGCTGGAAGGCGCGCGGCGGGTGGACGAGTGGTCGCTTATCGAGAAGAAGATTCCCTCGTTCGATCTCCTGTTCGAGATCGACAGCGCCCGCGTGCAGGCGCGCGAGGTCCCGTTGTCGGAGGAGCAGGAGCGCATCCTGCCCCTGCTCGACGGCACGCACGACGTGCACGCCGTCATGGAGCGCTCGGGCTTGAGCGAGTTCGACGCCGGGAAGGCCATCTACGGACTGCTGTCGGCCGGTTATGTGCAGCGCGTGGGGCGCAGTGCCGCACGCCGCCAGTCGCCTCCGGAGAGCCGGGTGGCCGAGCATCGCAATCTCGGCATCGCGTTCTACCGCACGGGCATGCTCGACGAAGCCCTGCGCGAATTCCGCCGTGTGCTCGAGCTGCGCGAGGCCGACGGCGTGTCGCGTTTCCATGTCGGTCTCGTGCACGCGCGCCGCGGCGAGTGGCCGGAGGCCGTCGCCACCTTCACGCGTGCGTCGCGGGAGCCCGACGCGCCTACCGCGGCGTTGCACAATCTGGCCTTCGCGCTCGAACAGGTCGGCGACCCGGTGGGCGCCGCCCGGGCGCTCGAGGAAGCCACGCGTCGCTCGGGCACGATGCCGGATCCGCGGATTGCCCTCTCGCGCGCCACGCTCGCGCTGCAGGCCGGGGAGCTTGCGGTCGCCGACGCGCATCTCGCCGAAGCGCGGGCGCAGTGGGGCGCGCGGCAGCCGTCAGCCGCCTGGTTCCACGCGGCCGGCCTCGCGGCTGCCGTGGCTGGGGATAGCCGACGGGCCCTGGCTATTCTGGAGGAGGGGCTCGCGGTGTACCCGCACGTGGTCACGCTGCACAACAATCTGGCCGTGGTGCACGAACGGCGCGGGAGCTATGAACTGGCGGCACGCACCCTCGAGCATGCGCTGCTCGAGGACGCGAATTGTGCGCACCTGCACAAGAACCTCGGAGACTATCTCTATCGGGGGCAGCGCTACGACGACGCGTTCGATGCGTTCGTGCGCGTGGTGCGGCTCGCGCCGTCCCACGGTCCCGATGTGCACCTCAAGCTCGGCAACATCCACTATCGCCGCGGGGCGCTCGACGACGCCCGCCACGCGTGGGAGCAGGCGTTGGCGCTCGACCCCGGTAATCGCATCGTCATGGCCAATCTGTCCGCGCTGCCCCAGCCCGCGACCGCCGCCGGTGGGATCAACGACGCAGACCCCGTGATCGGTGTGGTCGAGGGGGCGCGGGCCGATGAGGACGTGCTGGCGGCGTTCGGAGCCCCCTGATATGGCCCTCTGGCGTGGGCCGGTCCACATGGTACGAGGTGCACATGTCGAACGCTGAGACGTCCGTCTCGATGGGTGACACCCGACCCGGCGTGCTCGTGGTCGACGACAGCGCCTTCATGCGTAAACTGGTGAGCGAAGTCGTGGAGTCCACCGGCGAGTTCCGGGTGGTCGGGACCGCCCGTGACGGGCAGGATGCGCTCCGGCAGGTCGCGAGCCTCGGCCCCGATCTCGTCACGCTCGATGTGGACATGCCCGGGCTCGATGGGCTGGCGGCGCTGGAGTTCATCATGCGCGACCATCCGCGACCCGTCGTGATGTTGAGTGCCGGTACGACGGAGAGTGGTGCCGACGCCGCGCTGCGTGCGCTGGAACGGGGCGCCGTGGACTTCGTTCGCAAGCCGTCCGGCGCCATCAGTCTCGATCTCGAGTTGGTGAGCGGGCAGCTGTTGCAGGCCTTGCGGGCGGCGAGCGGCGTGCGCGTCGCGACGCATCCCGTGCTGGCCTCCGGACATCTGCCAGTCCCGCCCAAGCCGGCGCCGTTGCAGGTGCCCTTGGCCGGTGCCCCGTCGCGCGTGGTGTGCATCGCGGCGTCCACCGGCGGGCCGGCGGCCCTCGCGCAGATCATCCCCGCTTTGCCGGTGTGGCCAGACACCGCCGTGCTTATCGTGCAACACATGCCCACCGGCTTCACCGCCAGTTTCGCGCGTCGTTTGGACGCGGCTTCGGCACTCACGGTGCACGAGGCCGCGGACGGCGAGCCGCTGCGCGCGGGTCACGCCTACGTCGCTCCGGGCGGGCGGCACCTCCGCGTGCACGGCTCGCGCGATCTGCCACGCCTCGCGCTGGGCGACGACCCGTCGCTCTGGGGGGTCCGTCCCGCCGCCGATCCGTTGTTCGCTTCGGCCGCCCACCTCTTCGGGGCGAACGCGATCGGCGTAGTCCTGACCGGGATGGGACGCGACGGCGCCGATGGCCTGCTGGCCGTGCGCCGCGCCGGCGGACGCGCCGTGGTTCAGGACGTCGCCACGTCCGTGGTGCCGGGGATGCCGGAAGCGGCCCGAACACTCGCCGGGAGCGATGTCGTGGCGCCGCTGCACGAGATCGCCGCCGCCATCGGGGGACAGCTGCACACGCTTCCCACGCCGCACGAATGGCTCGCAAGCGCATGACGGCCGCGACATGACACGTCCCCCCGATCCGTCACTGCCCCCCGCCAGCGCGGCCGCGTTCGGTGAGCGCCTGCAGACGATGCGGCAGACACTCGACGACGCGTGCCGTTTGCACCCCCAGGTGCCGCTTACGCCCGACGAGCGCGAACAGCTCAAGCAGGCAATCATCACTTTGTTCCGCGAGGCGGACGCGGCGCTCCAGCAGGCGCAGGGGTGGAAGGACGCCGTGAAGGCGCTCGCCGACCAGTGGAAGCAATTGGACGACCGGCCGTCCACGACGGTGCCCGCCGCACCGGCGTTAAACTCCGGGCGCGTCGATCACCTCGGCGCATCGACCTTCCTCGAGAAGGGTTGGTCGAAGCTGTCGCTGCTCGACGCCGTAGGCGCCGAAGCCGCCTTTCGTCGTGCCCTCGAGTTGGCGCCGGGCGATACCGAAGCGGAGACGCTGCTGTCGTGGGCGCTCATGCAACAGGAGCGCTACGACGAGGCCGGAATGGTCGCGCAGGTCGTGCTGCAGCGCGATCCGCACCATGCGCTGGCCCGTGCCAACGTCGGCTACATCTGTCTGCGCCAGCTGCGCTATGGTGAGGCCATCGAGCATCTCTCGACGGTCATTCGCGCCGACGCCGATCGCCGGGCGGTGTTGTACGCGCACCTGTATCTCGGGATGGCCTACCGCGAGCGCGAGATGTACGAGGACGCCGAAGCGTTTTTCCGGAAGTCGCTCGAGTTGGGACCCAACCTGCTGCAGGCCTGGTACGAACTTGGGCGGGCCTATTGGTTCGCCGGGCGTCGAGCCGATGCGCGTCTGGCGTGGAAATCCGGCAGTGAGGCGAACAAGTTCAGTCCATGGGGAAAGCGCTGCGCGGAGCTGTTGGACACGGTGGAGCAGGGAGCCGAGCCGCCGCGCGCGGGATGATCGCGCGGGGACGCGCGCGCGTCTTTGGGTGGCTCATGGTCGTGCTCGCGGCCGGCTGGTCCGGATTCGGCCCCCGGGCGCTGGCCGCGCAAGCTGGTGGTCGCGACCCAGGCGTACGGCTCGATCGCGGCCGCTTCACGGTCGTGGCCGAACGCCGCGACGAACGGCTCGCGCGCACTCTGCTGACCGAAGCGCAGCGCAACGATTCGTTTCCCGGCCTGCCACGGCCACGCGAGCGGGTATTGATCGCGATTGCCCCGGATTCCCGGCGACTGCGTGCCTGGGTCGGTCCGAACGCACCGGAATGGGGGGCCGCCTTCGCCTTTCCCGACCAGCGCCGCATCGTGATGCAGGGCCGTGCCGCCGGATCCGACGCGGGCGACCCACGTGTGGTGCTGCGTCACGAGCTGGCGCATCTGGCGCTGCACGAAGCCCTGGGGCCGTTGCCGCCGCGCTGGTTCGACGAGGGCTACGCGAGTGTCGCCGCTGGTGAATGGACGCGCGAGCAGGCCTTCGAGACGTCAGTGGGCATGGTGTGGCGCACCTTGCCCACGCTCGAGGAGCTCGAAGCGGGGTTCGCGGGCGGGGGCGTGGAAGCAGGATGGAGTTACGCCATGGCCCACCGGGTGGTGAGCGAGCTCGACGCCCTCGGCGGCGTGGCCGGGCTCACCAACCTGCTGACGTACTGGAAGCAGACGGGGTCGTTCGAGAAGGCGGTGCGCGCCGCCTATGGTATGACCGGCGACGCTTTCGAGAAGCATTGGCGGGCCCGCACCCGCACCCGGTACGGCGCCCTGTCCTTTGTGGCGAATCTCTCGGTCGCCGTGGGGATGTTCTCCCTCGTGCTGGTACCCCTGTTCGTCATCCGTCGTCGACGTGATCGCCTCAAGCTCGACGCCATGCGGGCGGCGGACGCGCAACAGGAGGAGGCCGCGCGGCAGAGCGCGCTGCAGGCCATCCTTGACGGCGCCGATCCCGCGTGACGCGGTGAGGCCGGCGGGAGTTGGGGCAGGGAGCGCCTTCCGGTGCCCGGTTCCCTGATCGGGGTGCCTCTAGTCCCTTGTGGTGCCTTCACTCAATTCGTATCCTCCGCTCATGACCACGAACGATACACCTCGCTCGCGCGCCCTCCTGTTCTGGGGCTTGGCGGCTGCCTCGCTTCTCCTCGGATACGTTGACCTTGCTCGGGGTGGCGAAACGATCGCACCGATCCTGCTGGTGCTCGGGTACGTCGTGCTCGTTCCGCTGGCCATCCTCAAGGGATAGCGCGGGGCTGATCCCCGTCGTTCGACGGCGGGTTTTCAGAAAATGGCTGGGACCAAACCCAGCCAAACGTGACGATCCGGTTAAAGTTCAGCGTGACCGGGAACTGCGCCCCCCCACCATGGTAGTTTTTCAGCGGATGGTCGGGACAGGGCGTAACACGGGCGAATAGCTCAGCTGGTTAGAGCACCTGTCTTACACACAGGGGGTCGGGGGTTCGAATCCCTCTTCGCCCATTGTTGCAGCCGGTGGCGGCTTCTGCTTGCCGACCGACGGATGCGACTGCAAGTTCTGCTGCTTCACCCCCCCAGACCCGCGTGGCTCTTCGCACTGCCAACGGGTTGATCGATCCCCCGGCTCTCCGGGGTCCCACGGCTCAGGTGCGGAGGTTACGACATTGAAGTCACGGCATTTCCAGGCAATCGCAGGGATCGGTTTGGCCCTCGGTGGCACCCTCGTGCCCTCGGTGGCTTCGGCCCAGTACAATCGGGTCCCCGATCCGAATGCGAAGCGCGTCATGGTCGCGGTGTTCCGCAGCGGCGACAAGGGCCTGGGGGTGCAGGCCGCCGATGCGGTGCGCGGGCGCATGGGCAGCGAGTTCCCGTTCAAGCAGGTGTATGTGCTGCCCAAGCAGGACATCACTGCGACGCTCGAAGCCTCGGGCTTCCCGGTCACGGAAGCGCTCGAGCCGCATGACCAGAAGGCGCTGGCCACGCTGCTCCGCGCCGACGAATACGTCACCGGTACGGCCACCAAGACGGCCACCGGCGTCAAGGTCGAAGCCAACCTCGTGCTCGCGCGCGACAACGCCCTCGTGCAGCCGTTGGGCACGTATGACGTGAAGAGCGTCGGCGAGGCCTCGAGCCTGATTGCCAAGGAACTCAAGGAAGCGCGCAAGCAGCTCGAGTTCGAGCAGAAGTGCATCAACGCGGCGCGCTCGCAGCAGTACGACGCGGCCATTGCGGCGGCCAAGGATGGCATCACGGCCTACCCGAAGGCCACGCTGGCCCGGATCTGCTGGGCCAACGTGCTCGTGACGCAGAAGGCGGCGGCTGCCGAGCAGCTCAAGCTTTCCAAGGAAATCGTCGACATCGACCCGAAGAGCCGCCCGGGGCTCGCGATCCTCGCGCAGAGCTATCGCGACACGAACCAGGGTGATTCGGCCGTCGTGACGCTCACGCGCCTGCTCGCCACCGATCCGAAGAACCCGCGCCTGCAGAAGGACGTGGTCGAAGCGATCGCGGTGCTGGCCAATCCGAAGCTCGCCAAGCCGGTCATCGACGAAGCCGTACAGGCCAACCCGGGCGATCCGGAACTCCTTAAGCTCCGCTGGCTCATCCTGCTGTCCACCAAGGACTACAAGGAAGCGTTCACGCAGGGTGAGGAGCTCGTCCGTCTCGACACGGCCTTCGCCGACACCACGTACTTCATCCGTACGGCGCGTGCGTTCGCAGCGGACAGCCAGTTCCAGAAGGCGGCCGAGACGGCGTCGAAGGGCGTGGCCAAGTTCCCGAGCAACGGGTCGCTCATCTACGAGCAGATCGTCGGCCTGCGTGCCGCGGGGCAGAACCAGCAGGCGCTTGAGGCACTCGACAAGGCTATTGCCGCCAAGATGCCCGTCGAAAACGCCCAGACGCTTCGCGTTACGCTGCTCAAGGACCTCGGGAAGGGCGACGAAGTGATTCCGGCCATCAAGGCCGCGATCGCCGCCGGCGACACCACCACGAACCTCCGTGTGCTCGCGCTGCAGTCGGCCAACGAGGCCTACAAGAAGGCCGCCGCGTCCAAGACGCCGGAAGACTTCACGGCCGCGATCGACCTGCTCAAGTACGCCGACACCGTCGTGCCGAACAGCCTGAAGGCGCAGTCGCAGTTCCTCCTCGGCGCCACCTACGTGGCCTTTGGTCAGGCCAAGCTGCAGGTCGCCCAGACGGGCAAGCAGTGCGCGCCGGCCAAGGAAGCCAAGGACCTGTTCGTCGAAGCGCAGATCCTGCTGCCGAAGGGTGGCTCGTTCTCGCCCGACGCGATGCGTCAGCTGATGGGTGCCGTCATGCAGCTCGACCCGTACGCCGACCAGCTGATCAAGGCGATCTGCAAGTAACCCACCCGGTTGCGGTGACATGCGGGCCCGCCGTCCACAGACGGCGGGCCCGCTCGTTTTTCCGGCTGCGGCACACCATGATCCCTCGAGGCCGACCGGATCAGTGATGAGGTATCACATCCGTGCGCGATCACGGGTAATGCACATTTTCGCACGCATCGGCGTCTGTTGACGCTGCTGTCTGCTCCTCACTATCATGCCCCGTTGCGACGCTCGTCTACGCGCCCACCGGGCGCCATCGCCGTTCCCATGACGCGCCTGTTCGTTTGCCCAATTCGCGCGTGAGCCCGGTCCGTACGCCTCCCTCCGGGCGCGTCGGTACCTACCACGTGCCCGTGCTGTTGCCTGAAATCGAAGAGTTGCTCGCGGGCGCCTCCACGGTGCTCGACTGCACGCTCGGTGGGGGAGGCCATTCGGCGGCCTTCCTCGAGCGCGGCATGCGGGTCACCGGCGTCGATCGCGACCCGCGTGCACTCGCCGCCGCACGGGAGCGCCTCGCCGATTTCGAAAAAGCCGGCCAGTTCCGCGCGCTGCTCGGCAACTATGCCGACGTTGGCGACGCGGGGCTCGCCTCGTCGGAGCGCTTCGATGGCATTCTGCTCGACCTCGGCGTGTCCTCGCATCAATTCGACGATCTCTCGCGGGGGTTCACCTTCCGCGAAGGAGCGCCGCTCGACATGCGCATGGGCACCGATGCCGATATCGATGCGGCCGAGCTGCTCAACACCATCGATGAAGTGGACCTCTCGGCGTTGCTGCGCGCGTATGCCGACGAGCCGCGGGCCGCGCGACTGGCCCGCGAGATCGTGCGGCGGCGTGAGCGTCGCCCGTTCGCCACGGCCGACGATTTGGTGGATGCCATTCGGGCCGTGCTGGGGCCGCGCAGCGGTGCGCCCGACTTCGCGCGCATCTTCCAGGCGGTGCGCATCGCGGTGAACGACGAACTCGCCGGCCTCGAACGGGCCTTGCCCGCGCTGCGTGATCGACTGACGCCGGGCGGGGTGCTGGCGATCATTTCGTACCACAGCGGTGAAGACCGGCTCGTGAAGAATGCGTTCCGCGACTGGAGCGCCACGTGCACGTGTCCCCCCAAGCAGATGATCTGTACGTGCCGCGGCGCGCCATTGGGGGAGACGATCACCCGTCGCCCAACCAATGCCAGCGATGCGGAGGTGGAAGCCAACTCCCGCGCGCGCAGCGCACGCTTGCGGGCGTGGAGGCGCGCACGCTGATGGCGGTACTGCGTCGCAGCACGACACGTAAGCAGGGGGCGCTCAAGGGGCGCGCTCTGGTCGCGGCCGGCCTCGTGCTCTTTCTGGCGGTGAGTACGTCGGTGGTGTGGCGCCGCTCGACCGGTGTACGCACCAGCAAGCAGATCCAGCGGTTGCAGGATGAAAAGCGCTCGCTGATGGCGCAGGAGAAGTATCTCGAGGGGCAGCTC
Organism: Gemmatimonas sp.; assembly: GCF_044345575.1. Classification (GTDB taxonomy): domain Bacteria; phylum Gemmatimonadota; class Gemmatimonadetes; order Gemmatimonadales; family Gemmatimonadaceae; genus Gemmatimonas. The sequence continues at coordinate 19,825 of NZ_JBIJAW010000005.1, forward strand.
CGTCGCGCCACGAGCCGACGTAATGTCGTGCAGGAAGCGCAGCGACGGCTCGGGCTCGTTCGCCCCGATGAGGCGCAGACGCGATTCATCGCGGTCCCCGTCAGGGACGTCAAGGCGCCATGACGGGCACGCCGTCCGCTTCGGCAGCGGAAATGGAGCCGCCGGTCCAGGTGATCAGCCGCGCCCGCGCGTCGTTCGTGCACGTGACGCTCGTGCTCTTCGCCGCCGCGGTCGTCGGAAAGGCCGCCCAGCTGCAGCTCATTGACCATGAGCATTGGCGGCAGGAGGCTGAGCGGCAGCATGTGGTTGACGTGAAGATCGCGCCCCCCCGCGGTGCCATCCTCGACGCGACGGGCACCGTGCTCGTGGAGACGCGCGAAGAGGTGCAGATCATCGTCGAGCCGCACAACCTCGGCCCCTCGCGTCGCAAGGGCCTCGATGGAAAAGTGCGCACCGTCGATTCACGGGTCGTCCTGCGCAAGGTGCTCAAAGATCTACGCGTGCCCGACAAGTGGGTGAAGCGCGCCTACAATCCCAAGCAGTACAAGTGGGTGGAAATCCCGTTGCGCTTCGCCCCCGCCGACGTCGCGCGCCTACGCAATCTCAGCGGGGTCAAGCTGCGGCCGCGTCTCGAGCGCGTGAATTCCACGCCCGAAGGACTTCGGGGCATCGTGGGCGTGGCGACCGCGACGGGCGGCGCGGTCAGCGGGATCGAGCGTGAACTCGATCATCTGCTGCGTGGGGAAGAAGGAATGAACCAGCTGGTGAAGGACGGCCGCGGCGGACGTATCGGGTCGCCGATGCTCGCGCCGGTGGCCGCGCAGCCGGGGCACGATGTCGTGCTCACCGTGAATCAGCAGCTACAGGAAATCGCGGAAGAAGCCCTCAAGAACGCTCGCGAGCGCACGGGAGCGACTGGAGGCGATCTGCTCATCCTCGATCCGCGTGACGGGGCCGTCCTCGCCATTGCCGGCGTTCGCAACGGCAAAGCCACGCTTGGCAACGGGCTCACCGAAGCCTTCGAGCCCGGCTCGGTCATGAAACCCTTCATCATCTCACGCCTGCTCGATCGCGGGGGGCTGCTGCCCGATCAGCTGTTCGACACGTACGATGGCAAGTGGCAGTACGGCGTGAAGAAGTACGAGGACACGCACAAGGCCGAGCGGATGTCGGTGCGCGACATCGTGCGGTTCTCGAGCAACATCGGCACCGTCCAGGCGTCGCTCAAGATGGACGACGCCGAGGAGTATCAGACGCTCCGGGACTTTGGCTTCGGTGTGCCCACCGGCGTATCGTATCCCTCGGAATCGCGCGGGAACGTCAAGCTGCCGCCGTACAGCCAGCTCGATCATGCGCAGATGAGCATCGGCTACGCCATGAGTGCCACCCCGTTGCAGATCGCCACGGCATACGCGTCCATTGCCAATGGCGGCGAGTTGCTGCAGCCGTCGCTCGTGCGTGAGGTGCGTGATGCCGCGGGCACGCTCGTCTACCGGCACAAGCGCACCGTGGTGCGGCGGGTCCTGCGATCGGAAACCGCCGCCCTGATGCGCGAAATGCTCAAGAGCGTGGTGGACAGCGGCACATCCACCGCCGCCGACCTGCAGACGTTTGATGTAGGCGGCAAGTCGGGTACGGCGCGCCGTGTGCGCGACAACGGGCGCGGCTACGAGCTGGGCAAGTACAACTCGAGTTTCGCTGGCATGTTCCCCGTGGAGAATCCACAGTACGTGCTCGTTGCGCGCCTCATCGATCCGCAGGGCACGTACTACGGTGGTCTCGTGTCCGGCGAAATGGTGAACGACGCCCTGCAGTCGGCCATTGCCACGCGCAATGCGTCGCTTGATCGTGGGGAACTCGCCCGCTTCGCACGCCCCATGGCCGCGCCACCGCCGAAGCCGCTCACTCCCGAGCAATTGCGTATCGCGCAGCGGGATTCTGCGCGGTTCGATTCGCTGAAGGCCCCCGCGCCCGCCAAGGTCGAGCCGATCCCCATGCCGTCACGCATCGTCGTGGAACTGCCCTTCGCGACGGCGCGGGAGACGCGTCGTCCGGACGCGGTGGAGCTGCGTCCGGTGCCGTCGGTCTATGGGCTCTCCGCCCGGCAGGCGGCCCGTACGTTGTACGCAGCGGGGTTTCAGGTGAGCCTGGTGGACGGTAGCGCCGTACGTACGCGTCCCGTTACCGGCGCCATGCTGCGCGTCGGTTCCACCGTTCAGCTCGAGTCACCTCGATGAGTTCCGCGTCCGCGCACGAATCGGTACCGCGCCCTGTGGCCACGTCTACGCTTACCGAGGCGCTCGGCGAAGCGGGACTGCTCGTCGGCATGTCGGCGGAGCTTCCCCACACGGTGCTGGATCTGGTCGAGGACAGTCGGCGCGTTACGGCCGGTGCCGCGTTCATTGCCGTGAAGGGTGCCGCGCAGGACGGACATGCCTGGCTGGGCAAGGCCAAGGAACAGGGGGCGGTGCTCGCCCTCGTCGAAGACGCGGCGGCGGCGGAAGCCGTGGGCCTGCCGTACGTACAGGTCCGCGATGGCCGTCGTGCAGCCGCCCTCTCCTCGGCGGCTTTTCACGGGTGGCCGGCGCGAGATCTCACGCTGGTCGGCGTGACCGGCACGAACGGCAAGACCACTACGGTTGGCCTGCTACGGCATCTGCTCGACGCGCCGGCGACGCCAGCGGCCTCCATCGGCACCCTTGGGGTGTTGCTGGGCAGCGCCGGTACGCCCATGCCCGGCGGCAATGGATTGACCACGCCCGGTCCGGTCGAATTGCAGCGGGTGTTGCGGGCCCTCGTGGATCGCGGTGTGAAACGCGTGGCGATGGAGACCTCGTCGCATGCCCTGGATCAGCGGCGCGTGGACGGCCTGGTGTTTGACGCCGGCGTATTCACCAACCTTACCCGTGATCACCTCGATTACCACGGCACCATGGAAGCCTATCGGGCGGCCAAACTGCGGCTCGTGGGACTCCTCGCGCGCAACGGCGTGGGCGTGTTCAATATCGATGATCCGGCGTGGCGCGGCATCACCAATGCCCCCAAGGCACTCACCTTTGGCGTGCATGAGACGAGTGCGGATGTCACGGCCCGCGACATCGAATACGTCGCCGCAGGAAGTCGCTTTCTGCTGGTGACCCCCACGGGCGCCCACCCGGTCACGTTACCGCTCATCGGGGATTTCAACGTGGCCAATGCGCTCGGAGCGGCCGCCGCTGCCCTCGCGCTGGGTATGCCGGTGAGCGACATCGCCGCGCGCCTGTCGGCGGTGCCGCAGGTGCCGGGGCGATTGGAACTGCTGCGCACCGGCCCCACCGTGCTGCGCGATTATGCCCACACGCCCGACGCGCTCGACCGCGCGCTGCGCGCCGTGCGTCCCTTCACGCGCGAAAACGCAGAGCGTGCCAGTCGTCTCATCGTGCTCTTCGGCTGCGGTGGGGATCGTGATCGCGGCAAGCGTCCCGAGATGGGACGCATCACGGAGGAACTCGCGGACGTCGCCATCGTAACGAGCGACAACCCGCGCACTGAGGATCCCGAGCGCATTCTCGATGACATCGAGGCCGGCATGACGCGCGGCGCGCATGTCCGCATCACCGATCGGCGCGAAGCCATCGCCCACGCGCTACGGATTGCAGAGCCGCACGACGTGATCCTGTTGGCCGGCAAGGGCCATGAGACCTATCAGATTCGCGGCACGACCACCTATCCCTTTGACGAGCGTGAAATCGTGGACGAGCTGGCGCGTGATCTGTTGAACGGCAGCACCACCCAGGAGGACGCGTGAGTCCCATGATGACGGCGGGAACCGCCTTCAACGCCGTGCCGGCCGTAGCGCCGTCGCTGGCACATCCCTACTGGACCTTCGAGCGGGTGGCACAGGCGCTCGGCACCGGCCCAGCGATGCCTAATCCGCTGGCCGGGGTGTCAACCGATACGCGGAGTATCACGCGCGGCGATCTGTTCGTGGCCCTGCGCGGCGACCGCTTCGATGCTCACGATTTTCTGGCCCAGGCGCGTGAGGCCGGTGCGGCGGCGTTCGTCGTGAGCGATGCGAGCAAGGCGGCCGGCCTCGGCGTCCCCACCTACGTGGTCCCCGACACGCTCGTGGCGCTCGGGCAATTGGCCACCGCGTGGCGCAAGGCGTGGGGGCGTACCGTGATCGCGGTCGCCGGGTCCAATGGCAAGACAAGCACGAAGGAACTGCTGAAGGCGGCACTTGGCCGCACCCTGGTGGTGCACGCCACCGTCGGCAATCTCAACAACCTCATCGGCGTGCCGCTCACCCTGCTTGCCACGCCGAGTGACGCGGAAGTGGCCGTTGTGGAACTGGGCACCAACACGCCGGGCGAGGTGGCTACACTGCGGGCCATTGCGGGCCCCGACGTGGCCGTACTCACGAGCATCGGCGAGGAACATCTTGAAGGGTTGGGCGATCTCGCCGGTGTGCTCCGTGAGGAGTGCGACGTGTTTCACGGCGTGACGCTCGCGGTGATTTCCTCGGCGCACCCCGAGGTTGCCCCCTTTGCCCGTGACCGGGCGCACGCGGTTGTGAGCGCCGGCCTCACGGGAGCAGGTGAGGTACCGACGGCCTGGGGACTCGACGCCGAAGGTCGGCCGTGGCTTACGGTGGACGATGTCCGCTTCGAACTGCCCCTACGTGGCGCGCATCAGGCCGCCAACGCCATGCTGGCCATCGCCACGGCGCGTGCCTGCGGTGTGCCGCTCGATGAGGCGGCCGCCGGGATGGCCGCGATGCCGGTGCCCAGTATGCGCGGTGTCTGGGAAACGCATGGCCGCGCCACACTGATCAACGACGCGTACAACGCGAACCCCGCGTCCATGCGGGCGGCCATTGCCCTGTTGGCCGACGTGGGGCAGGGGCGTCAGCGGGTCGCCATTCTGGGCTCCATGCGGGAGCTGGGAGCGACCGCTGAGGCGCAGCACCATGAGGTGGCACGTGTCGCATTGGCCTCGCCAGCTGATCTCGTCGCCGGCGTGGGCGACTTCGCGTCTGCGCTGCGAGCGCTCGCGCCCCATGATCCGCGCGTCATCGCCAGCGACGACCTCGAGGCCCTGTGGCCGCTGCTCGAACCGCGGCTCCACCGCGACGCCGTCATCCTGCTCAAAGCATCCCGGGGCATGCGTCTCGAACGCCTCGTGCCGCACATCACTCATTGGGCCACCGCATAACTTCCCCGCGTGCTCTACTTCCTGTTCCATCCGCTCGCACGCGAGATCAGCGTGCTGAACCTGCTCAACTACATCACCTTCCGGGCCGGCGCTGCGTTCGTCACGGCCCTGCTGGTGTGCTTCCTCTTCGGGCCCGCCATCATCCGCCGCCTGCGTGATATGGCCGTGCATCAGGTGGTGCGCGCCGGTACGCCCGACACACACGCCGTAAAGGGGACGACACCCACCATGGGTGGGTTCATCATCCTCGTCGCGACCTTCCTGCCGGTGCTGCTCTGGGCGCGGCTCGACAATCGCTACATCGTGCTGGCCGTGGCCGTCACGGCGTGGATGGGCGTCATCGGGTTCCTCGACGATTACCTGAAGCTCAAGCAGAAGCGCGAGGGCAAGAAGAACGAAGGGCTGGTGGAGCGATACAAGCTGGCCGGACAGGTGATTTGCGGCCTCGGGCTCGGCGCGTATCTGCTGCTCGATCCCATTTCGACGCTGCCGGGCGCCAGCACCACGCTTCCCTTCTTCAAGTACATCCTCGTGGTCCCCGCTGTGAGCTGGGCCGCGTGGCTCTACATCCCGTGGGTCACCTTCATCCTCACCGGCGTGAGCAACGCGGTGAATCTTACCGACGGCCTCGACGGCTTGTCATCAGGTCTCGTGGCCATCGCCGTGCTCACCCTCGGCATCTTCGCCTACGTGCTCGGACGCGTGGACACGAGCGCGTATCTCCAGGTGTTCTACCTGCGCGGCGCCGGTGAACTCACGGTATTCTGCGCCGCGGTGGTCGGTGCCTGCATAGGGTTCCTCTGGTACAACGCGCATCCGGCGCAGGTCTTCATGGGCGATACCGGCTCGCTCGCGCTGGGCGGGGCCGTGGGGGCGATCGCCATTCTGCTCAAGAGCGAGTTTCTGCTGCTCTTCGTCGGCGCGGTGTTCTTCGCCGAGACCGTCTCGGTGATCCTCCAGCGGTCGGTGTTCAAGTACCGGCGCAAGAAGTACGGGGTGGAGTACGCGCAGAAAAACCGCGTCTTTTTGCGAGCCCCCTTGCATCACCACTACGAGATGAAGGGATGGCCCGAAACACAGGTGGTGATCCGCTTCTGGATCATCGGTATCCTGTGTGCCATCCTCGCGCTCAGCACGCTCAAGCTGCGCTGACGGAGACGGCATGTCGAACACGCCTCAGGAAGTCGCCTCGCTGGTCGCCCGACGGCTCGCCGAACGCACCGGCGAGTTCGCCGTGATCGGACTCGGTCGCAGTGGGGTCGCGGCCGCCCGCTTGCTGCGGAAGGCTGGGGTCTCGGTGTATGCCTCCGACGCCGGGACGTCGGATAGCATGCGGACCGCCGCGGCAGCGCTGGAGCGGGAAGGCGCGAGCGTGGATGTGGGCATGCACAATCTCGAGCGCATCGCGCACGCGGCGGCCGTGGTGGTGAGCCCCGGCGTGCCGCCCACGGCGCCGTCACTGCGAACGGCCCGAGATGCCGGCATCCCGATCGTGAGCGAGGTGGAAGTGGCACTGCGCCTCACGCCGGCGCTTCGCTACATCGCGATCACCGGGACTAACGGCAAGACCACCACGACGGCCATGGTGGGCCATCTGCTGCGGGCGCTTGGGCTCGACGCGGTGGACGTTGGTAACATCGGTACGCCGGTGTCCGAAATCGCGCTCCACGAGCCCGCGCCGACCTGGGCAGCGCTTGAGATCTCCAGTTTTCAGCTGCACGACACGCCCGGTATTCTCCCGGATGTCGGTGTGCTCACCACGCTCAGTCCCGATCACCTCGATCGCTACGAAGGCGTGGCCGAGTACTATGCGGACAAGAAGCGCATGTTCGTGAACGCCACGCTGCCGTCGCGCTGGGTCACCACGGCCGACAACATGGATGTTCACGAACTCATTCGCGGGGTCCCTGGGCAGTGGTATCACTTCTCCACGAAGCGCACCGATGTGGACGCGTGGTTCGATCGCGCCAGCGGACAGCTCGTGGTGATGGGGGCGCCGCTGATGGCACGCGATGATCTTGCGCTGGCGGGCGATCATAACGTGGCCAACGCGCTCTGCGCGCTGTTGTGCGTGATGGTAGCCGATGACGCACACCGTACGCCGGAGGCACGCGCGACACTGGCGACGGCGCTGCGAACATTCCGCGCACTGGCGCACCGCTTGGAGCCCGTGAGCAATCGCGGTGGGATCACGTGGCTCAACGATTCGAAGGCCACCAACGTGGCCTCGACGCAGGTGGCGATTGCCGGGATGACAACGCCGACCGTGGTGCTGCTCGGCGGCCGTCACAAGGGCGAACCGTACACGGCGCTCGCCGCCGAGCTGCGCCGCACGGCGCGTGCGGTCGTGGCCTACGGTGAAGCCGGGCCGCTGGTGCATGCCGATCTCGCGCCGCTGTTGGGGGCTGACGTACCGGTGCATCTCGTGCCGGCGGGCACGCCGTTCGAGGGCGTCCTGCGGGTGGCCCGCGATCAGGCACGGACGGGCGATGCGATCCTGCTCTCGCCGGCGTGTTCGAGCTACGACATGTTCCGCAACTACGAAGAACGCGGGCGCGAATTCGCGCGACTGGCCGAGGCGCTCGGATGAGCGGCCTCGGCGCCACGTTCGACCAAGCGGGTTCAGCCCCGTCGTCGTCGTCGCGAGCGGCATCGCTCGCGGGGACCCGTGAACGCTGGCGCATGGGCATCGAAGCCCGCGCGCTGCTGCTCGTCACCGCCGTGTTGATGAGCGTCGGACTGGCGGTGCTCTTCAGTGCGAGTGCGCTGGTGGCCGTGGCGGCCGAGCAGCCTGGGTACTTTTTTGTGCTGCGGCAGGCGACCGGTGCGGCCGTGGGGATCGCGGCCTTCGCCGTGTTGGCCAAGCTCGATGCGGACATGTGGCGGCGTCTGGCGTGGCCGGTGATGATCGTGAGCATCCTGCTCATGATCGCGGTGCTCTTCACGCCCAAGGTCGGCGGCTCCAGCCGCCATCTCTTCGGCGGATCGCTGCAGCCGTCGGAGCTGGCAAAATTCGCCATTCTCGTGTGGGTGCCCATGCTGCTCGCCAAGAAGGGGGCCAACGTGCGCCGCATCTGGAAGGGACTCATGCCCTTCGCCGTGGTCATCGTCACACTCAGCGCGCTGGCGATCCTCGAGCCCGACTATTCGGTGGCGATGATGTTCTGCCTGCTCACCGCGGTTCTGCTGTTCGTGGGCGGAGCACGCATCGCCCACTTCGTACTCTTCGGCTGTCTCGGGCTGGTACTGGTGGGCTTTCAGGGGTCGCAGAGCCCTTACGTGCGTGAGCGCATCCGCAGCTTCATGGCGGGCGAGCAGGCGGAGAGCGTGAATCGCAGCGCCTCGGCCGATCAGCAATATCAGTCCTTCGTCGCCGTCGGATCCGGCGGGCTCGTGGGCGTCGGCTTCGGACAGGGCAATCAGCAGCGCGGCTGGCTGCCGCTCGCCCAGAGTGATTTCATCGGCTCCATCGTCGGCGAGGAATTCGGCTTTCTCGGGCTGGCCGGCCTCACGGTGCTGTACGCGCTGTACGGTTGGCTCGGCTTCCGCATTGCCCGGAACGCGCGAACCCCGTTCCTCACCCTCGTGGCCGTGGGACTCACCTTTTCCACGGTATTCACGGCGTTCATTCACCTGGGCGTGGTGATCGGCCTGCTACCCAATACGGGGCTGACGTTGCCGTTCGTGAGCTACGGGCGATCCAATCTGCTGCTCACCCTCGCGATGACCGGCATTCTGGTGAACATCGGCAGCAATCGCGAGCGCGTGTACGGCGTGTCCGCAACCGATCCGCTGGTGGCCCCCGGCTCATGACGCGCGTCTTCTTTGCCGGTGGCGGCACGGGTGGCCATCTGTATCCCGGGCTCGCTATCGCACGCGCGCTCGTGCAGCTCGATCCATCGGTGCAGCCGCATTTCATCGGCGCGCGCCGCGGCATCGAGCGGGATGTCCTTCCGGGCACCGGCTTCCCATTCACGCTGCTCGACCTGCACCCGCTGTATCGGAAGCAGCCGTGGGACAACTGGAAAACGGTGGCGGGCGCCGTGAGCGCCTGGCGTGCCATCTCGGGATTATCGCGCGAGCTGCGGCCGGCTGCCGTTGTGGGTACGGGCGGCTATGCGGCGGGTGTCGCGTTGGCCTGGGGGCGCGCCCATGGCGTACCGACCATGCTGCACGAACCGGACAGTCACCCCGGGCTCACCACGCGGACCTTTTCCGGTGGTGCCCGCGCGCTGTATCTCGGGTTCCCCGAAGCCGCATCACGCCTTGCATCGGGGGGTAACACCGCCGTGCACGCGTACGGGTGCCCCATTGACCCACCCCCGAATCCCCGGCCATCCCGCGAAGCGGCACGCGCGCTCTGGGGGCTGCCCGCCGATGCGTTCGTGGTGCTGGTGTTCGGCGGAAGCCAGGGCGCCCGGGCGCTCAACGACGCGACGGCCGCGTGGGTCGCGCGCGGGCTTCCCGAAGGCGTCGCGCTCATCTGGGCCACCGGCAAACAGCAGGCGGCTGCGTATCTCGATCGCGAGGGGGCGCGCGTGCGGGTGCGTCCCTATTTGTCTCCCATCGCCGACGCATACGCGGCGGCCGATATTGCGGTCACGCGCGCTGGCGCCATGTCTATCGCGGAACTGTGCGCCTGGGAGATTCCCACCGTGCTGGTACCGCTCCCCACGGCGGCGCAGGATCATCAGGCGCACAATGCCCGCGCCACGGCCGCTGCCGGCGCCGCGGTGCATCTGCCGCAGGCGGAGCTCACGGTCGATTCACTCGATGCGCAGGTGCGCGCGCTCCAGCACGATGCCGCGCGGATGGCGGCCATGCGCGTGGCCGCGGCGCGTCGGGCGCACCCTGGGGCGGCCCTCGATATCGCACGCGATCTGCTGTCACGAATCCGGTAGACAGGCAGTACGATTGGACCCGCGTGGGCGTCATATTTCCCGTATGGTCTCCACCGATTCCGCTGCAATGTCCGAATCGCCTACGCGCGCGATCCTCCTCGATACTACCGACCCGCGGCCCGTGCACTTCGTCGGCATCGCCGGCGCTGGCATGAGCGCCCTTGCCGAGTTGCTCGCGCGACGCGGTGTCGCTATCCAGGGCACCGATGCCAATCCCGCCGGCGCCCCGGATCTCGCGAAGTACGGCGTGCTGGTGTCGCCGCACGACGACCGCCTCGTGGCCGGTGCACGAGCGCTGGTCTACTCGTCGGCTATTCCGGCCAACCACCCCGAGATGCAGGCAGCGCGCGCGGCGGGTATTCCACTCGTGCGTCGCGCCGAAGCGCTGGCCGACGCGGTGAGCGGTGGCACGCTGGTCGGCGTGGCCGGCACGCACGGCAAGACCACCACCACCGTCATGACCACCGAGGCGCTTGCGAGTGCCTCACGCAATCCCACCGGCGTCGTCGGCGGGCGCGTGGGACTGTGGGGGGGCAATCTCCGGCTTGGCGGTGACACCTACGTGGTGGAGGCCGACGAGTACGATCGTTCATTCCTCGCGTTGCATCCCGAAGTGGCCATCGTGCTCAATGTCGAGGCCGACCATCTCGACATCTATCGCGATCTCGACGACATCATGCGGGCGTTCGAGATGTACCTATCGCCGGCGCGCACGGTCGTACGGTGTGCCGATGACGCCGGCGCCATGGCGCTGCGCGTGGCATCGAGTCGTGAGGTGATCGACTACTCCGCCACGCTGCCCGGTACGGCGCCGTCACCGCATGCGGTCGGTGCAAGGCTGGTGGCCGATGCCCTGGTGCTCGATGCCGCCGGCTCGCGGTTCACCGTGCGTTTCGACGGCGTCGCGCTTGGCGACGTGCAACTGGCCGTGCCCGGCATGCACAACGTGCGTAATGCGCTCGCCGCCATCGGGGCAGGGCTGGCGCTTGGCGCGACCGTGGCCGACATGGCACCCGGACTCGCGGCGTTCCGCGGTGTCGAACGTCGCTTCCAACGTCTCGGTCGTGAACGCGGCGTGGAGGTGGTGGACGATTATGCGCACCACCCCACCGAGGTGCAGGCGACCATCGCGGCGGCGCGCCATGCGTTCCCCGGTCGTCGACTGGTGTTGGCGTTCCAACCGCATCTGTACTCCCGTACGCGCGACCTGCAGGCGGAGTTTGCGGCGGCGCTGGCCGCGGCCGATGTCCTGCTGTTGTGTGACATTTACGGCGCCCGTGAGACGCCCGAGCCGGAGGTGACCTCCGCGCTGATCGGCGATCGCATCACCAACGGTGTGCTCCACTGGCGCGGGCCCCGCAGTGATGCCGCGGCCATCCTGCACGAGATGGTGCAGGAGGGCGATGTGGTCCTCACGATGGGCGCCGGTGACATCACGCGCACGGGACCGGAGTTGCTCGACCGGCTACGTGCGGGCTCGTCGCATCACTGAGTCGTGGCGTCTGCTGTGTTGGAGTCCACCGTGAGCGGAACCACGGAGGCAGCGTCCGCGGAGCGTCCGCGCTGGTGGCGGCTGTTGCGCCTGCTGCTCGTCATGGTCGCGGCGGCGCTCACCGTGGCCTCACCGTGGTGGGGACCGAAGGCGCTCTCGACGCTCGCGTTCTTTCACGTGCGGCGCGTCGTGTTCGAGGGCATGCGGTACACGCCGCGTGCCGAGGCGATCGCGCTGCTCAAGGTGGATACCCTGCAGTCGGTATGGCAGGAAATGGCCCCGCTGGCCGCTCGGCTCGAGGCCCATCCGCTCGTCGCCGCCGTTCAGGTCGAGCGCCAGCTACCCGGGACCATCCTCGTGCAGGTTACCGAGCGTGAACCGGTAGCGCTGGTCCGTCGAGCAGATGGCCGGCTCGACCCGGTCGATGGCAACGGGTACCGCCTGCCGATCGATCCGGCCAGAGTGCCCATGGACGTGCCGCTCTCGGCCAGCGCCGACAGCGCGCTCCTGCAGCTGCTCGACGGGTTGCGGACCGCCGAACCGGCCCTGTACGCGCGGGTGGAACGAGCCGACCGGGTGAAAGACAAGGGGGCGCCGGATGAATTTCGCCTCAAGCTGGGCCCGGTGACGGTTCGTACGACCCCCGAGGTGACCGTGAGCCGGTTCAAGGACATATTACCGGTGGAAGCCGACCTCGCGCGCAACCGCCTGCGCGTCGTGGAGCTCGATCTGCGCTTCCGTAACCAGGTGATCGCAAGACAACCATGACGTCCGAACCCATTGTTGCCGCCCTCGATATTGGCACCGCCCACACCACCGCCCTCGTGGCCACGGTGCACGGTGATTTGCCGCGTACGCCGCGGCTCAGGGTGCTCGGGGTGGGCAGTACGCGCACCATGGGGCTGCGTCGCGGCGTCGTGAGCGACATCGAGGAGGCCACACGCAGCATCCGTGCTGCGGTCGAGGAAGCGTGTCGCGTGGCGGGGGTGCAACCCGACGGCCTGTATGTCGGCATCGCCGGCGAACACGTGCGCGCGATGTGCTCCAGCGGCGTGGTTGCCATCAGCGGCGATGAGATCACGCGCGCCGATGTCGACCGCGTGAACGAAGTCGCCCGGGCAATGGCGATTCCGCAGGATCGTGAACTGCTGCATGCCATCCCGCAGGAGTATCGGGTGGACAAGGCCGACGGCATCCGCGATCCCGTCGGCATGATCGGCACGCGCCTTGAAACGGAGATGTATCTCGTCACCATCGGCAGCTCGCCGGCGATGAACTTGCGCAAGGCCATCGAACGTGCCGGCTACAAGCCGCGCGAACTGGTGCTCGAGCCGCTTGCGAGTGCGCTGGCCGTGCTTACCGAGGAAGAGAAGGAGCTGGGGGTTGTGCTCGTGGAGCTTGGCGCCGGCACCACCGATCTCGCCATCTTCCACGAAGGCAAGATCCGTCATCTCGGTACCATCCCGTATGGTGGCAACACGGTGACCAGCGATCTCGTGCAGGGCCTCGGCATCACGCAGCACGACGCCGAGCAGCTCAAGGAAGCGTATGGCTGCGCGTACGAGCCGCTCATCGATCCCGAGCAGGTGATCGCCATGCCGGCCAGTGGCTCGCATGGGGAACGGCATCTGTCGCGCGAGCTGATGACGCACATCATCCATCAGCGCATGGACGAGATCTTCGACAAGGTCGTGCGCGAGGTCCAGCAGGCGGGTTTTCAGGGCAAGCTCAACGCCGGCGTGGTCCTCACCGGCGGCGGTGCGTCGCTCGAAGGCATCACCGAACTCGCGGCCGATGTGTTCGGGCTCGGTGTGCGCATCGGTGTGCCGGGGGCCAAGCTCGATGGTCTCGTGGAGAACGTCACCGACCCGCAGTTTGCCACAGTGGCCGGACTCGCCTTGTACGGCGCGCACCGCGCGGCACTGGGCGGTGTGGTATCGCGGCGGCCAAGTCTCAGCGGCGCCGGAGTAGACAAGCTGGCCACACGGGTGAAAACCTGGTTGCAGGATTTCTTCTGATCGTGAGTCACCAAACGCCGGTCACATCGAGTGACCGGCGTTTCCCTTCACCCACACGCTCCGTGGCCACGCTACTCACCTCGCTTCGTCGCTGCGCAACCGCGCTGGCGCTGACCCTGCCGGCTGGGCTTCAGGCTCAACAGGTCACCCTCGACACCAGAGATCCGGCGCAGGCGCAGGATCCCACATACGCGCAGGCCATCAAGGAGTGGCTCGCCAACCCGAGGCACTCGAGCCCGCTGGTGGACCATCTGCCCCTCGTACCGGGCATCCCCACGCCACGCGACGTGCTCGGCTACCATGTGGGCGCGCCACGCATTCTCACGTACTACGAGAAGCAACTCGCCTACTACCGCGCACTCGAGAAGGCGTCGCCGCGCGTGAAGGTAGAAACGATCGGCCGGTCCGACGAAGGGCGCGAACTCGTGGTCGTGTGGATCTCGAGCGAAGCCAACATGCAGAAGGTCGCCGAGAACCGGAAAAACCTCGCGAAGATCGCCGACCCGCGTGGCATGAGCGAGGCGCAGGTACGCGCGCTGCTCGCGCAGACCAAGCCGCACTACCACCTCATGGGCGGACTGCACTCGGGTGAGACCGGGCCCTCGGAAACGCTGATGGAACTGGCGTACCGGCTCACCGCCGAAACGTCGCCCATCATCACGCAGATCCGCGAGCAGCTGTACGTATCCATCACGCCGGCGGCCGACGCTGATGGCCGTGACCGCAACGTGGACTGGTTCCTGCGCAATCAGGCGTTCTCACGTGCGACGTCGACGGCGCAGGCCCCGAGCGCCGCGGCACCGAATGATACGACCCGCCGCGCGCCCACCCCGCCCGCCTTCGCCGGCGGGCAGGTGCCCTACTGGGGCAAGTACGTGTACCACGACAACAATCGCGACATCAACATCAAGCTGGTGCAGATGCGCGCGATCATCGATTGGTACTTCACGGCGTTCCCGCCCATTATGCACGACCTGCACGAAGCGCAGCCGTTGCTGTACACGTACACGGGCGGGCCGCCACAGAACCCCAACCTCGATCCCATTCTGTTCGCTGAGCTCCCCTGGTTCGGCAACTGGGAACTCGCGCAGATGACGAAGTGGGGGATGCCCGGGGTGTACACCCACGCGTTCATGGATGGCTGGTCGCCCGGCTATCTCGGCAGCGTGGCGTACAACCACAACGGGCTCATGAAGATGTACGAGACGCAGTCGGGGCGTGATCTCGACAGTGCCGCCATGGCCGCCGCGCGTCGTGGCGAGAACCCGAGCGGTGCTGCCGGCGGTGGCGGTGGGTTCGGCGGTCGGGGAGGGGCAATTCCCACGGGGCGTGGCGGCGGGCAGGATCGCGAATGGTACCGCGGCATTCCCATCGGTTTCAACGACATCGCCACCTTCACACGTCGCTCGAACGCGAACTATATGCAGAGCGGTGTGATCTCCGCGCTGCAGCTCGCGAGCATGTTCCCGCAGACGGTCCTCGAAAACTTCTGGATCAAGACGCGCAACAGCATCGACGACGGCAAGACGAAGGCGCCGTACGGGTTCGTGATCCCGAAACAGCGCGACATGACGCGCGTGGCCGAGATGGTGAACCTGCTGCGCGTGCAGCGCATCGAGATCGGGGAAGCCACGGCGCCCGTGAAGGTGGGCAACACCACGTATCCTGCAGGTTCGTATGTGATCAAGCGTGACCAGCCATACGGCCGTCTCGCGAAGAACCTGCTCGAGCGGCAGGACTACCCCGATGCGCGTCTCAACACCTACGACGACAGTGGCTGGAGCATGGGCTTCGCGATGGGCGTCGATGTGGTGGCTGTTTCCGACAGCAGTATTCTCAAGGCGGCGGTGAATCCGGTCGACAAGGTCGTGCTCAAGGGGGCGCTCGCGGGCACGCGCGGCAACAGCATCGCGGTGGCGCACGTGGGCAGCAACAACATGGTGGCGTTCCGCTATCTGCTGCGCGGTGTGCCCATGAAGGTGGCCGAGACGGGATTTGCCGCGGGCGATACCACGTATCCTGCGGGTTCGTTCCTCATCGACGCGAAGCATGCGAACGCCGTGCGCAAGCTCGTCGATTCGCTTGGCCTCACGGCGGCGTATCTCCCGCAGGCGCCCACGGTGCGCACGCACGAGGCCGACGTGCCCCGCGTCGCGATTTATTCGCAATGGAGCGGCACGCAGAATCTCGGCTGGTACCGACTCACGTTCGACGAGTTCAAGGTGCCGTTCGATCTCATCTACAAGGAGCGCGTCAAGCAGGGCAATCTGCGGCGCGACTACGATGTGATCTTGCTCGCCGAGCAGAACTTGTCGAAGAGCACGGTGATGCAGGCCCCGGCGTCGCGTCCGGTGCCGTACAAAAAGGATCCGACCTACAAGTTCCTCGGCATGTACGGCGAGACCGACGATATCACGGGCGGTTTCGGACAGGCCGGCGTGGACGCGTTCGCGTCGTTTCTCGAGGCGGGTGGTACGCTCATCGCCATCGGTGAGAGCGCGCGGTTGCCTATCGAGTTCGGCTGGGCGCGCACGGTGGACAAGAAGCCGGTGCCCGGGCTCACGGCGCAGCGTCCCCTGGTGGAGGCGACGATCACGCGTCCCGAGCACCCGGTGTTCTACGGCTTCGGCAAGACCACGATCCCGGTGAAGTACGTGGGCGGCACGCCGTTCACCGTGGGCATCGCCGACGAAGGCAACGTGTTGGCCCGCTATGCGGGCGGCGACAAGGCCGTGCTGTCGGGGCTCATGACGGGCGCCGACTCGCTTCGGTCACGACCGTTCGCCGTGGACGTGCCACAGGCGGTGAAGGGGCGTGGGCGCGTCATTCTGTTCGCGAACAACCCGATCTATCGCTGGCAGAACCATGGCGAGTTCAACATGGTC
>NZ_JBIJAW010000343.1:0-3454 GCF_044345575.1 Gemmatimonas sp.
GGCCAAGCGTGCAAGGCCATGCACGGGCAGCGCGGCCTGCCAGTGCGCGAAGGCAAGGATGGGGAGTGCCGACCCGCCAATCAGCACCGTTTCCAGCAGAACGACCGAGCACACGGCCCACCCGAACCGGACCCAGCGCCATGTCTGTGCATTCGTCATTGGACACCTCGCATACGGATCACCCCTCGATCGAACTCGATGCGGCCGCTCGTCTGCACGCCACTGGGACCGGCCGCCCGCTCATCTATGTGCCCGGACTCGATGGCACCGGGTTGCTCTTCTATCGTCAGACACGCCTGCTGCGCCACCGGTTCCGCGTGCTCACGTTTCGCCTGCGTGACGAAGCCCCGGACATGGACACGCTCGTCGCCGATCTGCTGCATCATCTCGACGTGGCCGTCCCTTCGGGCGAACCGGTCGTGATGGTGGGGGAATCGTTCGGTGGCGCACTGGCCATGTCGTTCGCGAGCAGGCACCCCGACCGTGTGGCCGAACTGGTCATCCTCAATTCGTTCACCCGTATCACCCCGCGCGCGAAGCTGCATGCTGCGCTGGCGGCGATGCATCTGGTGCCGTGGCACACCATGCAGTGGGTCCGCAGTCTCACGGCGTGGCGGCTGCACTCGGCGCACACGCATCAGGACGAGATCCGTAACTTCCTATTACTCACGCGCGGCACCACGAAAGTGGGATACCGCAACCGGCTCCGCATCCTCACGCGCTACGACATTCGCCCCGCGCTGCAGCGCTTGACCATGCCCACGCTCTTTCTCGCGGCCGATGAAGATCATCTGTTGCCTTCGGTGCGCGAAGCACGGCTGATGACGGCGAGTACTCCCGCGGCCACGCTGCGCATTCTCGAAGGGCATGGCCACGGATGCTTCCTCGCGCCCGATCTCGATCTCGACCAATTGCTCCATGAGTGGGCCTCGCTGCGTTCGGGGAGCGTAGAACCGACACCCGCCCGTCCTGCCTAATCATGGGGGGCGCGCCCCTCGCACCGCCATCCCGCGCGGTGCTGCGATGCTAGCTGGCGGTGTTGAGGTTGTAGCGAATGATCCCCGCGTGGACCGACTGCGGATCACGCTCGGCGTCGTAGACATCACCGTCAGGCATGGGCATGGCGCGCAGGACCTCGGCGAGTTGCGCGTGATCCTCTGGGGACAGTGCCAGGCTCAGCGTTTGTACCGTACGCCGCGCGCTCGCTTCGCCACGAAATCCCACGATGACGGCCCCCACGGCCGGCTGATCGAGCACCCACCGCTGCGCGACGTTTGCAATCCCGACGCCATGGCGTGACGCGATGTCGCCCAGCGCCTCGAGCAGCCGCTGAAACGCGCGCCATCCGCCGCAATCATCGATCACCAGTCGATACTTGATGAGCGACCGGTTCTCGAGTTCGCCAGTGGGTTCCTCGGCGCCGCGCCACGCCTCGCCGAGGAAACCGCCGGCGACGGAGCCGTAGCAAAGCAGATGCATGCCGCGGGACACCGACAGCGGCGCAAGCTGCGCCGCCGGCCGACGATCGAGCACCGAATACTGCACTTGCGTGGCGACCAACGGCACACCGGCGTCCAGCAGCTCACGTGTGCGCTCGGTGTTCGTGTTCGTCAGCGCCAGATGACGGATCTTGCCGGCTCGCTGGAGATCAGTCAGCATGCCGGCGACCTCCACCATGCCGGGAATGTCGTAGCGCCACCAGTGGAACTGCACGAGGTCGAGTGTGTCCGCACGCAACCGCGACAACGAGCGATCGATGATCCGCGTGACGTAGGCGCGATCCACTTGCGCCAAGGCGTCGCGATCCGGCACGAACTTCGTGTGCACCTGTACCCGGCGGCCGGGACGGGCGGCACGATACTCACCGATGAGCGCCTCGACGCCGGTGTAGATGTCGGCGCAGTCCAGCGTGTCGCAGCCATGATCGGCCAACAGGTCCCAGGTGGCGAACTGCGCCTCGCGATCCACCCCGCGCGACGAATGCCCCTCGGAGAGCTGCCACGCCCCCGCGATCACTTCGGGAACCGAGTACCCGTCAGCCAACGTACGGCGCGCAGCGCTCACGGCTGTGCCTCGGAAGCGGGGAGTTGTTCGCCGCTCTCTTCCGAATGCCGCAAGGTGCGCATGGTGGTGCGTGAAATCCGGAACACCGCCCCGCAGTGCACGTCGGGGCAGGCGATGTCCGAATCGGTCGTCATCCAGTCGTTGGGATGCGTGGGACGCTGCTTGGCCGGAAGCAGTGGCAGCAAGGCCGCCATGGCGTACAGCGGGAACCCCTGCCCCTCCGGCATGAAGATCGTGCCCGACTTCACCTCGAAGTAATCACCGATGCGCTCATGGCACATCATGCGGCCACGGTTAGCTACGACCTCCACCTTGAGGTCGTACAGGGTGAATTCGTCGTTGACGCTCATGTGGCTGGCTCGGGGACGTCGGGAAAAGGGATCGCACGAAAGCTAGCGCCCCATGCCCCGGGCCGCGCCAGCAGCCCCCCGCGCGCGGCGATAGCTTCTGCGCATGAGCGACAGCCCTCTCGACATCCGATTCTTGCTGCTGGCGGCCATCGTGGCCCTCTCCGCCCTGCTCGTCTGGCGGTGGTGGCACTCGATCGATCGCGGCAGTGGTGAACCGCTGCGGCCGACGCCCGTACAGTTCCTCATCGGGTTCGTGGTGAACTTCTTCGACACGTTGGGGATCGGCTCACTCGCCACCACCACCACGGCGTTCAAGGCGCTGCGTATGGTGCCAGACGAGCGGCTCCCCGGAACGATGATCGTGGGGCTCACGCTCTGCGTCGCCACGCAGGCGCTCATCTTCATTTCGAAGATCGAGATCGACACCACCCTGCTGGTGCTTATGATCGCCACCGCCCTCGTGGGTGGATGGCTGGGCGCCAGTGTGGTATCGCGGCTTCCGCGTCGCCCCATTCAGGTAGGGATGGGCGTGGCATTGCTCATGGCCGCGCTCTTCATGACCGTCGCGCAGCTCAACAAGATGCCGGTGGGCGGCACGGCCCTTTCGCTCAGTGGCGGGCCGCTCTTCCTCGCGCTCGGCGTGAACTTCGTGCTTGGCGCACTCATCATGCTCGGTATCGGCAATTACGGGCCGACGTTCGTGCTGCTGAGTGCGCTCGGCATGGACCCTCGAGCCGCCTTTCCCATCATGATGGGGAGTGGCGCGTTCGCCGCGCTGCTCGGGTGCCTCGAGTTCATCAAGCGCCGCAACCAAGTGAATCAGCCCGCCATCGGACTCGCCGTTGGCGGCATCCCCGGCGTGCTGGTCGCGGCGCTGTTGATCACGAGCCTGCCCATCGACCTGCTACGATGGCTGGTGATCGTGGTGGTGGTGTACGCCGGCTTCACCATGCTGCGGCCGGCTCGCAGTTAGCGCGCGCTGTTCTTCACCCGGAAGAGATAGCTGATCTTCACGAACGCCCCGTCACTCGTGCGACGGG
>NZ_JBIJAW010000086.1:0-11379 GCF_044345575.1 Gemmatimonas sp.
TGGCAAAAACGCTGGCAAAAACACTGGCAAAAACGCCAGCAAAAACGCCAGCAAAAACGCAGCGACCGCCTTAGGCCAAAGGCCAAGGCGGTCGCCCGTTGGTGCCCACGTCATCGCCCGCGCCACTCCGCGTAGGTGCCAACGCGTTCGTTCCAGCGCGTAGGTTCCAACGCGTTGGCGCCAACGCGTCGTCGATCGCGCGTAGTTAATCGCGCGTCGTGACGCCCCCCGACGCCCCGCGCGCCTAGAGTATCCCCGCCACTTTCCCCGCCGACTTGAACGCCGCGACTACCGCGTCCAGGTCGTCCTTCGTGTGTGCCGCCGAGACCTGACAGCGCACGCGCGCTTCGCCCTTGGGCACCACCGGGAAGCCGAAGCCGGTCACGAACACGCCGCGCTCGAGGAGCAGGTCGCTCATGCGAATCGCGAGCGCGGTCTCGCCCACGATGATCGGGACGATGGGCGTTTCGCCGGGAAGCGGCGTGAACCCCGCCTCCTGAATAGCGGCACGGAAGTAGCGCGCATTCTCGTGCAACCGCGTGACCAGTTCCGGGTGCGCCTCCGTGTACTCCACGGCCGCGAGCGCGCTGGCGGCCACGGTGGGCGGCAGCGCATTCGAGAACAGCTGCGGACGCGAGCGCTGCGTCATGATATCGCACAGGGCCGCCGGGCCGGCGATGAACCCGCCGGCGGCGCCACCAAGCGCCTTGCCCAGCGTGCTCGTGATGATGTCCACCTCGCCGACCAGGCCGAAGTGCTCGGCGGTGCCGCGCCCTGTCTTGCCCAAGACGCCGGTGGCGTGCGAGTCGTCCATGACCACGACGGCGCCCTCGTCGCGCGCGATCTGCAGGATCTCCGGCAGCTTCGCGATGGCGCCTTCCATAGAGAAGACGCCGTCGGTCCAGATGATCTTGCGCGGGGCGCTCCGGTTGGCGCGCAGCTTCTCGCGCAGGTCGTCCATATCGGCGTGCTTGTACACGGCTGTCGTGCACTTGGTGATCACCTTGGCGAGGCGCACCGAGTCGATGATGGAGGCGTGATTGAGCGCGTCGGAGATGACGAAGTCCCCTTCGCGCACGATGGTCGGAGTGAGCGCCTCGTTGGCGTTCCACGCCGACACGTAGCTCATGCTCGCCTCGGTGCCGACGAAGCGGGCGAGCGCCGCCTCCAACTCGCGGTGCACCGTAAAGGTGCCGCAGATGAAGCGCACGCTCGCCGTGCCGGCGCCGTATTTGTGCAAGGCGTCGACGCCCGCGCGGACGACGGCGGGCTCGTTGGCGAGACCGAGATAATTGTTGGACGAGAGCACGATGACTTCACCGCGCCCCTCCATCTGCACGCGCGCGCCCTGTGGCCCTTCGATGTAGTTGAGCCGCTTGTAGGTGCCGGCGTCCTTCAGGGCATCCAGCTCGGCCTGCAACTCGGCCCGGAGCGCCGCGCCGCCCGGAGAATTCTCAGTCGACATCGTGACTCAGCCGATGGTGAAAATGATCTTGCCCGCCTCGCCCGACTTGATGAGGTGCATCGCCTCGTCCACCGCCTCGAGCGGCAGGCGGTGGGTGATGACCGGCGTGGGGTCGAACATGCCCGATCGCACGAAGCGCGACATCTGGTGCCAGGTGTCGTACATGCGCCGACCCACGACGCCGTAGATAGTGAGCCCCTTGAAGATGATCTCCGTCGCGAAGTCGATGTCGATCGTCTTGCTGGGGATGCCGAGCATGTTCACGCGACCGGCCGGACGCGCCAGCGCGAACGCCTGATGCACGGCACTCGGGACGCCGCTCATTTCGAGGACGACGTCGGCCCCGTGCCCGTCGCTCGCCGCCATCACCGCCGCGTGCGCCTGATCGGGGTGCACCGCCTCGTGGGCCCCCATGGTGCGTGCGAGTGCGAGCCGCTTCGGGTTCACGTCGGTGGCGATGATGCGCGCCGCCCCCGCCGCCTTGCAAATCCCCACCGCGAATGCCCCGATGGGGCCGCACCCCGTGATGAGGACCACGCTGCCGGGGATGTCGGCGGTGAGCGCCGTGTGAAAGGCGTTCCCCATCGGGTCGTGGATACCGCCGATGTCGTAGCTGATGGCGTCGTCGAGGTGCCATACGTTGGTGGCCGGCATGGCGATGTACTCGGCGAAACAGCCATCGCGGTCGACGCCGATGATCTTGGTGGAGGGGTCCACGTGAGCGTTGCCGGTGCGACTGAAGAGCGATCGGTCGTCGACGATGTGTCCCTCGGCCGTGACGCGGTCGCCGACCGTTACGCTCTCGACGAGCCGGCCGACGGCGACGACATCACCGGCGAACTCATGGCCGCAGATGAACGGCGGCTTGCAGCGCCCCGACGCCCACGCGTCCCACTCGTAGATGTGCACATCGGTGCCGCAGACGCCGGCGCTGCGCACGCGGATGAGCACTTCGTCGTCGCGGATGGTGGGCTCCGGGACTTCCATGAGGGTGAGGCCGCGTCCGGCGGTCTGCTTCACCAACGCTTTCATGACGCTCCAAGGATGAATCCGGACCTGCTGTCCGGAGAGAGTACGATGGGGAGGAACGACAAAAATCGCACCGCGGAGCAGGGCGTGGAAGCCACCGCGTCCCGGTGGCGTACCGGCGGCGGCCTTCTGCGCCGGTTATGTAGTCGCGCGCGTTCTTTATACGCACTATTGCGCGATTGAATTATCCACGCGTATATTCGCGTTAATTCAACGACTTGCGCGCACTATCCACATCCGGAATCCCCGAGCTTCACGGTTCACGCAGCATCGGGGCGCGCAGTCCTCATCGGAAACGCGTGGCGATAAAACGGCACGAGTTCCACCCGCAGTCCTACGTCGCGCTCGCGACACCAGTGTCCGAAGCTGACCGCCGTCTGGCGTCGGCTTCCGTTTCGCCGTCGTTGCTCGCGCCTGTGCGCGGAACGACGGCTCGCTCCGCTGTCGCCGCTTTTTGCGCCGCCGTGCGTTCGAGCATCCTCTCCGCCTTCGACGTGCGTAGCCGCGTCCGCCGCTCGCCCATGGCCGCGTCGCGGATACGAAAGGGCGTGGCCGTGACACTCACGGCAACGTCTGCCCACGACAAGATTCGCGTGTTGCCGGCCCGTCTCGGGCGTGTGACACGATTCGCCTGCTCTGCAACGCCCGCGGCAGCGGCGTGGCAGACACCCCGCTACGTGTGCCTCCTGGAGGCCGCGTAGCACACGACGACGCGGTGCATGCGCCGCCCGCCGTGTGTGCTCACCTTTCCACCGGGGGAAAGTGAGCGTTTCCATCTCTCGTGAGAGGGTTGTTCAAATGGCTCCTGCCAAGAAGGCCGCCAAGAAGGCGGCGAAGAAGCCGGCCAAGAAGGCCGCGAAGAAGGCCGTGCGCAAGCCGGCGAAGAAGGCCGCCAAGAAGGCTGCGAAGAAGGCCACCAAGAAGGTTGTCAAGAAGGCCGCCAAGAAGGCGACCAAGAAGGTAGCGAAGAAGGCGGCGAAGAAGGGCGCGAAGAAGGCGGCCAAGAAGGGTGCGAAGAAGGCGACGCGTAAGCCCGCCAAGCGCGCCAAGAAGGCTGCTCCGGCGCCGGCCCCGGCCGCGGCGTAATACGCCGTTCGGCGGTCCCGCTGTACCCATACACGCGAAAGGCGTCGGCTTGTCTGCCGACGCCTTTCACGTTTTTCGTAGGGGGCCCGTCCGGTCAGGCGTGCGCCGCGACCCGCACACGGGGCTCCGCCGCGAACGCCGGCTCGTCATCGGGAACCGGGCCCCAGACGAACGCGGAAAATCGCGTCGGCAAATCACCACGTCCGCCATCGGCGATGACGATGCCCACGGGTTCCTGGCTTTCGGATGACGGTAGCAGATTCTTGAGGCGCATAGTGGGCGATCCTCCACCCGAGGGAAGTATTGGTATCACTGCCATTCACGGCATCACCCCAATCAGTAGCACACCAGATGCCACTTTTTGAGATTCGTGCAAGTTGTTTCCTGTAAACATCTTGCGTCGATAACTCAGCCGTTGGCGGACGGGTTTGGTGTCCAGCTGACACGTCACAAATCGTGATTGGTGTGTCATTGTGATACGCGAGCGGTCGGGTGTCGGAAGGCTTCCGTGATGCCGCCCGCGCAGGCGGTGCCGAGACGGTTGCCCCGAACGAAAAAGGGCGCCCCGAACGGAGCGCCCTTCCTGCCCGCCGCCATCCGGCCGTTACGCGACCGCTTCCTTGCGAGCCATGAACGTTTCGCGACGGCCAGCACTCCGTTCGACGGAGATCGTCCAGCCACGGTAGCGGTGCGCCAGCTCCTCGAGTGGAAGCACGTCGGCCAAACTGTCGGCGCCAGCCGCAATCGTCTCCACCAGATGGACGCCGCCGTCCACCGTGGCACTTTGCAGCACCTCGATCACCCGAGCCCGGTCTTGGGCCGTGAGCCCCGCGAAAGCACTCGGCGAGCACACCACGCCGTGTAGCGCCACGTCGGGCGCCCAGGCGCCCAGATCGGCGCAGTAGCCTCGTACCCGCTCGGTAAGGCCCGCGGCATGGGCTGCCTTCACGACGCGCTCTACGGCGTCTTCGGCGGGTTCTACGGCCGTCACAGCGGCTCCGCGCGCCGCGAGGTACAGCGCCGCCCCCTCCCGCTCGGCGCCCGCGACCAACACGTGGCGATCGCTCGAGTCTCCCAGTGCGCGAACCAGTACGGCGTCGGGGTCGATCCCCCAATGCTCAGGCTTGCGATACGCCTCGAGCATCCGCAACCGCCGGCGCTTCCACGTGGTGTACGTGGGCAGCCGCAAGCGCAGCGCAATGAGCCGGTCGACCTCTTGCCATACGAGAATCTCCGTAAGCCCCATCTGGTCGGCCTTGCGAAGCGATTCCACGGCTTCGTCGCCGATCTTCAGGAGCGCGCTGCGCGACACCGAGTCCTTGTAGTCCTCGATCTCGCGCTCGACGTAGAGCTCGTATTCGTATTTGAGGGACCGGGGAGAACTGATAGCGCTAGCCCTCGGATGTGGATGGAATGTGGATAACCTACAACGTCTTTGTGATCGCGCAAGAGGCAATTTTGTGATTAACGGACGGGTAAGTGCCTGCCATGCAATTCTTTCTGGCCAAGTCATGGCCGCGCCGCGACCTCGGCTCGACCCGCTTCCTACCCGGAGAAAATGAGAAAAGGGGGAACTGATGTTGGGAGAAAATGAGGGTGGGAGAAAGGGCGCCGCCGTCCGGTCGGACCACCTCCGTTTCCGGTAGCCAGGACCGTACGCTCCTTCGCCGCTGCTCCCGGGCCCGCGGCGAGGGATCCCGCCATCCGCCTCCGCCGTTCCCTCAGCATGCCGGAGCTCCCCGAAGTCGAACACGCCGCGCAGCGCCTCAGGGCCGCCGTGCTCGGGCACACGATCGCCCGCGCCGAAGCATTGCACCCCAGTCAGCGCCGCCACTTTCCGCCCAAGGCGTGGAAGGCCGTCGCCGGTCAGCGCATCGAGCGCATCGAGCGGCGGGCGAAAGTGCAGTTGCTGCACCTCGCCAACGGCGCCGTCCTCGAAGTGCATTTCCGCATGACCGGCGACTGGGAGTTCACCGCCCTGCATGAATCGCCGCCGAAATACGAACGGGTGCGCTTCGAAACAATGGAGGGCGTGCGCGTGAGCCTTGCCGACAGTCGCGCGTTCGGCATCATCACGCTGCACGCACCAGGCACGTTCGCGCCCATCGAGGCGGGGCCCGAACCTCTCACCGATGACTTCACCGTCGATGGATTCCGGGACGCGCTCGCCAACAGGCGCGGCCCCATCAAGCCCACGTTACTCGACCAAAAACTCGTAGCCGGTATCGGCAACATCTATGCGAGTGAAGCGTGCTGGGAAGCGAAGATTCATCCCGCGACGCCATCGAACAGCCTGTCGAAGGCACGCGTGGTACGACTCCGCGACGCCGTGCGGCTCGTGCTCGAGACAGCGCCGAGCGGTCGCTATTACGCGCGCGACGATGTGAATGAGCGCGACATCTGGCGCGTGTACGGCAGGGACGGGGATCCATGCCGTCGCTGTGGTTCACGCATCGTGCGCACCGTGCAGGCCGGTCGCAGCACGTATCACTGCGGGCGCTGTCAGCGGCTCAGGTGAACCGACGGGCACAACGCGTGGCGTTGCCAGCGGCTCGTCCACCACGCGTCGCGCACCTGTCGTCGCTTCGAACACCATGAGGGTCTGCGCCGCCGTGCTGCGCCATGAGAACAGCGCGGCGCGCTGACGTCCCGCTGCACCGAGGGCCGCGCGCAGCGCCGGCTCGCTCGCCATCCGCTCCATCGTCCGGCTCATCTCTTCCGCGTCGTCCCACCGGACATACTGTGCTGCGGCGCCGGCCACTTCGGGCAGCGAACTCTCGCTCGAGCAGATCACCGGCGCTCCCATGCGCATCGCCTCGAGCACCGGCAAGCCGAACCCTTCATATCGAGACGGATACACCAGTGCGCTGCACCGGCGATACAGGGTGACCAATTGCGCGTCGTTCACGAAACCGACGTGGCGAAGCCAGGGAGCCCGGCCGATACGATCTCGCGTCTCGCGCGCGAGCGATGGCCCGCACTGCACCAACGGCACGCGCACGCCCCGTGCCCAGAGTGCATCCATGGCCGCGTACACAGTCGTCAGATTCTTGCGCCCGTCTTGCCCGCCCACCGTGAGAAAGAACGGTCCGGACACGCGCGCGTCCTCCAGCGGCGTGACGTCGTCAGCCACGTCGATGGGCAGATCGTCGGCGGCGAGCGGCGTGACTGTGATACGCGTGGGGTCCGCGTCGGTCTTGTCGAGCAGCTCCTCGCGCGTGAAGTGCGAAATCGCGAGCACTCCGTGCGCGCGGTCGAGCGTTCGGCCGTAACGCGCCCGGTATTTGGCCCGCTTGAGCACCTTCCACCACCGATGATCGAGCTGCAGCATCGGGGCGATGTCGTGCACCGTCGCGATGCAGGTAGCCGAGTGTGCTGGGGGCGAGATGAAGTTCCACGGGTACCACGCCACGCCGGCATCAGTGTGGGGCAGCCGATCCACCGTTTCGATCCACGTGCGGGTGTTGAGCGACGGATGCAGGCGGCTCAGTTCCTCGCGTAGCGCAGCGATGTCCCGCCGGTGCGCCACGAACAGCGTGAAGCGGAGCGCGGGGCGCTGCACGGCGAACTCCGGTAGCATGCTCCGCACGTAACGGCCGATGCCACGCCGCTCGTGCACGAGGCGGGTCGCTTCGACGGCCAGATGGCCGAGCGTCGGCAGGGGCAGCGGCATGGGGGACGGCAGGACGATGGGGGAGTGCCCGTGGTGCATGGCGACACTCCTGGGACGTCGCATACCCTGCCCACGTTAAGGCCGGGCCGTGTGATCGATCGCACCGCCATGATGACACCACATCGCCACCACCGGACGCCGACTCAGTGCATCGCCTCGAGCAGCGCCCCCTTCAGGTACCCGGTCTCCGGCACATTGATGAGCTCGGGGTGGTCGAGCGGCTGGCCCGTGATCGCGCGCAACGCAAAGCGCCGCCCGCTGTCTGCCACCGCTTCGCTCAGCATGTCGAAGAACATCCCGCGCGATAAATGAAAGCTGCAACTCGCCGTGAAGAGCACACCGCCCGGCGCGAGCAGCTTCATCGCCTGCAGATTGATGTCCTTGTACCCGCGCATCGCCCCGTCGAGCGCGCCGCGTGTCTTCGCGAACGCCGGCGGGTCCACCACGATCGTATCGAACTGACGTCCCTCCCGGTGCCACGCGCGCAACACGTCGAACGCGTCGCCCTCCACCGGCTCGATATTCGTCAGCCCGTTGCGGGCGGCATGCTCGTGCACCCGGGCGAGCGCCGGCCCCGAGACATCGACGGCACATACGTGGTCGGCCTGCCTCGCCAGATGCAGCGCAAAGCTGCCGTGATAGGCGAAACAGTCGAGGGCGCGGCCGCGAGCCAGGCGGCCGATAAGCACGCGGTTCTCACGCTGATCCAGAAACGCACCGGTCTTCTGTCCATCCCACGGGGCGGCGAGATAGCGCACGCCGTGCTCGAGGACTTCCACCACCTTGGGGACGTCGCCGTAGAGCAGTTTCACCTCGCGCGGCAGTCCTTCACGATCACGAGCGGCCGGATCATTGCGAGCGAGAATGCCGGTGCATCCCGTGAGCTCCTGCAGGCAGCGCACGATGACCTCCGTGTACGCGTCCAGGCCCGCCGAGAGCAACTGCACCACGAGCGAGTCACCGTATTTGTCCACCACGAGACTCGGCAGGCCATCGCCTTCGCCGTGCACCAGACGGTAGGCATTCGCCTCAGCGTCGAGTGGCGCCCGGCGCGCGATCGCGGTGCGCAATGTGTCGTGCCACCACGCCTCGTCGATGGTCCGATCCGGATTGGCCTCGATACGGCGAAGCGAAATCTCCGACTGTGGGCTCCAGAGAGCCCACCCGAGCGGCGCGCCATTCGATTCTTCCACCCGCACCACGCCGGCTGGAAGCGCGGGTCGCCGTTCAACGTCGCTGCGGAACACCCACGGATGCCCGCGCCGCAGGCGCTGGGCTCCCTTGCGGTTCACCACGGCCACGTCGCCGCCCACCGCTACCTCGGTGCGGGCTCGGGAATCGGGGGAGCCACCGCGTGACGAACGCGGACGGCCGGACGAGCGACGGTCGGGACGATTCACCTTGGGCCTCGCACGATCACGCGCTACCCGTGACCATCAGGCCACACGCTGCGCGGAAGAGAGATACTGGTCGACACCGCGCTCGCAGCGCGTACGGCGCTCCCGGACGGTGCGCATGAACACATCGTGGTTCCGGTCCACGGCATCGAAACTGGCTTGCTTGTGCCACAGATGGTAGCACACCGCCGAGAACTTGAAGTTGCGTCGCGAGACACCGGCGTTGATGAGGCGCGTGGCGAGTTCGCTGTCCTCTCGTCCCCACCCTTCGATCGCCTCATCGTAGCCATTCACCCGCACGAGATCGTCGCGCCAGAACGCCATGTGCGCGCCGCGAATGCGCTTCAGTCCGTCCGTGGGCCCCTTCACCAATGGTGTGAGCCACGGGGCGTACAGCGCGTTCTGTCGGATATTGAGATGCGGCGTGAACGGCCACAGGCGGATGCGCTCGCCGGCGAGCAGGCGCTCGGTCGTGGGGCGTTCGACCAGGGCGCGTGATCCCTGTACCCAGCAGCCGCGCCGCGCGAAGCGCGCGTGGGCCTCGATGAACGCGGGGTGCACCACGATGTCGCCGTCGATCTGCACCACGTACTCCCCGTGCGCCGCGGCGATAGCCTTGTTGCGGATGGCCGCGAGACGGAAGCCGGTGTCTTCGTGCCACACATGTACGAGCGGCACGGGGAACGTGGCGCGGGTCTGATCGATGAGGGCGCGCGTCTCGTCTCGTGAGCCGTCGTCGGCGATGACCACCTCGACGGGCAGGATGCGCTGTCTCCGCACGCTGTCGAGCACCAGCGCGAGCGCCCGGGGCCAGTTGTACGTGGCCACGATCAGGGAAATGCGCGGACGATCGCTCACCGCGTGCCGTCCGCCTTGACCGCGCGTCGCGCTGCCTTGCTTCTGGCGATGGCTTTGGTGTGCTGCCCGAATGTTTCGGTAAACTCGTGGCTACCGTCGGGGCGTGCCACGAAGAACAGATACGGCACGTCGGCCGGCGCCAGCGCCGCGGCGATACTCGCCTCACCGGGGCTCGCGATGGGACCGGGCGGGAGTCCCGGGTATTTGTAGGTGTTGTACTTCGAGTCGACCTCGAGATCCTTGTACAGGACCCGCTCCACATGTTGGGGTAGCGCGTACTGCACCGTGGGATCGGCCTGCAACAGCATGCGCTTCTTCACGCGGTTCCAATACACCGCGCTGATGAGCGGGCGCTCTTCGGCCTTGCGCGCTTCCTTCTCCACGATACTCGCCATGGTGAGCGCGTCATGCCGTGAGATGCTCATGGCCTTGAGGCGCGCATCCCACTCGGGCTTCCACACGTCGAGGAACCGCTCCACCATCGCGTTCACCGCGTCACGCGCACTGGTGCCTTCGGGAAACGTGTAAGTGGCCGGGAAGAGGTACCCCTCGAGACTCGGTACCGGGATGTCGAGTTCGCGCTGCCACGCGGTATCGGTCACTGCGGCGCGCACGGAGTCCGCAGGCACACGCAGCGCCTTGGCCAGCACCGGCGCGATGTCCCGTACGTCGAAGCCCTCGGGAATCACCACGGTGGTCATGAGACCGCGGCCCGTCACGAGGGCATCGAGCACATCGCGATAGCCGGCGCCCGCCACGAACTGGTAGGTACCGGGCTTGATGTCCGTCTCGGCGCCGGTGAGGCGCGCAAACAATCGAAACAGTCGTGTGGAGCCGATGACCTCGTGCGCCGCTAACGAATCGGCGGCGACACGAAGGCTCACCCCTTTCGGGATGATCACGCGTGATGCTGCACCCGATGCTCCACTGCCGCCGCCGATCTCCCGCCACAGCCACGCCAGCAGCACGACCGAGAACGCGAGGGCGCCGAGGCGGATGAAGCGCGAGTGCTTGGAACGCTTACGGGCCATCCGCGTCGTCCCCGTGCCTCATCTCCGCCGCGCCTCCAAGGACCGCTTCACCGAGTGCCACACCCTGCGCCGCCGCGCGGAGCACGCTTTCCAGCAGCACACAGGCGGCCATGGCGTCCACGTCACCCTTGCGGCCTCGGGTGCTGCCACCCTGCTCCTTGATGCTGCGCAGGGCAGCGGAGGTGGTGAAGCGTTCGTCGACGAGTCGCACCGGGAGCGACTGCCGCGCGACGAGTTTCGCGGCGACATCGCGCACTTCGCGGGTGCGATCGGTTTCGTTGCCACCGGGATCGAGCGGCAATCCGAACACGTACCCCTGCGCGCCGAGTTCCTCCGCTTGACGCATCAGCTCGGCGATGGGCGGCCGCTTTCCGGCACGGCGTGCGATGATACCCACAGGGGACGCGAGCATGCCGAGTTCATCACTGATGGCGAGGCCAATGCGTTTGTCGCCCCAGTCCACCGCGAACAGCCGTGCTGCCGATGCCGCCGTCACGCTTCGGCCATCTGCTCGAAGAACTCCTGATTGTTCTGCGCCCGCTCCATGCGCTTGAGCAGGAAGAGCATGGCCTCGTCGCTCGGCATGTCGGCGAGAAAGGTGCGCAACAGGAAGACGCGCTGCTGCTCCTTCTGCGAGAGGAGCAGCTCTTCGCGCCGCGTCCCCGACTTGTTGATGTCGATGGCCGGGAAGATCCGCTTTTCGGCGAGCTTGCGGTCGAGCACGAGTTCCATGTTGCCGGTGCCCTTGAACTCCTCGAAGATCAGCTCGTCCATGCGCGAGTTGGTTTCGATGAGCGCCGTCGCCACGATGGTGAGCGACCCGCCCTCCACGAGCTTGCG
>NZ_JBIJAW010000344.1:0-3442 GCF_044345575.1 Gemmatimonas sp.
GCCAACCCGCCGCCGAGCACCGTCGTGCCGATCGTCATCGCGCTGGCGAAGTCTCCCAGCTGGTTGTCGACGCTGTGCATATAGGTGGTCGACAGACCGGCGGGCTTCCACCCGCTCCAGTGGAGTCGCTCGCCCTCTCGGCGCGGCGCAGAGAGCACCTCATCGGTCATCATGCCCCCGCGTTCACGACGCCCGATTTCCGCAGCGAAGCGTGGCAGCCGTTCGCGGCGCGTGTCCACAAGCAAGCTGGCCGTCGGCGCGTCGATTCGCAGGCCGATGTTCGTGAGCCACTCCAGTACGGCGAGATCGACGTACCACTCATCGCGCAGACGGCGGCCGAACGGGAGAGGGAAGGAGCGCACTTCGGCGCGGGCCGCGCCGCGCTGGCGCGTGGCTCGACCTGTCAGGACATCGAGACTGGCTTTGGTTGGGACCGCCGTTCGCAGCACGAGCTGCCACTGGGTACCACCATGGTCGACTTCCACCCCGGCGCCGATCAGGTTCGCGAAGCGGGTCAATGGAATGAGCGGGCGATCGGGTGACGCGCCTTCCTCGGTCAGCAACGTCCCGAGCTCTTCTTCGCCGATGAGGACCGCGAGGATCGTCAATGCGCCATCACCCGGCCCCGGTGCTGGCGGGTCGGGTGAGACAGGAGCGATGACGATGGTGTCGCGCCCCGCTGGCGATCGCCGACGGGCCGGTGTGGAGTCGGCG
Source organism: Gemmatimonas sp. (assembly GCF_044345575.1). Taxonomy (GTDB): domain Bacteria; phylum Gemmatimonadota; class Gemmatimonadetes; order Gemmatimonadales; family Gemmatimonadaceae; genus Gemmatimonas. The sequence goes on from NZ_JBIJAW010000344.1 coordinate 715, forward strand.
TCGGACGCGCGGACGAGATCGCCCTGCATTTGTTCGACCGCGGCAAACGGGGGCGGGGCTCCACCGTCTTCCCAGATCGGCGGAAGCGTGCTTGGGTGAAGCTCGGCAACGTCCGGCTCCCCGTCGGGCTCTTCCATCACTGGACTCGAGGATTCCGGAGCCCCCGCGCCCTTCGTGATCTCGGCATTCAGCACCAACGGCGGGAACGTGAGCGGCAAACCCTCAGGAAGATCCGGGCGGTTCGACGTGACCGTGATCCGGACGCGGGCCGCTCGGCCGGCGGTTTCGCCGGGGAGTGTCAGCTCATAGAGCGGATCGAGACGATCATACACGGCGAGCTGTCGCGTGGTGCTGTGCAGCACCGTGTTCGCGCTGTCGAGCACGTCGAGACGAGCGAGGCCGATGCTCACGCCATTACCGGACCGTTCGAAGTGCGGTTGCACCTGCACCACGTTGTCGTGGCGGGTTGCCCCTGCCACCTGGCCGCGTAGTGCCGTGGCGAGTCGCCCCTTTCTAAAGAAGAGCGGGATCACGGTCTGCACTTCAATATTGACGCTGCCTGAGACGCGAACGGTCGCGTCGGCGAGGCCGTCGTCGGTCACAGCCGCGGCCGCGACCGTGACGCGACCCCAATACTCCCCCTCTGGGAGATTGTCGGGTGTCACCGCGACGAACCGTACGATCTGCGACCCACCGGGTGGCAAGCGGAATCGCGCCGGCGCAAAGCGCACAAGGCGAGTGGCCGAGTTGCCCGGGATGCTGTCGGTCAGGAACTTCACCGTCGTGCGGCCGGTCGCACTGTCCGACGTGACGTAGCCGTACCGCACCCCCAGCGCGATATCGATCGGCGCCGTGTTGGGATTGAGTACCGTGATCGATCCCGAGGGCCGCCGATCGGTCAGGAGTACCGCCTGAGGAGAAACGCTCGCCGCCTGCCCCCAGAGGGGCAACCAGAGGGGCAGCACCGCGATGGCGGCGAATGCCCGGAGAGCGCGAGTCCAGACCGGCACGTGGATAATTCTCGGGTATTAATGGAAGAGGCGAACGGCGATGCGGTGCTCAGCAGGTGCGCGGGTATGGTTTAACGAACGGCCGTGCCCGCTTTATCTGAGAGATGTATCGGCATGCCATGAACAGGACTTAACTGATGAGGTGAAGGTCACTTCATTTCTTGTTCCAGTTCTCGGCAAAAAAATCGGTAAAAAGATTTCTAAAGTTTTTTTCACCGGTGCCGATACATCCAAATGCGGCGTCTCAGGCCCCCTGTCATGAGGTGGTCATCTGGGGGGAGGCCGAACGCAGGGTTGGGGCTTCGAGCCTCTCCGACAACTCATCCATTGCCAAGGACCGACGATGATCCTTACCAGCCAGCGCGCCGCCGTTGCGGCCATTGCCCTTTCGCTCGCCTTTGCGGCTCCCCTCGCTGCGCAAGCGAGCCCGACGCAGACGGCGACCACGCAGGTCAGCGCGCGCGTCTTCACGCCCCTTGCCATCACGAGCAACGAAGCGTTGCGCTTCGGTAATCTCTTCTCGCCGTTCACGGCGAAGACGATTGCATGGACGGACAACGCCGCCAGCGGCGGCCGCGCCCGTTTCACCATCACGGGAGAGGGCGGTGCGGAGCTCGCGCTGAGCATCACCGTGCCGGAGAACATTGCGACCGGTGGCAACAACATTCCGCTCAGCGCGGTCGAGCTGCGTCACGGGACGAACGACGCCGACGGTACCGGGGCGGTTGTGACCTTGAACACGGGCACGGCGAACGCCCTCAACGTGACGATGGGTGGTGCGGCGGCCAGCGCCCAGAGCTACTTCCTTCGCATCCGTGCCACGGCGACGCCGGCGGCCAACCAGGCGGCGGGTAGCTACGCCGGGACGATCAGTGTGGCGGTGAACTACACCGGCAGCTGAGATGGGCGCCGCAGCGACCGTCGCGCCCTCGCCTGCCAGTGGTGAGGGCGTCGCCCGGCTGGGGTCGGAGGTGGTAGCGCTCGCCGAGGGTGATGGCAGTGGTGCCCGCGCCCTGTTGCCGGCCGAGTCCGTCGCGATTGCGTTGCGGTTGCAGGATCCGCGTCTGGTGCAGCGGGTCCTCCTGATGCTCGTCGACGAGCAGCCGCCGGTACCGCCGGATCTGCTTGGTGGACTCACCGCGCACTCGAGCCTCGAGGTCAGGCTGACCGCGGTGGCGGTACTGTCACGGTGGTCGGACGGGGTTAGTCGACAGACGCTGATGCTGTTCTTGAAGGACCCCTCGCCGGTCGTGCGCGAGCGGGTCCTGCGCGCGATCGAGGGAAGCGGCGGACGCTGGACACCCGTGTCTGCGTCGGCCGCCTTGCAAGCCGAGAGCGATCCGGCCCTGGCGCGTCGCATGGCCGAAGCGGTGGTGCGGGACGAACCGCTCATGGCCGCGCGCATTCTGCAGCGGGCCGCGGCATTGCTGGTGTCGAGCCGGCGATCCGGTGCGGTACTTGGCGAGGTGCTCAGGGTGCTGCGCGGCTTGGATGAGTCGATGTGGCAGCGCCTCGTCTCCCACGTTCCCGCGCGCCTCCTCGCCGATCAGGGGGCGGAGCCGGTGGACCCTGCCGGTGTGCTCCCGGGCGTCGCGAAGCACGCGTAGGTCATGGTGCGGCAACAGCTTGCCCAGTCTCGAGCGGGCCAATAGGTTAACCACATGGCGGCGTCGGCTCACGGTCGGCGCCGCGTGTGTTTTTCACCTGGCCGGTCGCCT
>NZ_JBIJAW010000087.1:0-11334 GCF_044345575.1 Gemmatimonas sp.
ACGAGCGTCTTGCCGAGCTTCACGATGAGCAGCCCACGCGAGCCGCCCTCTTCGGTGACCACACCGTCGGCGAGCAGCTGGCGGCGCGACGAGACCACGTAGAACACGCGGTTCTCTCGCACATCCATGGCCTTCACCGTATCGGTGAGGACCTGCTTGTCGGTGGTGAGCTGGGCGTTCTGCGTCCGGAGCGAGCGGATCTCCTCCTGGAACACCGCGATCTCCTTGTCCCGCTGTTCGAGGCGGGCATTGAGATCCGCCAGGAGCGTCGCGGCCGCGGTGGAGTCGGCGCGCATCCGCGTGAGCGTATCAAGCAGCGCGCGCACCTGCGACTGCCGCGCGGCGAGACGCTGCCGCATCTGCTTGAGACGATCGAGAATGTCCTTCTGCGCCGCCGCCGCTTCGACCTTCCCCGACTCGTCGCTCTTGTTCACACCGACCTTCGACGAAAGGCCGCGCACCTGGCGAAGCTCCGCGTCCACCTCGTCGGCGAACTTCGAGGCCTCCACGACCTGGGCGAGCGCGCGGTCCTTGTCCGCCGACGAGCCGGCCATGAGCCCCTGAATGGAATCGCGCTCCGCGGTGGCGGAGGCGAGAGCCGCGGCGAGCGAGTCGGCGCGGGCGCGCGAGGCGGTATCGGTGCATGCGCCGGTGCACAGCGCAGCGATGATGGCCGCTGCTGCCGTGGCGCGATGACGAACGCGAAGTGCGAACATGGGGAACGGGTTCAGGGAAAACGCTGGTGAACGGAAGGAACGTACTGGTGTTCACCACCCCGTGAAAGTGCGCCATGTCACCGATCATGCACCGGTATGTGCGCCCCATCACAACCGCTGCGTCGTTACATCCAGCCGCGGAATCGGTAGAGCAGGGTGGCCGCGGTCTCGTACATCACATCGGCAAAGGCGAGACGGCGTTCCACGGGATTCGCCAACCGGGAGGGAGAATAGCTGCGCGATACGGCCGGCAGGCACTCTACCACCATCCCCTCGCGTTCGAGCGCTGCGCAGGCGCGTCGGGTGTGCGACGGGGTGGTGATGGCGACAACCCGTTGCCAGCGGTGTGTGCGGGCGAGGGCAGCAAAGGCCAGCGCCTCGTCGCGGGTGCTGAAGACCCGGCGCACAAAACGCGGCTCCACCTCGGGGGCAAAAGCCTGTACGAGCTCGCGCTGGTCCCGTTCAGAGTCGGGAACCGTGGGGTCGCTTTCGTCGCCCACCACCGACAGCGCCACCGCCGGAATGCGCCGCCGTTTCGCCTCCTGCAACCCGGTGAGCAGTCGGTCGAGGGCGGGGCCTTTGACGCGGCCGTCGCCGTTTACCAGTCCGGAGAAGACGACCACCGCATTGGGCGTGGTGCCCGGGATTGGCACATCCCGGCGCATGAACGCGGGGAGCAGGGGCTGCACGACGGGCGTGTAGGACACCGCCAGCAGCACGCCGGCCGCGGCCGCTGTGGCACCCCAGAGCCACACGCCCACGGCGGACGGCGCCAGCAGAGCGCCCCCCGCCATGAACGTCACGCGCGCCCAGGTAATGCTCAGACCGGCTGCTTCGAAGACGCCGAGGCCGTCCAGCAGTTCCATGAGTCCGAGCGCGAGCAGCGCGCCGGCCACGCGGAGCTGCCAAGCCGGGGCGCGTACACCGATGTTTGCGCCCCGGCCGCGAAAGAGCAGGTCGCTCACTCCTGCGTGATCTTGCCGGTCGGCGGCTGCCGGTACTTGTCGAACCAGCTCCGCAGGTAGAGCTGCGTACGGAGGAAATTGCTCGGCGTCGAGCTCGTGCCGTGCCACTCGTTGTTGAAGCGGATCATGGCCGTGGGCACCTTCCGGACCTTGAGTGCCTCGTAGTACTCCTCGGTCTGCCCCATCGGTGTGCGCAGATCGTTCACACCGGTCATGAGCATGGTGGGCGTCTGTACGTTCCCCACATACATGAGCGGTGACCGCCGCAGATGCTCCGACGGGTCATCCCACGGATATTTGGCGAAGTTGTAGTACCAGCTCGAACCGTCGGTGGTACCCACGAAGCTCATCCAGTTGGTCACGGGGCAGTTGGCGCTTGCCGCTGCGAAACGGTTGGTGTGTCCCACGATCCAGCTGGTGAGTACACCGCCACCTGAACAGCCGAACACGTACATCCGGTTGTTGTCCACGAATCCGCGGTTCAAGACGGTGTCCACGCCGGCCATGAGGTCGTCGTAGTCCTTGCCGGGATATGCGTTCTTGATGGCGTTGCCGAAGGCACTGCCATACCCGGTGGAGCCACGCGGGTTGGTGTACAGCATTACGTACCCGTTCGACGCGTGGTCCTGCCGCGAGAAGTTGAAGGCCACGTTGTACATGCTGTGCGGGCCGCCGTGAATCTCCAGCATCAGCGGGTACTTCTTGCTGGCATCGAAGCCCGCCGGCTTCACGATCCATCCCTGGATCTTGTAGCCATCGACCGACGTGTACCACACCTCTTCGGTGGTCGCGAGCTGCTTGCCCGCGAGCACATCGGCATTCACTTCGGTGAGCTGCTTGAGCGTCGTCGTGCGCACGTCGAACGCCACGATGTCGTTGGGCTTGGTGGGTGTGGTGTTCACACCCACCGCCATGAACGACTTGCCGAGGTCGGTCACGGTGAGCACCTGCACGCCCTTCGTCACCTGGCGTACGTCACCCTTGAGTGATACGAAGTACAGGTTCTTCGACCCTTCGTTCTCCACGTTGAAATACACGCCGCTGCCGTCGGGCGACCAGAGCATCCCGGCCGGTGAGCGATCGAGCTTTTCGGTGAGGGCGCGCACGTTGCCGCCATCGGCATCCATCACGTAGAGAATGGCATCCTTCCACGTGGCATCGGTGCTGTCGTAGCCGGTGTAGGCCACGTAGCGTCCGTCGGGCGAGGGCGTGGGATTGTTGTCGGGCCCTTTGCGCTTCGTGAGGGCGCTGATGGCACCGCTCGCGACATCCACCGCATAGATCTCACTTTCGCGCCACGCGTACTCGGCGTCGGGCGTGCGGAGCGAGGTGAAGAGCAGGCGCTTGCCGTCGGGCATCCACGTGGTGCCGTTGGCGGCCCACTCGCCGGTCGTCACCTGACGCGGCGTGCCACCATCGGCGGGCACGGTGAACAGCTGACGAAGACCGTTCTCCAAGAAGCCCTGCCGGTCGGCGCGATACTTCACCTTGGTGACCACGCGTGGCGGTTCGGTCCACTTCGCGCCCTTCGGCGGCGCGGGCATGGCGATGCGCATCTCTTCGTTCTGCCGCACGAGCATGCCGAAGGCGAGTGCCTTGCCGTCGGGGCTCCACTCCACGTTGTCGGGCGACTCGGTGAGCCGCGTGATCTGCGTGGTGGCGCCTTCAGCGTCCATGTAGCGCACCCAGATCTGCGCGCCACCAGGTTCACCCGGGGCGATGTACGAGATGCGCGTGCCGTCGGGCGACCACTTCGCGTCGCTGCCCTTTACCAGGAAGCGATTGCGCGTGCCGTCGGCGTTCATGATCCACACCGACGATTCGCGCTTGTCGTTCAGCTGATCGATCCACGTGCGCGTGTAGAGGATCTGGCGACCGTCGGGAGAGAGCGACGGACTCGCCACATCCTCCCAGTTGAAGTAGTCAGCGATCGTGAGGCGGTTCGCCGGGGCGGTCGACGGTGCGGTGGCCTGCTGCGCACGAGCCGGTGAAACGAACGCTGTCGTCGCCGCGAGGAGGGCGAGGGACGCGGTAACGAAGTGATGCGGGGACCGATGCATCGGGACTCCATGAGTGGAAGGCGGGAACTATGCCTCCTACGCTGCGTCGCGAACCGGCGTTGCGCAATGATAAACGCCCGTGACCCAAGGGCCACGAGCGGCGATGCCACAGGGCGCGAGCGCGCGGTTACTTCGAGATGGAATCGGCGAAGGCGAGAATGCTGTCGCGCAACTGGGTGGTGTTGGCGTCGACGAAACGGCGCACACCTTTCCACTGGCGAATGAGCGGGCTTCGCTTGGTGAGCGAGGTCTCGATGACCTGACGCTGCGAGGTGCTCGCGTGCACCATCTTGCCATCACCCACGTAGATACCGACGTGCGAGATGCGCTTGCCGCGCCCGAACGTGAGCACATCGCCGGGCTTGAGCGCCGCGACATCCTTCGGGACTTCCGTGCCCACCTTCGACTGCCCCTGCGCCGTGCGCGGCATCACCACGTCGAGCATGCTCATCGCGTACCGCACGAGGCCGCTGCAGTCGAGGCCGATGCCGGGCTTGGTCCCGCCAAGCTTGTAGCGCGTGCCCACGCTGCCACGCGCCTTTGACACGATGCTGTCGCGCAACCGCTCGGCTGACGCACTGAACGCGGCAAACGGCTTCTTTGATTCGAACGTCACGCCACGGGAGTCCTGTGCCTGCGCCGGTGCCGCCGCGACGAGCGCGGCAGCAAGCAGAGGAAGCAGGGTACGCGGGGGACGGATCACGGAATCGTGGCCGGGACGAGGGGTAAGGCAGAGGCCGCTCTTTAGCAGCGGATCGTGAAACTATTCACGGGGAGAGACCGCCGCCAGAGTCGGGTATTACAGCCGTGATGAGGGGATCGAACTTGCCGGTGTCTTAGAAGTAAGAGAGTTTGGCTGACGGCTGACGGCTGCAAGCTGAAAGCTGAAAGCTCCCCCGGCGGATTACGCGATCGGCGGAGGGAGCTTTCAGCTATCGGTCCTCAGCTTTCAGTCCAACTTCTGGCCCCTACCGAATCCCCACCACCTTGTGCGTCTGCACGCTCAGCCTCCACTTGGGGTTGGCCAGGCAGTACGCGAGCGCGGATCGGGTGTTGGCGGCCACGTCGGGGCCGTCCATGGGCTGCAGCAGGAAGTGCCTGAAGGCCATCCCCTCGAACCGTTCGGGCATCGCCAGGGGCTGAGGGTACACCAGCTTGAGTTCGTCGCCAGCCGTGAGCACGACGGGCGCGTTCGCCTTGGGGCTCACGCAGATCCAGTCGAGTCCGGGCACGGCGGGCTGGGTTCCGTTCGTCTCCACAGCCACTTCGAAGCCCTCGGCGTGCAGCGCGACCACCGCGGCCTCGTCCAGCTGGAGCAAGGGCTCACCGCCGGTGCACACCACCAGCGGGCGCACATCGGCCGGGGCATCGGCCGGCCACCGGCTCTTCACGAACGCGGCCAGCGCCGCCGCGGTCGTGAATTTCCCGCCGTCGGGGCCCACGCCCACGAAGTCGGTATCGCAGAAGGTGCACACGGCCGTCTCGCGATCCGCTTCGCGCCCTGTCCACAGGTTGCACCCGGAGAACCGGCAGAACACGGCCGCCCGACCTGCGTTGAGCCCCTCACCCTGCAGGGTGTAGAAGCACTCCTTGACCGTGTACGCCACGGTCAGCCCGCGTAGGCGATAGGGTCCTGCGATCCCGCTTCGGCGAACCCGCGGAGACGCAACTGACACGCATCACAGTGCCCGCAGGCCGTCCCGTCCGGCTCCGGATCGTAGCAACTCGTGGTCAGGCTGTAATCCACGCCCAACTCGTGCCCGAGCGCGACGATCTGTGCCTTGGTGAGGTGCTGCAGCGGGGCATGAATGTGGAGGCGCTGCGTCCCCTGCACACCGGCCGCTGTCGCCAAGTTGGCCATCTGCTCGAATGCCGCCACGTATTCGGGGCGGCAGTCCGGGTAGCCGGAGTAATCGAGGGCATTCACCCCGATGAAGATGGCATCGGCCCCGAGCACCTCCGCCCAGGCCAGCGCGAACGACAGGAAAATCGTGTTGCGCGCGGGCACGTAGGTCACCGGGATTTCGTCGGTCGCGTGGTCCACGTCGCGGTCCTTCGGGACGTCCACGTCGGCGGTCAGCGCCGAGCCGCCCCACTGCCGCAGGTCGATGTCCACCACCACGTGTTTGGCTACGCCCATAGCGCTCGCCACTCGGCGTGCCGCCTCGATCTCCACCGAGTGCCGCTGGCCGTACCGGAAGGTCATCGCGTGCGGCGCATACCCCTCGCGCTTGGCCACCGCGAGCACGGTCGTGGAGTCGAGTCCCCCTGAGAGGAGGACGACGGCGGGCTTGCCGGCCGCCGGGCTTGGGTTCGGTTCACCGGTCATATCGGGGGAAAACTAAACGGACCGGGTGCCGGGTACGGAGCTCGGTCACCGATCGCTGCCCCGACTGCCATTTCACAATGCAACTGGCGATGCTTCCCGCATGTTCGACTGGCTCTCTGATCCGCAGGCGTGGGTATCCCTGCTCACCCTCTCGGTGCTCGAGGTCGTCCTCGGCATCGACAACATCATTTTCATCAGCATCCTCTCCGGCAAACTCTCGCCGGAGGATCAGCCGAAGGCGCGCTCGTTCGGTCTGGCCGGCGCGTTCGTCACCCGTGTGCTGTTGCTGCTCTCCATCACGTGGGTGATGCAACTCACGCGGCCGCTGTTCACACTGTTGGCCCATTCGGTGTCGGGACGTGACCTGATTCTGCTGGTGGGTGGTCTCTTCCTCATCGGGAAGGCCACGCTGGAGATTCACCACAAGCTCGAAGGGCCCGACGCCGAGGAAGAGCAAGCGGCCCGCGCGGGTCGCTCGCTCTGGACCACGGTGGCGCAGATCATGGTGCTCGACATCATTTTCTCGCTGGATTCGGTCATCACGGCTGTGGGTATGGCCGAAGACGTGAGCATCATGATCCTCGCCAATGTGGTGGCGCTGTGCGTGATGCTCGTTGCCGCCAAGCCCATTGGTGCCTTCGTCGATCGCCACCCCACTGTGAAGATGCTGGCGCTCGCGTTCCTCGTGCTCATCGGCACGAACCTGGTGGCCGAGGGGATGGGGCAGCACATCCCGAAGGGCTATACGTACGCCGCCATGGCTTTCTCGGTGATCGTGGAAATGCTGAACATCAAGGCGAAGGCGAAGCAGGAAAAGCGCGGAGCGAGCGTCGGGATGTGAGAACTGAAAAACCGACAGCTGAAGGCTGAGAGCTGAGAACTCCTCCCGAAGACCGCGTGATTTCCAGGGGAGTTCTCAGCTTTCGGTTCTCAGCTTTCGGTTCTCGCTGCTTGGACTTCCAAAAACTCGTTATCGTCCGTCCACTTTTGTGGACGGGCTGAGTTTCGGGGTTTTTTCAAGTGTTTTAGTGACATGGGTTTGTGCTTTTTCCGTCGGCTGGCCTCGACCCTGCGCTGTGGCTCCGTGTCACCAACCGGAGCTTTCCATGACGTCCTCGCTCGTTCGCCCGTTCGTTGCCGCCACTGTTCTGTCGCTCACTGCCGCCACGGTGCAGGCCCAAACGGGCGCGGGGGCGCACCTCACCCCCTACGCGGGTTACCTCGTTACCGGCAACTGGTATGACGGGCCGGTGGGGACGAGTCTCGCCACGACCAACGCGCCGATGCTCGGCGTGCAGGCCAAGGATTGGATCGGACGCTTCAACTCCGAAGACGCCATCGGCTTTCGGACCGAGGGCAATCTCGCGCACAACTGGGCCCTCACGGTGGGGGTGACGCTGCGGTTCTGACACCGAACGTCCCCACCCGGCTGCCGCGCGAGGCTCCGGACGATAGGTTGCAGCTGCGGGTCGTCTGGCCCGCCGCCACTCTTCGCTCAGCACACGTGGATCAGCTCGTGACTCAGCTCGTCGGTCGGTTTGCTTCCTGGATTCGTCGCCCCTGCCTCGCTGTGGCATCGCTCGGGCTGATCGCCGGCGTGGGGCTCGCCCCGCAGATCCTGACGGCGCAGAACGCGGCCGCGGCGACCAGCGCGTCGCCCATCGACACCAATCGCTTCGCCGCGTCGCGTGATCCGCTGCGTGGCAACACCAACAGCCTGAGTGCCCTCGGCTCGTCGGCCCGCGGGCAGCAGGAAGCGTTCGAGCGCAATCACCGCCTCGGTCTGCGCTTCTACAACGGCGGGGCCGACGCATCATGCGAAGTGCCGCTCGGTCGCATCTGCTATTGGAACAACAACGGCGACGTACCGCCGCCTGCCGAGCGCGCTGACGCGAAACTCGAGCGGGAGCAACTGCTCGATCTGCTCGGTCGCGCGCAGGCCGCCGATCCCAAGGATGATTGGGTGAGTGGCATGCGCGTGCGCTACGCGATCGAAGGCGGCTTCGCCGACATGGCCATCACCGCGGCGCGCGCCTGTGCGGGTACCGAGTGGTGGTGCCAGGCGCTGCGCGGGCTCGCGCTGCACAATCTCAATCAGCACGCGGCCAGCGCGGAGGCGTTCGACAAGGCGCTTGTCTCCATGCCGGCGGAACAGCGTTGTGCGTGGACCGACATCACCATGTGGCTCGATCCGTTCCAGCACGAGCCGTACAAGGCGATGGGATGCGAGGGGAGGCAGGCGCGCAACGCGCGCGTGCTCCGTCTCGCGCAGCCGCTGTGGATGCTGCCAGGCAACGACGTCCGCAACGAACTGTTCGCCCGGCGCACGATGTCGCGCGTGCATTCGCTCGGGCGCATTCCCTACGATCTGCAGTGGGGAGACGATTTGCTGGAATCGCAGGTGCGCTACGGGTGGCCCACGGCGTGGTCGGTGCAGAATGGCGGGGTGGCCGATCCGCGCCCGCCCCAGGTCGTCGGGCACGAGCCCACGCCGAGTTACGACTTCATGCCCACCGTCGAAGCCATCGAGAATCCGCTCTCGGCGCAGGCCGGTGATTGGGATCCGAAGCGCAAGAAGGCGCGCATGCGCTACAGCACGCGCTATGCGAACGGCTTCGGTAATCTGCCGTATCAGTTCGCGCGCTTCCGTCGTGGTGACACCACGTTACTTGCCGGCGGCTATCGCCTCATGCGCGAGCTGGAGATGGGACGCGCGCCGTATACGGCCGGACTCACGCTCGACCGGCTCGACGGCAGCGCGGCGCGTACGGTGACCAAGGACAGCGCCGGTGCCAACGGGGCCGTGCTCGTGCCGTTCACATCGCCCACGATCGCGAGCCTCGAGGTGTTGGCCCCGGTCGGGAAGCGCGCGGCCCGCGTGCGTACGGTGGTGCAGCCGCTGCCGACCGACACCCGCCTCTCCGATTACCTCCTGCTGCAGCGCGGCGATGAATCGCCGACGCCTTCACTCGAGCGCAATGCGGGGCAAGCGTACGGGTCGCTCGAAATCGAGGGGGGCACACGGATCGGTATCTACTGGGAGATGTACCGTCCGGCCTCGCCCAACGCGCCGCTGCAGGTCTCGATCCGCGCCACGCGCCTCGGCGCGAGCTTCATGCAGAAGCTCGGCGCCTCCATCGGATTGTCGAAGGCACTCACACCGGTGTCGATCAAATACAACGACAATGGCCGACCGGATGGCGGCCCGGGGCGCAGCCTGACGCTGAACTTCCCGCCGGTGGCGGCGGGCGACTACCAGCTGACGGTGCTCGTAAGCGGAGCAGGCGTGACGGACTCCACCACGCAGACGATCAGAGTGCGGCCGAAGCGCTAAATGATCGGAGGTCGGACGTTCGGAGCTGTTACCGTCGGACGACCAGCACGCCCACCGCACTCCCGAATTCGTCGTTGCCGATGGGCAGCCCCGGGGGGGCGATCCACTGGCCACCATCGGCTCGCACGGCGAGCCGATGGGCCCCCGGCGGTAGCTTGAGCTCGGCGCGCCAGCGCCCGCTCGTGAGCCGACGCATGCGCGTGATGCTCCACTGCGTCGCGTCGCCCATGAGTTCCACGGATTCGGCGCGCGGGGCATCCACGAGCAGCACCACCCGCAGCGTGTCACGCACCAGCGATTGACCCGATTCGTCGCTCTCCGGCGCCTCAGCCTGCGCATGTTCCACCGACAGGCTGTCTACCGTGCCAAGTGTGCGCGTCTCGAAGGCGAGAATGCCCGTGGGCGTTCCGTCGCCATCGCGCCACGGCAGCCGCGAGAGCCGCACGCCAAGCGCCACCACCGGTGAGAAGTTCGCTGTGGACCGGGGGCGCAGTTCGTCACGCAGCATGGCCCCCTGCATCGTGGCCGCATTGCTGGCCGCGGCGCCTACCAGCGACAGCCATCCGGTGACGGGCTGCACGACCGCGAGCGAGGCGACGGTAGGCACGGCCTGGGGTAGAGGAGCGAGGGCATCGCTGCGCAGCCAACTCGCCACGGGGGCCGTGACGGACACGAGCCATTGCGTCTGGCCGGTGTTGAAACCGACCGAGGCGATACCGGTCGCGAGATCGCGACGCTGCACCGTGCGCAGCGAGCTGCTGGTCACCTGTCCGGCATTGCTCGGGACACTCACGCTCACGCGCGGCACGTCCACGCTCATCGTCTGTCTGGTCACGCGCGTGGCGCGCTCATACGACATGCCGACGGCGAATTCGATACCGGCGTAGGTGGTCACGAGCCCCGCTTCGGCTCGTGCCAATTGCCCGGCATCGACACGGCGCGTGACGGTGGTATCGACGGGCGACGGCGAGGCCAGAACCGGCGTGGACCCCATGCCGGACATCAGCGCCTTTTCGCCGTACACGCCCGACGCGGGGGTGCCGTTGACCGCGGAGCGGCCGTAGCTGACGGCACTCCAGATGCGGTTCTCGCCCACGCGCGTGCGGGCGCGAAGGGTCAACAACCCCTGCGACTGCGCACCGCCCGTCATGCCGTCTTCCAGGCGCAGATTACCGCTGGCGAGTGCGGCCACGCTCACGCGCCCGATACGACCCATCGACTGCGTGGCGCCCAGCCACACGTCATTGCGCTGGGCAAGCGCGTTGCCGCTGCCGTTGGGGAGCGACGCGACGCCGAGCACCGAGAAGGTCGGGGCATCGGTGACCGGCCCGATAGTGGCGGCGGGCGCCATGGGGGCATCGCCACGCACCTGCGCGTGCAGCGCCGAGAGCGGCGCCGCTTCGAAGACCGCCAGCGCGCATGGCAACGCGCACGGCATGGCCCATCCACTGCTCCGGAGGGAGCGGCGGCGCAACGCACGGGCGGTACGTCGGCGAAGCGTCACGGTTCGGGCGGGCGGACCGGTTTGCGGTCGGGAGAGATGGGCGCTGCCACCGCGGGCGGCACCCCTGTGGCCTGAACGTAGCGATTGAGCGCATCGAGAGCCATCCCGGGTCCCCGCTGCGCATTCTTGGCGACCGTCGCCTGCAGCCCGAGCAAGATGTCGTCGGACCGCGGCGCCCGTGCGAGCCTGGCTACCGCCTCCTGGGCATTGGCCATGGGGACGCCACGCCGGACAAGGTCGGTGAGGACCACCAGCGGCACCACCACTGATTCCCGCCCGCGGCTTGTTCGCATCGCCTCCACGGCGCGCTCGTCGAGGCCGGCGCGCAGGGCAATCGCCGCCGCTTCGAGTTCATCCTCGCGGCTCAGGTCGCCCAAGGCGCGCTTGGCATGGTGTAGCGCCGCCGCGTGCTCGCGTACCACACGG
>NZ_JBIJAW010000088.1:0-11328 GCF_044345575.1 Gemmatimonas sp.
CGCCTCGATCTCGATGTGTTGCCCAATCGCCCGGACCTGCTGTCGCACGTGGGGGTCGCGCGTGAAGTGAGCGCGATCACCGGTGTCGCCATGCGCCATGTGCCGGCCGACATCACGGTGGTGCCGTCAACGGTCGAGGCCAGGTGCGGCGACACGACGGTGCAGGGGACGCACGCGGCCGTGACACTCGCCGATACGCATGCGTGTCCCCGGTACGTGGCGGTGATCATCAAGGGCGTGAAGGTGGGGCCGAGCCCCGAGTGGCTCAAGCAGCGCCTCGATGGCATCGGCGCGCGCAGCATCAGCAATGTCGTCGACGCCACCAATTACGTGCTGCATGGCCTCGGTCAGCCGGTGCATGCGTTCGATCTGGCCAAGCTTTCTGGCAAGTCCATCGTGGTGCGCGCCACCCGCGAGGGCGAAGCTATCGTCACGCTGGATGGAACGGAGCGTGCCCTCGCCGCCGGCACGGTGTGCATCTGCGATGGGGCGGCACCGGTGGCGCTCGCGGGCGTGATGGGCGGGCTGCACAGTGAGGTTACGGAGACCACGACGGACGTGTTGCTCGAAGTGGCCGTGTTCGACCCCCGGTTCGTGCGCAGAGTGCGGAAGGCCGTGGGACTCAACACCGACGCGAGCTATCGATACGAGCGTGGCATCGATGTTGGGAACACCCAGGACGTGGCGCGACTCGCTGCTGCACTTATCACGCAGGTGGCGGGCGGCGACGTCGTCGAAGTGCTCGACGCGGGCACGGTACCGGCTGCGCGCGCAGCCGTTTCGTTGCGGCCGGCGCGCCTCGCGCGGTTGCTCGGTATGGCCGTGCCCACCGAAGAGATCGTGCGTCGCCTCGAATCGCTCGGCTGCCTCGTGACGCCCGAAGGCGACGCGCTGGCCGTGCACGCGCCGTCGTGGCGGCATGATCTGCTCCTTGAAGTCGATCTCATCGAAGAGGTGGCGCGACTCGTCGGGTTCGATGCGCTCCCAGATGAACTGCGTCCGTTCCGTCCGGGGACCGCGCCTGACCATCCGCTGCACCTTGCCTCGCGGCGTGTGCGCGATGTGCTGGTGGGGTTGGGCCTCGCCGAGACACGTCCCATGCCATTCACGGCGAGCGGTGACGCGACCAGTCCGCGCGTGCGGAATCCGCTCGCCGAGGACGAGCCGTTCCTGCGCGCGTCGGTGCTCGATACGCTGGCGCGTCGTGCGGAGTACAATCTCTCCCGCATGCAGGGCAACCTGCGACTGTTCGAGATCGGCAACGTGTTTGTACCGCGCGCGGCGCGTCTGCCGCGTGAGGAAATGCGCGTGGGCGTGTTGCTCATGGGGGCCCGTCGCCCGGCGCACTTCACGGAGCCAGATCCCCCGGCGTTCGATGTGTGGGATGCCAAGGAACTCGCTGAGCGTCTGGTGGCCGCGGCCTTTCCGGGGCGTGCCGTGCGGTTGACTGCCGCGTCGGCGCCCGCTCTCTGGGCGGTCGATGTGGATGGGCTGGGGCTTGTGGGTCAGGTGGAGCAGGTAGCGCTCGATAAGCCCGTGTGGGCAACCGACGCGTGGGGCGTGGAGATCACGTTGGGCGAACTCTCGAGCGATGACGTCGCGCCGCCGCGTTCGCATGCCCACGCGCCCGCGGATCGCGAGTCGGGAGCGACGCGCGCGGTGCGCTTCTCGCCGTTGCCCACGACGCCCGCAGCGGAAATCGACCTCGCGTTGCTCGTCCCCGACGCAACGTTGTCGTCGACCGTGGAAGCGACGATTCGGACGGCCGGCGGGGAATTGCTGGAGCGCGTGGAACTGTTCGACGAATTCCGCGGGGCGGGCATTCCTGCCGGCGTGCGGAGTCTCGCGTGGCGGTTGACGTGGCGGCATCCGGAGCGCACCCTGCGTGACAAGGAGATCGAGGGACGCCGGTCCCGTCTCCTCGAGATTCTCGACAAGGAATTGGGTATCCGTCCTCGTGCGTCCTGAAGCGGCGGCTTTTCGCGAGCTCGACACGCTCGTACGAAATCTGAGCGACCAGCTGGCGGGCTTCCGCCGGCGGGCGCTCGCGGCTGAGGCACGTTCGCGAGAGCTTGAGCAGATCCTCGCCGGGATGAACGGAAAGCTCGACGAGGTGCGGCAGCAGGTCGAGGATACCCAGGCGTCGCGTGATGCGGCGCTCGTGCAGGCGCGCACCCTGGAGGCCCAACTCCTCACAGCGCGCGGCGAGGTGCAGCGAGTGCAGGCGGCGTTCGCGGAAGTCTCGGCCAAGTCGACCCCCGAGGCGCGTGACCAGGAGCTGCTCCGGGAGAATGAGCGGCTCCGGGCCCGTCTCGACGAGGCGAGGGAAAAGACGGCACAGCTGACGGAGCGGGTCCGGTTCCTTCGCCAACAGACGCAGCAGGGGGCCGAGCGATGATGGACCAGCGAGCGGTGGTGAAGGTGCGCATCATGGGGGACGAGTACACCCTGCGCACCGAGGCGTCCGCCGAGCACACCAAGGCGGTGGCCGAGCATGTCGACCGAACGATCCGGGCGATCATGAGCGGCAGCACGACCATGGAGACTCAGAAGGCGGCCATTCTGGCGGCCCTGCAGATCACGGACGATCTGTTCCGGGAGCGCTCGGCGTTGGACGGCGTGACGGCGGATATGAAGCAGCTGGCATCAGATATCCGGCCGCTGCTACCCCCAGCGAAGCGCGGCGACGAGGCTGGGGCAGCGTAGCCCGGGCCAAGGAGCGGGTCGTGTCGGATGGCCCTGTTGCGGGGGCTACCGTCGGTCCGTACTATCTGTCCAATGGCTCACGGATGACCACCGCGGGATGCGCGCCCCAAGGCGCTGCTGATGTTCCCGCTGGCCAGGGTCCACGAGCCGTAGAACGATAGATCCGGCGGTTCACGATCCAACCCGCGCTGGCGCGGTGGAGTATAGATCCCCATGGGAGAATTCCCCCTCGCGGCGCTGATCGGCGCCCTGGGTGTAGTCGCGGCCGTCCTCGGCTTCGTCTTCGGACGGAAGTCTGGGCGACAGGCCGAGATTGTCGCGCAGCAGCGGGCGAAGGCCACGGCCGAAGAAACGGCCACGCGCATCCTCGAAGAGGCGGGGCGCGAGGCGGAGAACATCCGTAAGGGAGCCGTCGTCTCCGGACGCGAGGAGTTGCTGCAGCTTCGCGAGGCGCAGGAGCTGGAGGTGCGGCAGCGCCGGCTCGATGTGGAGCGTGAGGAAAAGCGCGTGGTGGAGCGCGAAGCCCAGCTCGACCGCGCGCGCGAATCGCTCGAGGGGCGTGAGCACGATTTGCAGCAGCGCGGCAAGGAGCTCGGGGTCCGCGAGGGTGCCGCCGGAGCGCGCGAGCTGGAGCTCGAGCGTCTGATCGCCGATGAACGCCGCCGCCTCGAACAGCTCGCCGGGCTGAGCGCCGATCAGGCCAAGGCCGAACTCGTTCGCCGGCTCGAAGACGAGGCGCTGGCGGATGCCGCGAGCCGCCTCCGTGAAATCCGCGAAACGGCCAAGCGGAACGCCGAGCGCGAAGCCAAGAAGATCGTCGCACTGGCGGTGCAGCGCGTGGCGGCCGAGACAACGGCCGAGAGTACCGTGTCCGCGGTTTCCCTTCCGAATGATGAGATGAAGGGACGCATCATTGGGCGCGAGGGGCGCAACATCCGTGCGTTCGAGTTGGCCACCGGCGTCGACGTGATCATCGATGACACGCCGGATACGGTGGTCGTGTCGTGCTTCGATCCCGTACGTCGTGAAACGGCGCGTCTGGCGCTCGAAAAGCTGGTAAGCGATGGGCGCATCCATCCGGGGCGCATCGAGGAAGTGGTGGCCAAGGCGCGCAAGGAGGTCGACACGGCCATCGTGGAAACCGGTGAGCAGGCCGCGTACGATGTCGGCGTCGCCGGGCTGCATCCGGAGCTCATCAAGCTCATCGGACGTATGAAGTGGCGTACGAGCTACGGTCAGAACATCCTCGCCCACAGCAAGGAAGTTGCGTGGCTGGCCGGCATGATGGCGGCTGAGCTCGGTCTCGATGTGGCGCTCGCGAAGCGCGGCGCTTTACTGCATGACATCGGCAAGGTGCTGACGCACGAGCACGAGGGTACGCACGTGCAACTGGGCGTGGAGGTTGCCACCAAGTACGGAGAGAACCCGCTGGTGGTGAACTGCATTGCGGCGCACCACGACGATGTGCCGCACGAGAGCGAAGTCTCGGTGCTGGTGCAGGCGGCTGACGGCATTTCGGGGTCGCGCCCCGGAGCGCGTCGCGAGGCGTTCGAAACGTACGTGAAGCGCCTCGAAGGGCTCGAAAAAATTGCGTCGAGCTACCGCGGCGTGGAGCGCGTCTTCGCCATTCAGGCGGGTCGCGAAGTGCGCGTGGTGGTGACGCCGGAGCAGGTGGACGATGTGCGCATGACGGCGATGAGCGAAGAGATCGCGCGCCGTATCGAATCCGAATTGCAGTACCCCGGCCAGATCAAGGTCGTGGTCATCCGAGAAAGCCGGGCGGTGGACTTTGCGCGCTGAACTGATCGACGGCAAGGCGATTGCGGAAACGATCCGCAACGAAGTGGCGGCGGACGTTGCGGCCCTTGCCGCGCGGGGCGTAGTGCCGGGGCTCACGGTGGTACTCGTCGGCGACGACTCGGCGAGCGCCACCTACGTGGGCGCCAAGGAGAAGGCCTCGAAGGCGGCCGGCATGCATGGCGAGACGATCCGCTTGCCGGCCAGCACCAGTCAGGACGAATTGCTCGCTCTCGTCGAGCGGCTCAACACCGATGCGTCGGTGCACGGCATTCTCGTGCAGATGCCACTGCCCGCGCACATCGATCCGGATACGGTCATCCGCCACATTCTTCCGGAAAAGGATGTGGATGGTTTTCATCCGGTGAACGTGGGCAAGCTGCTCATCGGGCACACGGATGGGTTCGTCTCCTGCACGCCGGCCGGTGTGATCGAGCTGCTGGTGCGCAGCGGGGTGGACACACGTGGTGCCGAGGCGGTGATCGTGGGACGTAGCAACATCGTGGGGAAGCCCATGGCGGCGTTGCTGGTGCAGGGGCGCGCCGGCGGGGATGCCACGGTGACGGTGTGCCACAGCCGCACGAAGGATCTCGCGTTTCACACCCGGCGGGCTGACATCCTCATCGCCGCCATCGGTCGCGCGGAGATGATCACGGGGGACATGATCAAGCCGGGTGCCGTCGTGATCGACGTGGGGATGAACACGAAGCCTGATGCCACCAAGGCCAAGGGCACGCGGCTGTGCGGCGATGTGCATTTCGACAGCGCGGTGGAGGTCGCCTCGAAGATCACGCCCGTGCCGGGAGGCGTGGGCCCGATGACCATCGCCATGCTGCTGCGCAATACGGTGCGCGCGGCCGAACGCACGTTGAGCGCCCGCTGAGGAGCCGCTGACGATGGCCTCGGGTCGCACCAGCGGTTACGGTCCGTCGGTGCCCGCCGACGCCTCACCGGGCAGCGCGCCGGAATCGGCGATCGCGGTCCACACGCTTACGGCGGCGGCGAAGGACGTCATCGAAGGCGCCTTTCCGCCGCTCTGGGTGCGTGGAGAGGTCAGCAACTTCAAGGCGCACCGGAACGGCCACTGGTACTTCTCGCTGAAGGACCGGGAGGCGCAGGTGAACTGCGTCATCTGGAGCTCCGCCGCCAAGCGGATTCCCGCGCCCCCCGACGACGGGATGGAGGTACTCGCGCTCGGCCAGATGACCGTGTGGCCCGTGCGCGGCGACCTGCAGTTCTCGGTGCGCGCGCTCGAGGCGGCTGGCGATGGCTTGTGGCGCAAGGCGCTCGAGCAGACCCGGCTGCGGCTCGAGAAGGACGGCTTGCTCGACCCGGCGCGCAAGCGCCCCCTTCCGGCGTTTCCGCGGCGGGTCGCCGTGATCACGAGTCCGGATGGCGCCGCGATGCACGACATCATCACGGTGTCGCGGAACCGGAGCGCCGATGTCGAACTCGTGATCATCCCCGCGAAGGTGCAGGGAGAGGGCGCGCCGGAATCGCTGGTCGCGGCCATCGAGCAGCTCCGCCGCTGGGGGGATGCGGACGTGCTGATCATCGGGCGCGGGGGCGGGTCGCGGGAGGACCTCTGGGCGTTCAACGATGAGCGGGTGGCGAGGGCACTCGCGGCCTGCCCCATCCCCACCATTTCGGCGGTCGGCCACGAGGTGGACGTGAGCATCTGCGACCTCGTGGCCGACGTTCGGGCCGCCACCCCCTCGGCGGCGGCCGAGCTGGCTGTGCCCTCACGCCGGGAGGTGGTGGCCCGGGTGGACGCCTTGGGAAAGCGCCTGGCAGCCGCCGCGCGGCGCCGGGAAGACCGGGCCATCGCGTCGCTCTCGCAGGTCCAAAAGCGGCTCGCCTTGGCGGCGCAGCGCGTCGTGGAGCGGCGGCGCGGCAAGGTGGAGACCATCGCCGGGCAGTTGCACGCTCTCTCCCCCCTTAGCACGCTCTCGCGCGGTTTTGCGGTGGCGCGAACGCCCGGGGGCGCTACTTTGAGCAGTCGGAATCAATTTGTACCCGGCGCGCCGTTCGATCTCTGGCTGCGCGACGGGATCGTGGAGGCGACCGCCGGCACAAACCGCCCGCTTCCGGATGGCATGACGAGCGCGCCCGCCCCGATGGACGACACGACCAACCCCACCCGCGCATGACCGAGCTTTCGTTCGAGCAGTCGCTGACGCGCCTCGAGGAAATCGTGCGCGTTCTCGAACGCAATGACCTCGATCTCGATGAGGCCTTGCGGCTTTTCGAAGAGGGTATTGGGCATTTGCGCACCGCGGGGGCCGCATTGAAGACGGTCGACGCGCGGGTGCAGCAGCTCGTGGAGGCCGCCGATGGGTCGTTCTCCGTTGTCGACCTGGGGGCCTGAACGATGACCGTCACCCACGGTTCGCCCATCGGCTCGGGGACCGGTCCATCGTTCGGGCGCGAACGGGTCGAGGTGCAGCGCGCGCTCGATGGATTCTGTGCGCGCTGGCTGAGCGATGTCGCGCCGTTGACGGCCGAGGCCATTCGCTACGCGCTCCTGGGTGAGGGCAAGCGGCTCCGCGCCATTTTGCTCCTCGAGGCCTACAAGGCGTGCGGGGGAACGGGGGACGCCCTCGATCTCGCCGCGTCGGTGGAGGTGGTGCATGCATACTCGCTCGTGCACGATGACCTCCCGTGCATGGACGACGACGACGTGCGCCGTGGACGCCCCACCGTCCACCGCGTGTACGGGGTGCCGGCGGCCACGGCGGCCGGTTTGGCCATGGTGCCCCTCGCGGCGCGCTGTGCGTGGCATGCGGCCAAGGCGCTTGGTTTGAGCGATGCGGTGGCGGGTGACATCGTTCGCGATCTCATGGAGGCGTCGGGGGCCGGCGGCATGATCGGCGGCCAGCTGCTCGATCTCGAGGGGGAAGGGGTGCACCTGACCCTTGAGGCGATGGAACGGGTACACCGGCTCAAGACGGGAGCGCTCATCATGGCGTCGGTTACGCTGGGTGCGCGCGCGGCGATGGCGCCGGCCTCCCGCCGCGAGGCACTGGCGCGCTACGGCGCAGCCATCGGCCTGGCGTTCCAGATTGCCGACGACGTCCTCGACATCACGGCCACGACCGACCAGTTGGGCAAGACCGCCGCGCGCGATCTGGACCTGAACAAGAGCACCTATCCGGCCCTTCTGGGGGTCGAGGGAGCGATTGAGCGCGCTGTTGCGTTGGTGGAAGATGGGTGCGCGGCATTGCAGGAAGAGGGGTTGCTGACCCCCACTCTCGAGCAATTGGCGCGCTACATCGTGGAGCGCCGTTCCTGAGACGGTGGCCCCGTCGCGTTTTTCCGAGTTGTCTCCTCGTTCGACCGCGGTTCCCGCATTCCCCGAGATCCCATGTCTCTTCTCGAAGGCATCAAGTCACCGGCCGACGTTCGTCGCCTCTCGCGCGATGAACTGCGCACCCTCGCGCAGGATGTTCGCGACCGGCTCATCGATGTGTGCTCGCGGACCGGCGGACACATCGGCGCCGGCCTCGGCGTGGTGGAGCTCACCATCGCCCTGCACGCGATCTTCGACACGCCCACCGACCAGCTGGTTTGGGACGTGGGCCATCAGGCCTACCCGCACAAGCTGCTCACCGGTCGCAACGACCGTATGGAGACGCTACGCCAGGAAGGCGGCCTCTCCGGGTTCCTGAAGCGGACCGAGAGCGAGTACGACACGTTCGGCGCGGGGCACGCCGCCACGGCCATCTCGGCCGCGTTGGGCATGGCCGCCGGACGCGACGTGATGGGCGAGGCGTTCAAGGCCGTCGCCATCATCGGAGACGGTTCGCTCGGTTCGGGGCTTGCCTACGAGGGGCTCAACAATGCTGGTCACTCCGATCGCGACATCATCGTCGTACTCAACGACAACGAGATGTCGATCGCGCCCAATGTGGGCGCCATGCACAAGTATCTCACCAGCATTCAGCGCAACCCGCTCTACAATCGTCTGCGCTCACGCATCGGCGACATCGTCGATCACGCGCCGCAGCCGTTCCAGTCGGCCGGTACCCTCCTGAGAAAGTGGGAGGAGAGCGTGAAGTCGTTCCTCACCCCGGGCGTGCTGTTTGAGGAACTCGGATTCCGGTATTTCGGCCCCATCGATGGGCACGATATCGACGCGCTGATGGACACCTTCGCCGCGGTGCGTGATATGAACACGCCGCGTCTCGTGCACGTGATTACGCAGAAGGGCAAGGGGTTCCCGGCCGGCGAACACGGTGAGAAGTGGCACGCCCTGCCGCCCGGACACGACCCGGCGACGGGCAAGCAGATCACCGTGTCGGCTGGCAATCCGGCCTACACGGCGGTGTACGGCAAGGGACTCGTGGAACTGGCTGCTGAGCGCAGCGATGTGGCGGTCATCACGGCTGCCATGCCGGGCGGCACGGGTACGGCTGGCTTCGCCAAGGCGTATCCGAATCGGTTCTTCGACGTCGGGATCGCCGAGGGACATGGCGTCACCTTCGCCTCGGGGCTCGCGACGCGTGGCGTGCGCCCGGTCGTGACCATCTACTCCACGTTCCTGCAGCGTGGCTACGACAACATCATTCACGATGCGGCGCTGCAGAAGCTGCCGGTCATCTTCGCGATGGACCGCGCCGGGCTCGTGGGCGAGGATGGCGAGACGCACATGGGTTTGTACGACATTCCGTACATGCTCACGGTGCCCAACATGACCGTGACGGCGCCGAAGAATGGCACCGAAATGCTCGGCTTACTCCGCGCCGCTGTCGAGCACACCGATGGTCCGTTCTCGCTGCGTTACCCGCGTGATGCGTCGCCCGAGGTGCCGCCCGCGATGTCGGAGATTCCGGCGACGCCGTACGGCACGTGGGAAGTGCTGCGCAAGGGGCGCGATTTCGCGATTCTTGCCGTGGGCACCATGGTGCTGCCGTCGCTCGCCGCCGCCGAGGCGCTCGCGGCCGAGGGACTGGACGTCACGGTCGTCAACTGTCGCTACATGAAGCCGTACGACGAGGTCACGCTGGCCGCGATCCTGGCCGACCATTCGCAGATCCTGACCGTCGAGGAAGGGGTCTGCACGAACGGATTCGGGGCGTACATGGCGTCGATCATTCAACGGCAGTCGCCGCACGTGCGCACGTCAGTGCATGGCGTACCGGACATGATCGTGTACGCCGCGCCGCGCAAGAAACAGCTCGCGTCGCTCGGACTCGATGCGGCGGGCATTGCGGATCGCGTGCGGGCCCTTCGCGACTCTGAAGCGCTCGCCGGCTGATGCGCGTCGGCGTCATTGGACATCGCGGCTACGTGGGGCTCCCGGCGATCCTCGGGACGCTCCTCGACATCGCTCCGGCGCTCGGGCTGACCCTCGCGTTCGAGGACGATCTGTGGGAGATCGCCGGACAGGGTGAGCGCCTCGGGGCGCCCGATACCGTGCAGGCGTTGTTCACGCTGGGGGGGGACGGTACCCTGCTGCGCGGTGCCCGATGGCTCGATGGTCACGATGTGCCGATTCTCGGTATCAACCTCGGTCGCCTCGGTTTTCTTACGAGCTGCAGCGGCGTGGATTTTGAAGAGGGAGTACGCCGTTTCGCGCGCGGAGACTTCATGTCGGAGCCGCGCATGGCGCTTGAATCGTGCGCCCTCGACCGGGACGGAGTGGAACGGTGCAATTGGCGCTCCCTCAACGATGTCGTGCTGCACAAGGGCGGCTTCGCGCGCGTGGTGCGCTTCACGGTGTTCGTCGATGATGAGCCCATTGGCTCGTACTCGGCCGATGGTCTCGTCGTGAGCACGCCCACCGGATCCACGGGCTATTCCCTCTCGGCCGGCGGCCCGATCGTCGTGCCGACCGTGGAGAGCATCGTGCTCACGCCGGTGTCGCCGCACACGCTGGCCATGCGGCCCCTGGTGCTGCCGCCGCAGGTGGAAGTGAAAGTGCGTGCGGATGATGGGCCGGAAGAGCTTTTGGTAACGATTGACGGGCAGGTCGGCACTACCTTCACCGGTGGGGAAACGCTCGTCGTGCGTCGCGCCGCCCGTTCGGTGCAGATCGTGCGCTTCCCCGGTACCACGTTCTTCACGCGCCTGCGCCGCAAGCTGGGATGGGGAGGTCTCTCCGAGCGCGACGGCGATCAGTCGTAACCCCGTCCGCTCTCCCGCTGGAGTCCCGATGCTCGTCGAACTGCGCATCCGTAACGTCGCGGTCATCGACATGGTCGCGTTACCACTCGCCGGTGGCCTCAATGTCCTGACCGGCGAGACCGGAGCGGGCAAGTCGCTCATCATCGGCGCTCTCGGCATGCTGCTCGGTGAGCGCGCCGCTGCCGACCGCGTGCGCAGCGGCAGCGAGAAGGCCACGGTCGAGGGGGTATTCGACATTCGTGGCGCCGCCGCGCTGCGCGCGCTACTCGACG
This sequence comes from Gemmatimonas sp., assembly GCF_044345575.1. Classification (GTDB taxonomy): domain Bacteria; phylum Gemmatimonadota; class Gemmatimonadetes; order Gemmatimonadales; family Gemmatimonadaceae; genus Gemmatimonas. The sequence goes on from NZ_JBIJAW010000088.1 coordinate 10,902, forward strand.
AGCGCGGCATCGAGGTCGACGACGATCTTGTCGTGCTGAAGCGCGAGGTCGGAAGCAATGGTCGCTCGCGCGCCTGGATCAACGGGTCTGCCGTGACCGCCGCGGTGCTGGCTGAAGTTGGCGGCCGCCTGGTGAGCGTGCACGGGCAACATGATTCCCGGCAGCTTGTCGATACGGACCACCAGCGTGAGGTCCTCGACGCGTATGTGCAGGCGGCCGGCGCGCGCGATCGGGTGAGCGAGGCCCACGGTCGAGTGCTCGCCCTGCGGGCGCGGGAGCGCGAACTCGAGCAGCGCCGCAGCGAGGCCGCGCGTCGGGCCGATTATCTGCGGTTCGTCGTGCGGGAGATCGAGGACGCGGCGCCCGTGTCGGGCGAAGACGAGACACTTGAGGGGGAAATCCGTCGGCTATCGCATGCGGAGGAGCT
>NZ_JBIJAW010000345.1:0-3430 GCF_044345575.1 Gemmatimonas sp.
CGCCAACACGCCGGCCGACCGCAAGTACGGCGAGTGGTTTCTCATCGGGACGGAGCCGGGGGCGCTGGCGTGGCCGCTCTCCCTCTTCCGCCTTGGGCCGATTGGGTACTGAGCTCTGAGATTCGAGAACACCGACTGAGAGTCGAAGGGCGAGAGTGAGAAGCCCGCCCCGATAGAAGCGAGACATCAGGCTTCCCGAGGTGAGAAGGGAGTGCGTAGCATCCTCGCTTCCCACCTCTGGTCAGCGGGCCTCTCGCTTCTATCCGAGCGCGTGTCTCCCTCGCGCCTCTCGGTGCTCATCCTGAACTCTCGGGTCTCGCGTTTCCCGCGGGTAGGTAAGGTTACGGACCGCCCTCGCGTACGAAACCGGAATGGAGTCCGTTTGCGCACTCCCCGAGGTTACCGTCACGAGCCCCTCGGATGTCCTTCCGTTTCGCCGCCCTGCCGCGCACCATGCGGCCGGCCACTCCACTGCGCAGAACACGACATTGGCTGGGCAAGTTCATTGCGACGCGTAGGGCACCGAAGGTGCGCAAGTTGTACGACGCCATCGGCGGCGGGTCGCCGATTCTCAAGTGGACCACGGCGCAGGGCGAGGTGATGTGTCGTCGCCTCGACGAGATGTCGCCCGACACCGCGCCGCACACGTTCTACGTGGCGTTCCGCTATGCCCCGCCGTTCGCTGACGATGCCCTGCGCAAGATGAAGCTCGATGGCATCACGCGTGCGGTGGCGTTCACGCAGTATCCGCTCGAAACGCTGTCGGAGCTCGACATCGAGTATGCCGAACTCGCCCACAAGCTCGGTATGCCCGGCTTCAAGCGCGCGCCGGCGCTGAATGCGCGTCAGGAGTTCCTCGATGCACTCGCCGATATCGTGCACGAACACCTGCAAGCGGGCGCTCCGTGGAGCTCACAGTACCGGCAGCGTTGCCCGGGGTGTGTGAATGCCGCGTGCCGTTGGGTGCCGTCCCGTGTGGCGACTTCCCATGCCGCCGGGGGATCGCGCGTCGAGGCGTCGGCCGGCGCCACGGTGCACGCGCGCTGATCACCGCCAACCCTTCCGTCTTCGCATCGTCCTCGGCGTCCCCGCGTGTCCCAGCGTGTTCCTGCTGCTGTGGCGTATTGTCGGCTTTGGCAGGCGGGGCGGGACTCCGGGGCCTAGAAGGGCCCATGCTCCGAACATCGCGGGCAGAGGTGCGCGCGTTCCCCACCTTGGGTGGGAACGCGCCATTATTGATATTGACATCGCATTAACAAAGCTTTAGCTATCTCCCTCTTAATGAGAGCGGTCAATCAACAGGCCGTTCCAACTGTCCTCGGGAGGTTCTCTGCCATGCCCTCGATAGCTCGCTGGTACACTCGTTCACGCTCGGCCACGCGCAGCCGCGCGCTCGTGTCGGCTGTTGCGCTCGTCCTGCTCGGCGCCTGCGCCGATGACGAACCCACCGCCATCGCCGCCACGGTGCCCTCGACGGACTTCCGTCGGCTCGTCGTGTCTGATACCGCGGCCTTCGCCCGCATCTTCGACGCGGCCACGGGCGCCCGGGTCGACTCGATGGGCGGCCTGCCGTCGCGCATCACCTACCTCTACACGGCCAAGGGGCGCATCGCGTTCGCGCATTTCCAGACCCGCAACCAGGTGTCGTTCATCGACGGTGGCGTGTTCGAGCAGAACGGCCGCGGGAGCAAACAGCCGCCACGCATCATCGGCAGCTTCGCCGATCAGACACCGATTCACGGCAACTACAACGGCGACATGGTATCGGTGCACTTCGACGGGAGCGGCAACGTGCGCTTCTGGAGCGAACAGGGCGTGGCGGCTGGCAACACGCAGCCCGTCCTCACGGTTCGTACCGGGAATGCCCATCACGGCGCCGGAATGGCCACGTTCGACGGCGGGTTTGTATCCGCTTCCATTCAGGATCCGGCGAACCCCGTGCTTCCCAACGGCGTGGTGGTCTTCAACCGGCAGGGCGCCGAACTCGCACGCAACACGTCGTGCCCGGGCCTGCACGGTCTCGCGGGGAACAACGCCGGCAAGTTGTACGGCTGTGCCGACGGCGCATTGTTCGTGAGCATCAGCGGCAATGCTCCGGCGTTCGCCAAGTTCACACATGCGAGTGACCCACGTTTCGGCGTGGGTACAGTGTGGGCGCGCGACGGCCAGCCGAACTTCCTCGTGCGCATGTCCATTCGTGGTCAGCCGGTAAGTGCGGCCACGCGTGCCCTTGGCGTGGCGCAGGTCTCCACGCGCACCATGCTGCCGATCGCGCTCCCCGGCAGTGACCTCGACTGGACGGCGGAGCTCGACTACGCGGGCCGTCACGCGCTGGTACTCGGTCGCACGGGCAACCTGTACGTTGTCGACATGGCCACACGTCAGGTTACCGGTACGATTGCCGGCCTCGTGCCCCCCATGCCAACGAGTGGTACGGTGCTCACGCCGTTCTTCGCGTTCGCCGACGGGGTGGCCTACGTGACCAGTCCGCTGCAGGGGCGCGTGTACGAGATCGCGCTCGCGGCCAACGGTGCCGCGTCGATCAGTCGTACGATGAACGTGGGTGGCACCCCTGAGCGCATCGCCGTACTCGGTGTGCGCGAAAACCGGACACTCCAGCGCTGAGTCACACGTCTCGGCTTCGTGGGGACCGTCGTGGCCTCGTCAACGACGCTGCGCGTTGCGATCATCGCCGTCGGGCTGGTGTGGCCGACGGCGATGTTCGGACAGCGCGCATCAACTCCGGCGGACACCACCGCACGGAAGCGAACCGATCGTGACACGGTGCGCGCCCAGCAACTCGGGGTCGTGCGTGTCACGGCCGTGCAGGGTAGCGGAGTGGCGCTGGTACGTCCGGTCAGCGCGCTCGATGGGCGCGAGCTCGACCGGCGACGGGCGCCGTCCATTGCGGCGACGATTGCCGGCGAGCCGGGCGTCACCTCGCGCAGCAATGGCCCCATGGCCACGCAGCCGGTCATTCGTGGGCTCACCGGAGATCGGGTGCTCGTACTCGAGGACGGCCAGCGCACCGGTGACATCTCCACCACGGCGCCGGATCACGCCGTGACCATCGATCCCATGTCGGCGCGACGCGTGGAAGTGGTGCGTGGGCCAGCCGGGCTCTTGTACGGCAGCAATAGTCTCGGTGGCGTGGTGAACGTGGTACGTGACGACGTCCCCGCGGAACGTGTGGCGCACGCCATAAGTGGGGCGTTCAGCGGACAGGGCGAGTCGGTGAATAACGGCGGGGCCATGCACGCCCATCTGCAGGGTGGGGCGGGGGCCTTTGCCTGGCGCACCAACGCCGCGTGGCGCACGGCCGGCGATACGCGCGCGCCGAACGGCATGCTGCCGTTCTCCGACTTGCGTGGGCACGATGTTGGCATCGGCGCGGCCCTGGTGGATGTGGCCACCTCGAAGGGCATCTGGC
>NZ_JBIJAW010000346.1:0-3429 GCF_044345575.1 Gemmatimonas sp.
GTCTTGCGGTAATCGGAGTAGAGCAGGTCCTGATTACTGGCCGGGAAGTCGGCCGGATCGATGGCCGGGTGCGAGCCGGTGGTGCGCGATGGCGGCTGGGGCGCGTGCATACGGGAACAGTGCACCGCCCCGCGCGCCTTGGGGAGCCATGGCGAACACACGCAAGAAGACCGGCAAGCAGCCGGGGGCCGTGAACGGGCACCCCGACAAGACGTGCGCGCGCTGCGGCCGCCCGTTCAGCTGGCGCAAGAAATGGGAGCGCGACTGGGAGAGCGTGCGCTATTGCAGCGACAAATGCCGCATGGGGAAGTCGGCGGGCTGACCGAACCGGCCGCCGCCGCACCGGCTACGAGCGCGGCCCCCACTCCTTCCCGAGGGTCGTCATCAGTTCCGTCATCAGCGCGATGCCATCCCACAGGTTGCCGATGCGCAGGTTCTCGTTGGGCGCGTGCTGACTGTTGTCGGCGTTCACGGTGGGCACGGTGATCACCGTGGCGCCCAGCTGCTCCACGAAATGAAAGAGCGGCAATGAACCACCAAGAATGGGCAGCGTGAACGGCTCGCGGCCGTAGCTGCGGGCCATCACCCGCTTCACGGCCTGCACGCTGGCCGTGGCACTCGGGACGCGCACCGCCGTGTAGCCGCTGTCGTAGGTGACGTACGCCAGGCGCCCGCGATCGGCGCTCTTCGTGGCGGCGTTGGGGTCACGCACGATGGTGTAGCCCTGCTGCGCGAGATGCGCCTCCAGCAGGCGACGGATACGCGCCGGCTGCTGATCGGGGACGAGACGGAAGTCGATGCTGACGCTGGCGCTCGTTGGCACCGCGTTGCTGGCCCCGCTGCCCACGTTGCCGGCGCGGATGCCGCGGAGGTTGAGCGCGGGCTGCATGATGCGCTCGCCGAGGGCGGCGTTGTCCGCCTCGGTGCGCGAGAGCCCGAGCGAGGTGCGCACGCTGTCGTCGGTGGTGCTGAGCGCGCGCGCGAGTGACGTGTCCTCGTCGCTGACGGCCGGCACATCGGTGTAGAAGCCGGGGATGAGCACGCGGCCATCACGATCGCGCAGGCTCGCCACGAAGTGCGCCGCCGACACGGCAGGGTTGGGTGCCCAGTTGCCGTAGTGGCCGCTGTGCAGGGCGCGGTTCGCTCCATAGAAGGTCACCTCGGCCCCCATCACCCCGCGCACGCCCAGCACGATTTGTGGCGCCCCACTCACGTGCACGGGGCCGTCGAAGAACAGCCACGCGTCCGCCGCGAGCTTGTCCTTGTTGGTACGCAAAATCTCGGCGAGGTGATTGGAGCCGGCCTCCTCCTCACCCTCGAGGAAGAACTTCACGTTCACGCTCCGCTGCTTGCCGAGTGCCTTCATGGCATCGAGCGCGGAAAGCATGGCCACGATGGGGCCCTTGTCGTCGCTGGCCGAGCGCGCGCGGATGCGCACCTCGGGATCGACCGTATCCCCCGGCGCCGGCAGCGGCACATCGTCGGTGGGCGCGCTGTTGCGATAGCGGTTCAGCTTGGGGGTGAACGGATCGTGATCCCATCCGCCACCGGCCACGGGCTGTCCATCGAAATGCGCGTAGAACACCACCGTGCGCGTGGCGCCGGGCGCCTTGAGCTCGCCGAACAGCGCCGGGCTGCCGCCACTCGCGGCACGCAGCGGTACGAGCGGTACGCCGCGCTTCGCGAACGCCTGGGTGAGGAACACGACGTTCTTCGCGATGTCCGCCGGATTGCTCGCCACATTGGGAATGGCGAACAGCGCAAACGCTTCGTCGAGGATTTCGCGTTCGTGCTGCTTGCGCCACGCATCCACCTGCTGGCGGAGGGGCTGGGCAGTGGCGATGGCGGGCGCCGCGAGGGTCGCGAGGGTCAGAGCAGTGAAGAGTCTACGCATGCCTCTCACGCTACCGGGGCTTCGGCGTCTCGGCTAGTGCGGTGGAACTGCTTTCGCGGAGGCGCGGAGAACAGTGAGAGGTCGCAGAGAAAGGAAGAAATCTTTTGGCTTCTCCGCGGCCTCCGCCCCCTCCGCGCCTCCGCGAAAGCAGTTCCCCTCACATCTCAAAACTCGTACGCCGCCGTGAGGAACACCGCGCGAGCCGGCAGGATGAAGTAGCGCACCCGCCCGCTGCCGCTCACGGCACCGCTCCCGAACTTGCGCGTGTCGCCAAGGTTCTGGCCGCGCAGCGTGAAGCTGGTGCGGCCGAGCGAGAGGCGCGCCGTGGCGTCCACCGTGTAGTAGTCGGGAAGTACACGGTCAGGGCTGCTGGTATTGTCGAGGAAAGCGCGGCTCTGATAGCGGCCCTCCACACTGACCCAGAGGCGCTGCACCGGCGTGACCTCCACGCGGTGCGCGCTGGTAAAGCGCGGCGTGAGCAGCGGCTCCACGTTGCGCCGCACCACCGGCGTGCCACGTGAGCTGTCCGTGAACTGCTTGATGCGGTTGGTGCTCCAGTTGGCGTTACCCGCGAGCACCACGCGCTCGATGCCGCGATACGTCCAATCGAGTTCGAGGCCGCGGCGATAGCTGCTCCCCACGTTGCGACGCAGGATCGACCCGCTGGCCGTGGGGGCCCCAATGCGCGCGATGTCGTTGCGGAAATCCATGCTGTACACGTTGGCCGAGAGGTCGAACGTGCGCTTGGTGATGTTCACCCCCGCTTCGAAGTCGCGCAGCTGCTCGGGCTTCACCCGCGTGAAATCCCCATAGGCCGCCACGTTGTCGGCGTTGAGATCATCGTCGCCGGCAAAGAGATCATTGCGCGCGGGCTCACGACTGGTGGCGCCATAGCTGGTGAACGCCGATACGCCCTTGCCCAGCGCGTACGTCACACCAGCTTTGGGATTGAAGAACGCCCAGTCGATGCTGCGTTCGCTGATGTTGGCGTTGGCCGACGGCTCGTAGCGGAACCGCGTCCAGCGCCCCTGCACATCGCCGAACCAAGTGGCCTTGCCCTTCGTGTACGACGCCTTCACGAAGCCGCTGGCATCCTGCTTGTGCCCCGTGTTGTCGTACAGTTCGGTGCTGGGCTGGAAGTAGCCGCGGTGTGCGCGCTGATAGGTGTTGGCGTTGACGCCGGTGTTGATGGCCAGCGCACCCTTCTCCACGTTGTACACGCTCGTCACCCCGTACCACGTGTGCGCGAGGTTGAAGCGGTACCGGTCGGGCAGCTCGAAGTAGTCGTAATTGCCGCTGGCCGAGTTGCGGTACAGGGTGGTGTTGAGCGACCCGCCGTTGGCGAGGGAACGTGACCACGCGAGCGACACCATCTGCTGGCCGAACTTGTCACGCTCATTGGGGGCCAACGGGTTGAAGCGCCAGTTCTGCTGCAACTGCGCGAGCGTGGCGCCCGTGTAGCTGAGCGTATCGTACAGCTGCCCCACGAGCGCCGTGAGCTTCACGACGTCCCGTTTCCCGAACCATCCGGCGCC
>NZ_JBIJAW010000347.1:0-3428 GCF_044345575.1 Gemmatimonas sp.
CGAGTTCCTCCAGCAGCAGCGTGCGGATGCGCTCCGGCATGTCACGCTGGACCTCGAGCCGTACTACCTCACCAAAGCGACGCTGAAACACCTGCTGCTCGATGGTCTCAAGCAGGTCCTCGGGTTGATCCATCTGCCCGAGGTCGAGATCGGAGTAGCGCGTGATGCGGAACGTGAACCAGCGCTGCACCTCCATGCCGGGGAAGAGGGAACCCAGATGGGCTCCAATGACCTCTTCGAGTGGCACAAAGCAGTGCCCGCGGCCGATCGACACCCAGCGCGGGAGGGAGCGCGGAACCTTGACGCGCGCGAAATGCGCCTTGCCGGTGACCGGGTCCTTGATGTCCACGGCCAGCGACAGCGACAGATTGGAGATGTACGGAAACGGGTGCCCGGGGTCGACCGCCAGCGGGGTCAGAACCGGGAAGACCTCCGCTTCGAAGAACGCGTGCACCCGCGCGCGCTCCGCCTCATCGAGGGCGTCCATCTTGAGCAGATGGATGTCGTGCCGTGACAACCCCGGCAGCAGCTCGCCCTTGAGCACCTGGCGCCGGCGCGTGAGCAGCTCCTGCACGCGGGCACGAATCGCTTCGAGTTGCTCCGCCGGTGCGAGCGTCTCAGGCGCATACTGGGCGGCACCCGCGGCGACCTTTCGCCGCAGCCCCGCCACCCGCACCATGTAGAACTCGTCGAGATTGGTGCTGAAGATCGCGAGAAACTTGAGACGCTCCAGCAGCGGCACACGCTCGTCGAGCGCTTCCTCCAGCACGCGCGCATTGAACTCGAGCCAGGACAGCTCGCGATTGAGATACGGCAACGACAGCGAGGTTACCGAGGACATCATTGGTGCGGTCGGTCGCCACAGGGGCAACCGACCGTCTCCGCGTCAGAGAGGATTGAAGGCTGCGAGCAGCCAGTAGCTGACGGCAGCCATGGCCGCGCTGGCCGGAATGGTGATGACCCACGCCCACACGATGCGGCTGGCGAGCCCCCAGCGTACAGCGGACAAGCGATTCGTCGCGCCCACGCCGACGATGGCCCCGGTGATGGTGTGTGTCGTGGACACCGGAATCCCGAACTTCGAGGCCACGAGAATGACCATGGCGCCGCCGGTTTCGGCACAGAACCCACCGACCGGGCGGAGCTTGGTGATGCGCGTGCCCATGGTATGCACGATACGCCAGCCGCCGAAGAGCGTCCCCAGCGAAATCATGGTGTACGCGCTGAGCTCGACCCACATCGGAATCTCCTTCAGCGACGTCACATGCATGTGCGACAACACACCGGTCTGGTTGGCAAACGTCGCCTGCGTGGCCACGAGCAGCCCAACGATGATGCCCATGGTCTTCTGCGCGTCATTCCCGCCATGCGCCAGCGACAGCAACGCCGAACTGGTGAGCTGCGCGACTCGGAAGAACTTCTCCGCCTTCGTGTTGATCACGTTGCGAAACACGTTGAACACGATGACCATGAGCAGGAAGCCCATGAGCGCGCCGAGCGTGGGCGAGAGCACGATGGCCGAGAGCGTCTCGATCCACTTCTTGCCCCACAGGAGCGCCGCAAAGCCCGCCTTGGACACGGCGGCGCCGGCATAGCCGCCGATGAGCGCATGCGACGAGCTGGAGGGAATGCCGAACCACCAGGTGATGAGGTTCCAGATGATGGCGCCAAGCAGCCCACCGAGAATGACGTTGGCGTCGACGACGTTTACGTCGATGAAGCCCGCGGCGACCGACTTGGCGACGGCCGTCCCGACGAAGAACAGCGCGGAGAAGTTAAAGACGGCGGCCCAGATGACGGCCGCCAGTGGGCTGAGCACGCGAGTGCCAACGATCGTGGCGATCGAGTTGGCCGAGTCGTGGAAGCCGTTGATGAAGTCGAACGCGAGCGCGACGACGACGATGAAGATGACGAAAGTGACCACTGAGGTCTCGACCGGCGTCAGCTGTTCTTGAGCGCGATGCTTTCAAGGACGTTCGAGACGTCCTCACATTCGTCAATGGCTTCCTCGAGGGCGTCGAAGATTTCCTTCCACTTGAGCACCTCGATGGCCGGCTCGTCCCGATCGAAGAGCGCGCCCACGGCCTGGGCATACAGCACATCGCCCTCTTCCTCGAGCGCCTTGATCGCCCGGCCGTGCTCCATCATGCGCTGCCGCTTGGTGACCTCGCCGACCGACGCCAGGATTTCCTTGCCGCAGCGCACAAGGACATCGGCCATCTGCACGCCACCGTCGCGCGACGTCGTCACCCGGAACATCACGACGCGGCGTGACGCGCCATTGATGAGGTCGATGACGTTATCGAGCCGCTTCGCGAGCACGTGAATGTCTTCGCGGTCGAGCGGCGTCACGAAGCTCGTGTCGATGCGCTGATTGATCAGATGCACGATGGCATCCCCGTCGGTCTCGACCTTCTTGATCTGTACGGAAATCTGCGCAGCGTTCGCGGGGTTCTCGAACAGGGTCCGCAGCAGCGTCGCCGCTTCGCCGATGTGCACGGCAAGGCCACGGAAATGGTCGAAGAACGTTTCGTCTTTGGAAAAAAGCTTCACGGATCCCTGTTGGTGGAGTGGCGCGCCGACGTCCTCGCCGACACACCTTGATTCTGCTTCGGACTTGTCAGTTTGGACGCGAATTTGATGTAACGAAAACGTCACCTGCCGACCCCCGCCGTAACGACGGGCATCAGCGCGTCCAGGACAGAAGCAGAGAGATTAATCAGTCCCGGGTCCTTCCGTGAACAGTTCAGGACCAAACCACCGTCGCATCAGACACGGCGGGGCAGCGAGCCGCCGCGTAGGGGGCGTCGCCGGCGAGGGGGGCAGACGGCACCACGAGAAGGTCAATTTGACAGCCTGCCAGTCCGGCAGACTCTACCATTGCCGATTTCGGAGAAATTCGGCCGGTACGGCAGCGATACGGCGGCCCACTGCTTGCCCTTCCTGAGTCCGAGTACCTCCGAGGGACAGCGAATCCGCCCACCCTCTCCAACATCAGGACCTCTACAGAGATCCCCATGGCTGAAAAAGTTATCGGCATCGACCTCGGCACCACCAACTCGGTGGTCTCCGTGCTGGAAGGTGGCGATCCGGTCGTGATTCCGAACGCCGAAGGTGGCCGCACCACGCCGTCCGTCGTCGGCTTTACCAAGGATGGCGAGCGCCTCGTAGGCCAGATCGCCAAGCGTCAGGCCGTTACCAACCCGCAGAACACGATCTTCTCGATCAAGCGCTTCATGGGCCGCCGCGTGGCGGAAGCCCAGGCAGAGCAGTCGCGCGTGCCCTACCAGATCGTGGCCGGCCCGAACGACGTGGCGGCCGTGGAAGTCCAGGGCAAGCGCTACACGCCGCCCGAGATCTCGGCCATGGTGCTGCAGAAGATGAAGCAGACCGCCGAGGACTACCTCGGCCACCCGGTCACGAAGGCC
>NZ_JBIJAW010000348.1:0-3427 GCF_044345575.1 Gemmatimonas sp.
TGCAGCGGCATTTCATGGAGATTCGCGGGGTCGGCTTGCTCGACGTTCCCGCGATCTTCGGCATTCATGCCGTGCGCCAGCAGAAGCGACTCGAGGTCGTTGTGGTACTCGAAGAGTGGGACGCTGATGCCCAGGTCGATCGCACTGGGCTCGACGTGCAGACCATCGATATTCTCGGGGTCGAGATCCCCAAGATTACGGTGCATCTCAATCCCGGAAAGAACATCACCGTCATCGCGGAAGTGATCGCGATGAACCATCTCCTGCGCTATTATCGCGGGTACGACACCGCGACCGCGTTCAATGAGCGACTCATCGGCCAGATGCGCCGGAAGTCCGACGTGCAGCGGTACCTGCAGGAGGACGACGAGTAGTGACTGAGGTGAGCGCAGACACCGCTGCGGTCTCCACCGTGCGCGGAATCGTGGCCGGCCATGGCACGTTCGCGTTGGGGATCATTTCGGCGGTCGAACAGATCACCGGACGGGGGGCGCAGTTCGTCGCCATCTCCAATACCGGGCTCTGTCTCGACGACATTCAGGGCACGCTCGCGCAGGCCCTCGACAGCACCGGCGCCCGCGTGATTTTCACCGATCTACCGGCCGGCAGTTGCACCATGGCGGTCCGTCGCATGATTCGGGAGCGCCCGGGGGTCCTGCTCGTGACCGGCGTCAATCTGTCGCTGCTCCTCGACTTCGCCATGCAGGATCACGAAGATCCCGTGCAGGCCCTGCAGTCGGCCCTCGATCGTGGACGCGCGTCCATGGTCGTCCATGGGGCCATCCCCGCCGTCGCCTGATCGTTCGACGTTTCGCGTCTTCATTCCGTATGCCCATCGCGCTCTACCGCATCGACGATCGTCTCATTCACGGCCAGGTGGTCGTGGGATGGGGGCAGCCACTCGAGCTTCGGTTCATCGTGCTCGTGGATGACGATGTCGCCTCCAGTGAGTGGGAACAGGAGTTGTACCGCATGGGCGTGCCCCCTGAGATGTCGGTGCACTTCCACACGGTCGACGACGCCGCCGAGCGGCTGGCGGACTTCGACCGCAATCCGCAGCCCGGGATCGTGCTGGTGGGCGATATCGGCACGATGCAGCGGCTCGTGAAGGCTGCACCGGGGCATATTCGTGCGGTGAATGTGGGGGGCGTCCATCATTCGCCCGGTCGCACGGGACGATTGCGTTATGTGTTTCTCACCGGGGCCGAGGAAGCCGGCCTGCGGGCGATCGAATCCCAGGGGGTCGAGGTGACGGCGCAGGACGTGCCCACGGCCCGCGCCGTGCCCCTCAACGAACTGCTCGCCTCGTCGGCCTCCGCCTGATGGAGCTGCTGGCAGCCCTGCTCGACCTGGTCCCCCTCGCGCTGCTTGCCGGCGTGGTGGGACTCGACGTCGTGAGCTTTCCGCAGGCGATGATCTCGCGCCCTATCGTGGGGGCGACACTCGGCGGCGCTTTTCTGGGTGCACCGGAGGCCGGGCTCGTCTGCGGGACCGCCCTCGAGTGCCTGGCGCTCGAATCGCTCCCGGTGGGCGCGTCGCGCTATCCGGAGTGGGGGAGCGCCTCGGTGGCAGCCGGGGCGGTGGCCTCGGTCGGCGCCACCAGTTCGTCGTTCCCCGATGTCGGCGCCTTTGCCGTGGCGGTGCTCGTGGGGATCGCGACGGGATGGATCGGCGGTTGGACCATGGTGAAGCAGCGCCAGATCATCGCCGGGTTCGCGCGCCCCAGACTCGATCAGCTGGCCGCCGGTTCCCGCAAAACCGTGATCGGGCTGCAGGTGTTCGGCATGACGCTCGATCTGGCCCGTGGAACCGTGCTCGGCGCGCTCATGATTCTCGTCGCCCGCCCACTGGCCGTGCTCGTGAACGCCCGCTGGAGCGTGGGCGAGGATCTGTCGCGGGCGATCATCATCACCGCCGTCGTCGGGGTGGCCGCCGCTGCCGTGTGGAAGGACTTCCACGCGATCAGCGGCACGCGACGCCTGTTCGTGGCCGCGCTGGCCGTTGGCACATTGCTGGTGGTGGTCGGTGCCTGATACCGGTCTCAACAACCCCGCGCTCCGCACCGACACGGTGAGTATGCCGGTGCCGGGCACCCTGCCGCCGCCGGAGCTCCCTACCGCGCTGCGGCTCTCCATGCTCCTGCGCTGCCTCGCCATTCAGGGGTCGTGGAATTACGAGATTCTGGTGGGCAACGGCATGGGGTTCTGTGTAGAGCCCGCGTTGCGCCAACTCCCCGGGGGCCCCGAGGGACAGCCGTACAAGGACGCACTGGCGCGGCAGTCCGTCTACTTCAACGCCCACCCCTACCTCGCGAGTCTGGCCGTCGGTGCGCTCGCGCGGGCCGAGCTGGAGCAGGTGCCGGCCGCCCGTATCGAGCGGTTCCGCACGGCACTGTGTGGCCCGCTGGGAAGCCTCGGCGATCGCCTCGTGTGGGCCGCCTGGCTGCCGGCCTGTTCACTCGTGGCGCTGCTCCTGTTCGGCTTCGGATGGTCGCCGCTCGGAGTGGTCTTTGGGTTCCTCGTTCTGTACAACATCGGCCATCTCGGGCTTCGCGATTGGGGGCTGCGCGCCGGCTGGCAACACGGGCTCCGGGTGGCCACGGCGATGGGGCACCCGGTGCTGCAGCATGGTCCGCGCTACATTGGTCGGGTATCGGCGGTACTCGGCGGTCTCGCCCTGCCGCTGGCGGTGCATCGGGCGATCGGCGGGCAGCCGCCCCTCTCGCCCATTCCCATGGGCGTGGCGGTTGCCACGCCCGTGCTGGCAGTACTCCTCGTGCGACTGCAGGGCCGTGCCGAGGGGTGGCGCGTGGTCCTGTTGTTGCTCGCGGCCTTCGTCCTCTACTCGGTGGTCCGTTGATGGCTGAACGATCCGTCCAAATCGTGAACAAGCATGGCCTGCACGCACGACCCGCGGCCGAAATGGTGAAGGCGGCCTCGAAGTTCAAGTGCGACATCACCATCTCGCGCGATGACCTCGAGGTCAATGGCAAGAGCATCATGGGCGTCATGATGCTGGCCGCCGAATACGGCGCCTCCATTACGCTCAAGGCCACCGGAGCCGATGCCGACGAGGCGCTCGATGCGCTTGCGGCGTTGGTCGCGTCCCGGTTCGGAGAGAGCTGAGTGCTGTCGGTCCTCCGCGGCATTCCCGCGTCGCCGGGGATCGTCGTGGGCCCCGTGCATCTCCTGCGCTGGGAGGTGCCCGAGGTGCGTCATCGGCTCGTCGATGACGATGGCATCGACGTGGAGATCGCGCGCTTCCGGGACGCCGTGGAGAAGGCGCGGGAACGGTTGCGGCACTTGCGCGCGCGCACCGAAGCGCAGACCGGTCCCAAGGAAGCGGCCATCTTCGACGTGCAGCTCTCCATCCTCGACGACGGGGAGCTGACCAACAGCACGATCGCGCTCATCCGCAAGAACCTCGG
>NZ_JBIJAW010000349.1:0-3414 GCF_044345575.1 Gemmatimonas sp.
GCAGCCGTACTGGGATGCGCCGATGGGTCACAGCGAGGGGGCGGTGCTCGTGTTCGGGCGGGAGACCGCCGGGCTGCCGCCGGCATTGCATGAACGGTATGCCGACCGCTTCGTGACCATGCCCATGCACTCCGAACACATCCGCTCGCTCAATCTCTCCACGAGCGTTGGCATTGCCGTGTACGAGGTGTTGCGGCAGCGGCGTGCGCTGGCCCCCTGACGAGTTCACGCGCAGCGTTCGGTCGCGTTGAGACTGCCTGTCTTGCGACAGAGGTCCGGTCTCGGTTGGAACTCTGTAACAATCACGCGCATTTGCCGCGGAAACCGGGGTACGCGCGGAAGACGGACAATTTGGCCGTTGCCTGCACACGGGGGTGTGTTCTACCATAGGCGCGCCCGCTCCCTCGGGTCCCTCCCAGCCGCTACGGCCATCCATCCGTCTGCAGTCGGAACAGGTTCGATGAGCACGATGACGCCGATCGCCCGCGATTCGCTTTTCGGGAACGCGCTCGCGATCAAGGCCACGTACACGCGTATGAACAACGACATTCTTGCCGTTGTGCGCGCCATTCCCGTCGGTCGCATCACCACCGTGGATGCGATCAGTCAGTATCTCAACGTGCCGACGCGGCACGTGCACTATCTCCTCGCGCGTCGCGATGATCTCGAGCGGGAGAGTTCACCGTGGCACCGTGTCCTGGCACACCGCGGGGCGATCGGGCGGGGCCTGTACGACGCGCGCGGGCGCTCGCAGGTCGAGTTGCTGGCGGCGGAAGGTGTCGAGGTCGGCTATCGCGGAAAAGTCACCGGGTTCGCCGCGCGCTACTTCCAGCCGTCGCTCGAAACGACGGGTGTGATTCCGTCGCGCTGACGTCGCGCCGCGGCTACCGGCGGCTACCTGCGGAGGAGCGCGCGCAGCAGGTCCGGGCGATCGGTGGTGATGCCATCGACGCCGAGGGCGAGGAGGCGCCGCATCTCGGTCGTGTCGTTCACCGTCCAGGGGAAGACGCGCACGCCGAGCCGGTGTGCCTCCTCGACGCGTTCCCGCGTGACGTTGCCCGCATTGGGTGACCAGTTGCGCCCGCCGATCGCGCGAATGGCGCGCGGCACCGAGCCGCCCACGCTATCCACATCGAGTCCGCCCATCCACTCCGAGGCGCCGGTGCGGCCGATCTGAATGGTGTTCCAGTCGCGCTCGGTGCGCCCCTCGGCGGTGAGCACGCTGGTGGGGATCTCGGGCGCGAGGCGATGCGCCGCCATGATGGCGCGCCAGTCGAAGGCGATGATCTGCGTGCGCGCGGTCACGCCACGCGCGCGCAGCACCTCCACGGTGCGACGTACGACCTCATCGGGCGCGGCGCTGAACGTGGGTTGCGTGGGATCGGTCTTGATCTCGACCACCAGACGCGCCGGCGGCGCACAGTCGCGCTGAAAGCGCGTGATGGTTTCGTCGAGGGTGGGAATGCGCTCGCCGTCGGCGGGCTGCTGCTCCGGGTGTCGTTTCGCGTAGTCGCTGCCTGCGCGCAGGCGCCCCACATCGTACGTGCGGAGTGCCGCCAGCGTCATCATGTGCAGCTGGGGCCGCGGGTCGCGGATGCTGTACGTCCCGACACTGTCGCGCGTGAGATCGGGGTGTAGCGCATAGTCGTGGTGCACCACGAGCGCGCCGTCACCCGTGACGTGCACGTCGAGCTCCACGCCGTTCGCGCCCTCACGACAGCCACGCGAAAAGGCCGCGAGGGTGTTCTCGGGCGCGAGCCCCGCCGCACCACGATGGCCGATGATGATGGGCGCGGGGGCGCAGGCGGCGAGGAGGAGGAGGGCGAGGAGGGCGCGGCGCATGGAGGGAGTGTGGTAGGGCGACTGGCGGGAGGCAATGCGGGGGTGGGGTTGGTACCGGTTTGTTGCGGTTGTAAACAGCAGACGGCAGACGGCAGGAACCACAGCACGCAGTGTCGGAGGAATGCGGTAGAACAACACGGGAGCCAGCGCTGCGCGCGGCTCCCGATTTCCCTACCGCAAAGGAAATCGGGCGCACCGCGAAGCGGCTGCGCCCGTGTTGTTGTACCGCATTCCTCCCGTTCTGCGTGCTGTGGTTCCTGCCGTCTGCCGTCTGCTTTTGAAACGCAGTTACCACGCGCAGTTAAAGCGCGCCGTTACGACGCCCCCCCCGCCTCCATCATCTTCCTCGCCGCCCCGCAGCTCGACCGGATCACCAGCTGGGCCGGCAGAATCTCGTGGGTCGCGGGCACCGCGGTGCCGCCGCCGCGCAGCGTTTCGATGAGGCGCAGCGCGGCGCGCTCGCCGAGGGCGTAGATCGGCATGCGCACCGTGGTGAGCGGCGGCGAGAGATACCGCGTCATCGGCGTGTCATCGAAGCCGGTGACGGCGATGTCGTCGGGCACGCGCAGGTCGGCGTCGCGCACGGCCGACATGGCGCCAATGGCCATCGTGTCGTTGGCCGCGAAGATGGCGTCGGGGCGCACGCCCGACTGCAGCAGCTGCGTGACCACGTCGTACGCCGTGTCCATGCGGAACTCGCCGGCGAGTTCGGTGAGCTCGCAGTCGTCGTACCAGTTGGCCACTTCGCGCGCCGCGTGCAGACGCTCGCTGGCGTCCACCTGACCGGCCGGGCCGCGCAGGAACACGATGCGTCGATGGCCCAGCGACAGCAGGTGCTTCATCATCGACGCGGCACCCTGGAAGTTGTTCACCGACAGCGCCGCGAACGCGCCCACATCACTGCCCGCGCCCACGAGCACCGTAGGATAGCGCTCGGCGACTTCCGCCAGCGTGGCGCGCGCCGCCACCGACGGCGAGACGGCGAGGAAGCCGTCTACCCGGCCGCGCATGTTGCTGACCGCGGCGGAGATTTCCTGCGCCTCGCGGCGCGCGCTCGTGACGAGCGTGAGGAACCCGTGCTTTTTCGCGGTTTCGTCGATCCCGCGGATGAACTCGGAGAAGAACTCGCCGTAGAGCTCGGGGAGCAGCACGCCCAGCGTGCGGGTGCGCCGGACAGCCACGGCGCGTGTGCCGCCGTGCGGGGCGTACCCCATCCGGTCGACGACCGACCGCACCCGGTCGCGAGTGTCTTCGGTGACACGGGCCGCATCGTTGAGGACGCGGCTCACGGTGGCGATGGACACGCCGGCCGCCTTGGCGACGTCGCGAATGGTCGGGGTGGGGCGAATGCTCACGCAGAACTCGGCGCAAAGAGGCGGGCTCCCACCGCCGCCTCGGCGCGGTCAGCAGGGTTCGGACAGCCTCGTCATCGGCAAACATGTAACGCGTTACAGGCTAACGCACGCCGAACCTGCGGCGTTGTTACATCGCCTTTCTGATCGCGGCGTCGAGGTTCTGCGTGCCGCCCACGCCCGTGTACACGACCTTCCCGGTCTTGTCGGCCACCACGAC
>NZ_JBIJAW010000350.1:0-3405 GCF_044345575.1 Gemmatimonas sp.
AGCGCGCGCTACACGGTGAAGAACGGCGAACTCATTTGGGACCGTGCGTTCGGCCGGCCGGCGAACGCCGTGGTACTGCCGGCAGGGTGGGTGCTGACCAACAGCAGCATTCCCGCCACCGTGAGCCGTTTGCCCGACGGGCGGGTGCGGCTCGACTTCAACAACCCGCGCCCGGACGAGGTGGCGGTACTGATTACGGCGCGGCGGCGCTAGGCGACAGCACGTTTCGAGCGGAGGGCGGGCAGTGTCATGAGCAGCACGAGCTCCGTGCCCGCCCACATGGCGTAGATCGGCGGCACGACCAGCGACTCCGCCAGCGCTTCACCGGCCATGACGCTCACATTGAACAACACGCACAGAGTGATGCTGGCCGCGACCAGCACGGCGGCGTGTGCCCCTGCGGAATGCCAGCCCAGCGCCAGCGCGGCAAGCGCGAGGACGAGGCAGGAGACGGCGAGCACCAGCTTCTTCTGGATCTCCACCCGATAGCCCACTTCCTGTACACGCAGATCACGGGCCTGTTGCGTGGAGCTGGACGGAATCACGCCGACGCGCAGCGACGCCGAAGCTTGCTGTAGCTCCATGATCGTCATCGAGCGGTCATTGCGCCGCGCCTGCCTTCCCATCTGCACCGACTGCAATTGGAGATTCGCGCGCGGAACAATCTCGGATGTGAGCAGCAGCATAAACGCCGCCATACCTGATGCGACCACCAGTACTGAACGGCGAAGGCCGCGCGGCATGACTCGTGAACCCGTCGCCCTTCGCAGCTGACGACTGGCCCAGGCGACCGCGAGAAACAGCGCGGCCGGAATGGTGAGGGCTGCCGTGAACGGTACCGCGAGCAGCAGCCGTTCGAGATGTGCAGACGGAGCGAACGAGTGCTGATCCGCATAGTTGGCGAGCATCATGGCTGTAAACGCCACGAACGCCACCGCAAACGGCAACACCAGCCGGCGCATCATGTCCGATGTACTCACGGGGCGCTGATGTGCGTCTGCGACGGCCGCAGAGTGCGTGCCCGCGGCAACGTGCCCCCACTCGTACGGCGCGCGACGCAGCACATCCATCATGGCCACGACCGTTGTCGCGATACGCGACGAGAATCCGTCTGCTGACGCGAGCTCGCGCTCGAACAGCGCCTGCATCGCCTCGCCATGCTTGTGACGCAGATGGCTCGGCAGTAGGAAGAGCGCGAGACGATACGCGCGGCTCCAGGAGCGCCCTGCGGGAGCGGCGGGGCTCATGACGTCACCGTCCGCAGAGCGAGGCGTTGACGGGCCACACGCGCGAGGCCCTCGATGCGCTCCACCTCGGCCTTGAGCGCCGCACGCCCCGGCGGCGTGATGCGATAGAAGCGCTCGCGCCCGGAGATCACTTCTGGGCGCTCGTCGTCGCTCACCTCCTCGAGCCACCCCTTCCCCACCAGCTCTTCGAGGGAGCCGTAGAGGGTGGCCGGCCAGAGGCGCACCGCCCCGTCGCTAAGGGTGCGCACGTCATCCTGAATGGCAGTGCCGTACCGGGCACCGGACGACAGCGACAGCAGGATGTAGAACCAGTTGGGCTTCATGGCCGGGAGGCTGGAGGCATCAAACTACTATTGCATAGTATGATCTGATAGTTTGTACCGCAAGCGTGCTGATTGGTTCCCGCAACGCCACGTGGCAGCCCGTGCCGACGCGACTAGTCAGCCGTCCACGACTAGGCAGCCGCCGGCCGGAATGGCTTCAGACGGAGTTTGGAGCGCGTCCGGCGAATGGTCGCCTCGTCGTACGCGGCCTGCATGGCCAACAGCGTGGCCATGCGGAGCCCGAAGACCTGCTCGAATCGCAGCGCCATTTCTGCTGACAGATCGGCTCGTCCGTTGAGCAGCTTCGACAAGGTCGGTCGCGCCACCTCGAGCAGATCGGCCGTCTCGCTGACCGACAGACCATTGGCCGCGAGCACTTCGTCGCGCAAAAATGCGCCAGGGTGCGGTGGGGAATGCATCGCCATGGTAATGGTCCTCACCAAGCCACGGGACGTAGCTCAGTGATAGTCTTCGAGGTTGAGGTCACACAGCGGACCACGATGGCTGAACGAGTGAATCTCCCCACGAAGTGTATCGCGTAACGTTACAGGCATCAACCGGCCAGGTAGAAGGCCGGCACGCATGCGCCCGAAACGCCTGACCCGAAAACGCCTCGGCGCCCCCCGAAACGGAAGGCGCCGAGATGGTTCATGCCCAGCATGGGCGGCAGAACCGCGCGGGCGGTGTTCCGGTTACTTCTTCTCCATCGCGTCGCGCACGTCGAGCAGGATCTCGAAGTACAGCTGCTCGCGGCGGTACGAGAAGTCGAGCGCGGCCATCTGCGCCGGATCGCCCGTCTCCTTGGCACGATCGAAGGCCTCGCGGTACATCTCTTCCAGGTTGTTCAGGATGCGTTCACGGGAGCGCGACATACGGAAGGCCTCGAGGGCTTTGAGGGTCAGGCGGGGCGGGAGGTCGTCCACCGTCTCGACACTTTCTTCCGTATCGAAGAACTTCGTCAGGCGCTCGAGCACATAGCGCTTGCCGCGATCGGGAAGGTTCACTGGAGACGAGGAGTGACAGCATGGTGAAACGCTCGGCGCTCTTCGCCCGTGACGGGGGCCGCTGTGTGTACTGCGGCCTCGAGCACGAATACGAGGAGCTGAGCGTGGACCATGTCCAGCCGCGGATGCGCGGCGGGGACGGGTCTCCGGGCAACCTAGTAACCGCTTGCAGGGGCTGCAACGCTCGCAAAGGGGGACGGTCCCTGCCCCAGTTCCTGGCCGAGGACCCGGACGCCCGGCGGAACTTCTTTGCGCTGGCGCGGTATGTATGGCCACGACATCTGAAAGCGGTGGCCGAGGAGCTCGCGCGCCGGGGTGTGATGAGCGCTCCAACGGAGCTCGTGGAGGGGATCCGGGGGCTGCGCAGCTCCGAGGCCATCGCTATTTTTCTGCAGGAGCAGGACGGCAGTACCGACCAATCGAAGTTGGAAGGGGAGTAGCCACGCGGGGGCGCCCATTGGGGGCTTTCGTGCGGCCGGATCGTCAAGACTGTCGGGGACACCCGGCACGGTCCGGTCGGATGTGACACATCAGGCGAGACCTTCACACGCAATTCCATGACCGCCGGTGGGTGGCCGTGGGTTTTCGTGCGAGGGCTCGCCTTTTTCGTGCGGGTACCTGAAGCGGGAACGAACCAGCAACGACTATGAACAACATCAAGGTTTTCGTACTCATGGCCGGCTTGACCGGCCTCGTGATGGCCATCGGCCAGGTCCTCGGCGGCGGTTCGGGCGCCATCATGGGGCTGCTCATGGCCGCGGCGATGAACCTCTTCATGTACTGGGGCTCGAGCAGCATGGTGCTGCGCTCGTACGGCGCCCAGGTGGTGAA
>NZ_JBIJAW010000089.1:0-11261 GCF_044345575.1 Gemmatimonas sp.
CGCGATCTCACGCTCGACACGTTGCGTGGCGCCATCGGTATCGTGCCGCAGGAGCCGGTCCTCTTCAGCGGGACCATCCGCGAGAATATCGCCTACGCCAATCCGCGCGCCACAGCGGCCGAGATCGAGCGAGCGGCCCGTGCGGCGCACGCGTGGGAGTTCATCGTGAATCAACCGGATGGCATGGACACGCTGGTGGGCGAACGCGGCGTGAAGCTCTCCGGCGGGCAGCGCCAGCGCATCGCCATCGCCCGCGTGTTCCTCAAGAATCCGAGCGTCGTGATCCTCGATGAGGCCACCTCGAGCCTCGACAACGAGAGCGAACGCTACGTGGAAGAGGCGCTCGAGGAGCTGCTGCAGGGACGCACCACGCTCATCATCGCGCACCGCCTCAGCACCGTGCGCCGCGCCGACACCGTGATCGTGCTCGACGCCGGCCGCATCGTGGAGACCGGCACCCACGACACGCTGATGGAGCGCGAGGACGGCATGTACGCCAAGCTGTATGCGATTGGGGCGTGAGCCTCCCGGTGAACACGACAACTGCGGGAGCTGGTTGAACGGAAGCTTCTGAAACGGGAGCTGATGGTACGGGATATTGAAAAACGGGAACCGCGTCAGGCCATCGACGCCGTTCCCGTTTCTCCATTTCCCGTAGCCCCAGCTCCCGTAGCCCCAGCTCCCGTAGCCCCAGCTCCCGTAGCACGAGCTTCCGCCGTCCGAGCTTCCGTTCTTCCGCTGTCTCAGTACTCCACCGAGATCTTCGTCTGCACCCCGCCGTCCACGCGCACCTTCTGCTCGCGCGTGCCCAGCCGCTCGTGCCACACGTGCAGCGTGTACCGGCCGGGCGCCACGCCGTCGAACCGGAACTGGCCGTCGGCGGCGGTCACGGCCACGAACGGATGCGGGGCGACCACGATGTACGCCCGCACCCACGGATGCAGATCATCGCTGACACGCACGAGCCCGGGGGCGGCGCTCGACGCATCGCTAGGGACGATCTGCCCCACGTCGCTCAGCAACACCGTCGCGCGCGGTTCCGCTTCGCCGTCCACCGTGAACCGGAGGCGCGAGAGCATCGCGTCGCGGCCATTCACGAGCACGGTGCTCGCCAGCGCCACCCGCTGCACGCGCGGCTCGAGGCGGCAACCGTCGAGCGTCAGACGGGCACGGCGCGGCGCATCGTCCTTGGGTCCCGACGCCACGCCACTCAACCACACCACGGCGTTCCCCACGCCGCCATCGCGGCTGGGCACGAGCGATTGACTGAACGGCCGGCACACGGACAGGTCGTGCGTGGGCGTGATGCTCGTGTCCGTAGGCGCCCCGCCCGTGATCTCGCCGATGATCACGCCGGGATTGGCGATGGTCTGCACCGTGTACGTGCGGCCGCCGGGACCGCTGGCGGCCCGTGCCAGCGACCCGGCGAGGGGCGCCGAACGCGAGGCCGGCGCGGTATCGCCCGCGGCGGACACCGGGGCCTCGACATCGGCAATGCGGGTGCGGTCTTCCGAGGGGTCGCCGCAACCAAGCGCGAACAGCACGGGGACCGCGGCCACGAACGCCCACCGACGCCCTGCCTCCTGCTCCCTGCGGCCTGCCCCCTTCGCCAGGGAGCGGGCAGCAGGACGCAGGAAACGGGAAGCCGGACGATGCGACCGAATCAAACGACCCAGAGCTCCCGCTGAATCTCTCCGGGCGTAATGACGAGCGCATCCTCGCCCACATAGCAATTCACTTCGCTGCGCACGCCGAACTCGCCCACGAGATACACCCCCGGCTCGATGGAGAAGCCCACGCCGGGGATAAGTACGCGATCGTCGCGCGACTCGAGGTTGTCGATCTGCGGCCCGCTGCCGTGCAACTCCCGCGCATCGATGCTATGACCGGTGCGATGCCAGAAGTCCTTGCCGAAGCCGCGTGACGTGATCACGTCGCGCGCGGCATCGTCGGCCTCACCGCCACGCACCACCGCACCCGCCGCGATCCGATCACGCAGGAGCGTCAGCGCTGCATCGCGCGCATCACGCACCGCCTCCCACACCTGCACCACCTTGTCGCTGGGCGTGCCGAGCGAGCCCATCCACGTCTGGTCGGCATAGATGCCGCCCTTCTCCTTCGCCCACAGATCCACCAGCAACACATCGCCGTGCTGCACCAGCCGCGGCCGGGCGGCCGACGGCATGTAGTGCGGGTTCGCGGCATTCTCCGACGCGGCCACGTCGGGGCCGTGATCGGTCACCAGCCCCACCCGCTCGAACGCATCGAGGATACGCTGCTGCAGCTCATGCTCGGGGGCCGGCGTGCCCGCCGATGCCATGGCGCCCGCGTGATGAATCGTGTCGCGCGCGATGGCCGCGATGTGCTCGGCCGCCCTCGTGTGCGCCGCGAGCTGCGCCGGCGTCCATGTGGCGTACACCTGTGACACAAGTTCGCCGCTACTCACCACGGTCGCGCCGCTCGCACGCACGAGTTCGAGCACGCCCGCGGGAATGCGGTCGAGATACGGAATGGCGTCACCCGGCGAGTATTCCATGGCGACGCGCTTGCCCTGCACCAGCGCGGCCACCTCAGCCTCGAGGGCCCGCCACCCGCTATACACGCGCAGCGGCCACTCCTTGGGCCACTTCGCCCACGGGCCGGGCTCGATCGCGTGCTGAATACCGATCGGCAGGCCGGTGCGCGGAATGAACGCGAACACGCGGCGTGAGCAGAGCCCACCGAAGCCGAGCAACCCGGCCGCGATGGCATTGGTGCCACGGAAATCGTAGAGCAGCCAGCCGTCGAGCTCCGCGTCGGCGAGGAGCTTCTGCAGACGCGGCAACAACTCGGGAGTGAGCATGGGAGTGTGAAGCGGAGGGATCAGCGACGGCGCCAATCGGCGCGCCACTGGCAACTGGCATCACCGCGCGAGCGGCACATCACATGGTCCACGGCGCCGTCGGCATCGGCCATGAGCAGCAGCGCCTCGCGGAACGCGGCCTCGTAAAGGCCGCACCCCGCCCCCTTGGGCGCGGCGTCGGCACTCACCGGGGAGCGCACGTCGAGCAACAACGTACTGCCCTGACGCACGAGAGTGCCATCCATGTGACGGCGGGCCAGCGTGCGGAGCGCGCCGAGGGCGATGGGCCGGGCGATGATCTGGGGCAGCGAGCGCGCCGCCGTGCGGCGCATCCCCCCCACTGTGTCGACGAAGGCGCGCGCCCAGCGACGGCCCGCTTCGCGGAAGGCGAGGTCGGCATCGGGGCGTCGCCCGATCAGTCGGGCGAGGGCGAGGATCTCGTCGTACCCAATGCGCTGCCGCGCGCGCACGGCGTCGTTGTAGCGGCGGATCTGCTGCAGCACCGTCTCGCTGAGCCCCAGGCGCTTGTTCCGCAGCTCGTGTACGAAATCGGCATCGAGCTCGGCCGCCGGCGTGTCGATCGCCTTCACGGCCTCGAGGAGCGCCAGCGGGAGCCGGGCGTCGAGGGGGCCACCGTCGAGCGGCAGGAGCGTATCGGTCGCGAGAGGCGTGGGGCGGAGGGGTCGGCCTTCGTTCGCTGGGGGCGTTCGCTGCATAGTCGTCCATGCTAACGTGTTTCGGGTCACGCATTCAAGCGCAAAATGCGACGGAGTGGGTCCCATCCGACGCGGCCGAAGATTTTTCGGACGAAACGCCAGCTCCTGCGAACCCATACGCGGTTTAGTGCGTTTGCCGCTGGTGAGCGCGACTCTTCGCGGGTAGCGAGGCCTCTGGGTGTCTCCCGGCCTCCCTGTGGAATGCGCGCCGGTCCCCATTTCCTTGTTTCCCCCAGCCGGTTCACTCCCCCTGGCCGCTGACTGCTTCATCAGCCGACTGCACCTCCACGATTACGTGGACGGCGAAATCGGCGCCGACCACACCGGGTCGGCTCTCCGCGAGATCATCCTTGGCCATCTGGCGCTCTGTCCGCGTTGCGCGCGACTGGAGCATCAGCTGCGGGCCTTCCGCGTGCGCCTGCGTGCGCTCGGCGAGCGGATAACTGAGCAGGCGGACGAGCAGCCATCGCCGGAGTTCCGGGCGCGCATCGCGCGACTGCTGGCCGGATGATGCCCACGTGGTCCGGTGCCGCGGTTGGCACCGGACTGGCGGCGCTCGTGGCGGGTACCGCATGGCGCGCCGGCAGTCTGTCACGTGGAGGCGCCGTGGCGGCGCTCGTCACCGGCAGCATCGCCATGTCGGCCGGGCGCCCCTGGGGGCTCTTTCTCGTCATTTGGTTCGTATCCGCCTCGCTGGCCTCGCGGATGGGTCGACGCACCAAGGAGGCCGCCACGGGCGATGTCGTGGCCAAGGGCGGTCAGCGTGACGCCACGCAGGTCCTCGCCAACGGCGGGGTGTTCGCCCTGTGCGCCCTCTGGAGCTTCCTCGACCACGGGACGGTACCAGCGGTCGCCGGTGCCTCGGCGCTCGTGGCCGCAGGCGCCGATACGCTGGCCACCGAAACCGGCACTCTGTGGCGCGGGCGACCGTGGTCGCTGCGCACACGCGGCCCGGTCCCCACGGGTACATCGGGCGCCGTGAGCCTGCCCGGCACGTTTGGTATGGTGGGGGGCGCCCTGCTGCTGGCATTCGTGGCCTCCGTGTGTGGGCTGATCGGCCGCGCCGACATCGCGCTGGTTGCGTTGTCGGGAGTCGTGGGTGCCGTGGCGGACACGGTCATCGGCGCCTTCTGGCAGGCACGACGGTGGTGCCCGCAGTGCGAGCGGGAAACGGAGCAGGCGCTGCACCGCTGTGGGGTAGCCACGCACCCATGGCGCGGCGTGGCGTGGCTCACGAACGATGCGGTGAACCTCGCGTGCACCATCATCGGCGCATTGTTCGCGCTCGGCGTTAGAATCGTGGTATGAGCCGCGACGCGATGCGTGTCCAGGTGCTGGTCGTGGGAGGCGGACCCGCCGGCAGTTCGGCCGCGTGGCACTGCGCGCAGGCCGGGCTCGACGTCTGCGTGGTGGATCGCGCGCAATTCCCGCGGGCGAAGCCGTGCGCGGAGTACGTGAGTCCCGAGGGATCGCGTCTGCTCCATGCGATGGGCGCGCTCGACACGCTCGAGGCGCGCGCGGCCCATCTCAGCGGCATGGTCGTGCATGCACCATCCGGCGACCGCATTCATGGCGAGTTCGTGGCGCGTCACGGCTTTCGCGGCTTTCGCGACAAGGGGCTCGGGGTGCGGCGGGAGGTGCTCGACACCGTCCTGCTCGACCGCGCGCGGCACGCCGGCGTGATGGTGCAGGAGCAGGCCAAGGTGGAATCGCTGCTCAATGGGGCTGACGGGCGCGTGACCGGGGCCATGCTTCGCACGCCCGATGGTGAACAGGCGGTCCACGCCGATCTCGTGATCGGCGCCGACGGACTGCGCAGTGTGGTGTCGCGCCGCCTCGGCCTCGCGCATGTGTCGCGTTTTCCGCGCCGCGTGGCGCTGGTGGCCCACTATCGCGACGTCGACGGCGTCGGTGCACTCGGGGAGATGCACGTAACGCGGAGCGGATACGTGGGGCTCGCGCGCGTCAGCGATGATCTCGTGAACGTGGCGCTGGTGGTACCGAAATCCAAGGCAATGGGCATGCGCGATGGCGCCGAGGCATTTCTCGAAACGTGGCTGCGCGCGCACGCGCAGTTGGGGCCGCGCTTCGCGAAGGCCACACGCGTGACCCCGGTGCGCGCCACCGGCCCCTTCGCCTCGCGCGCCAAGCGGCCGTGGCACCCGGGGGCCATGCTCACTGGCGACGCGGCTGATTTCTTCGATCCGTTCACCGGTGAGGGGATCTACTCGGCGCTGCGCGGCGGCGAACTGCTCGCGGAATTCGCGCACGCCGCGGTTGGCGCCACGTCGGCGGCGACCCACGTACAGGCGTTGCGCGCCTATGAACGGCAGCGGAAAGCGGTATTCGGCGGCAAATGGCGCGTGGAGCAGCTCATCGGCCTCGCCGTGGGGTGGGCGCCGCTGCTCAATCACGCGGCGCGCGTGCTGTCGAGAGACCGCGACCTTGCCGACCTGCTCATTGGTGTGACGGGAGACTTCGTGCCCGCGAGTGCCGTGCTCAAGCCGCGGACGATCCTACGGCTGCTGGGCGCCTGAAGTGGGATCGGTTTGGCGGATGGGGCGTTCAGCTAGCAGGGGGAGCAGGTCAGAAATCCCTTCGCCCTGCTTTCCCCTGTTTGCGCCATTCGTCCCTCGCACCAATCCCTAGTGATCGATTCCGACCTCTTCCGCGCCGTCCTCGGCCGCTTCGCCTCCGGCATCACCGTCATCACGACGCGTGATGCGGCCGGAACGCCGCACGGCATGACCGTGAGCGCGTTTTCGTCGCTCAGCCTCGATCCGCCACTCATTCTCGTGTGCGTCGCCAACGACGCCACCATGGCGCCGGTCCTCGCGCAGACGGACACGTTCGCGGTGAACGTGCTGAGCACCGGACAGGAAGCCGTGTCGCGCCGCTTCGCGGGCAAGGTGGACGACCGCTTCGTGGGTATCGGGTTTCACGATGGGCGACTTGGCGCACCCGTGCTCGAGGACGTGCTCGCGTCGCTCGAGTGCCGCATCGTGGCGCGCCATCCGGCGGGAGATCACGTGATCGTGGTGGGCCAGGTGGAGGATGCCGCCGCCCACGAGGGGAAGCCCCTGCTCTACTACCGCGGCGGCTACGCGGTGCTCGAGCGCTAGCCACGCATGTTCACGCCGGCGCGGCGCCGCGGTGAGGAGATTCTCGACGATCCCACGGCGGACCCGGCGCTGGCCTTGCGTTCGCTACGCGACGTGGCGCTGGCCAACCGGCTGTTCGGTGGCCGTCGCGCGGTGCTGCATGAGCTTGGTACGCTCTTCCGCTCCTGCCCGTCCGGCAGCACGCTGACCTTGCTCGACGTGGGCACGGGACTTGGCGATATCCCCGCTGCCGCGCGCGCGGTGGCGGCCCGCCGCGGGCTCACGCTGCACACCGTGGGAATGGAGCTCGCCCCGCACCTCGCGCGCGCCGCGGCCGCAAACTGCTCGAGCACACTCGCCGGCAACGCCATGCAGCTGCCGTTCGGCGACGCGAGCATCGACGTGATCACCTGCTCGCAGGTGCTGCATCACTTCGACGGCGAGGAGGCTGCGCAGCTCCTGCGCGAATGCACGCGCGTGGCACGTCTCGCCGTGGTCGTTGGCGACCTGCGCCGCAGCTGGCTCGCGGTGGCCGGCCTGTGGGCCTCGTCGTTCGCGCTTGGCTTTCATCCCGTGAGCCGCCACGACGGAGTGCTGTCGGTCCTCCGCGGCTATACGAGGGATGAGTTGCAGCAGCTGGTCGAACGCGCCACGGGGTGCCGGTGCGCCACGCATCACCGATGGGGATTCCGTATCACGGCCGTGTGGTCCGGGCGTTAACGTGGTAGTGAGCGGCTCGAGGGCCGCCGCTGGTCACGAAATGCCCCGCATGCCCCCCGCCCAATGTCCGTGATCTCCACCGCCGAGCCGTTCGCCCTGGCCGCGCCGCCCTCCGGCCGTCTCGTCACCACCGTCGACGAACTCGTGGTGCGTGCGCCGGTCACGCGCATCTTCGACATCGCGGCCGCCGTGGAGCATTGGCCAGCCTATCTCGCCCACTATCGCTACGTGCGCTTCCGTGAGCAGCGCCGCGACGGTGGTGGCATCGTGGAGATGGCGGCGAATCGGCCGTTCGGGGTGTTCAACTGGCCCACGTGGTGGCTGTCGGAGATGGCGGTGAACCGCGACGTCCCGTGGGTGCGCTTCCGGCATATCGGCGGCGTGACGACCCGAATGGATGTGGAGTGGAGCTTCACCCCGGTCGATGGCGGCACGCTGACGCGCATCGTGCACGTGTGGGATGGGCCGAATTGGCCGCTCATCGGGCCGTTCGCGGCCACCCAGGTGATTGCGCCGGTGTTCGTACATGGGATTGCGTCACGCACGCTGGCGGGGCTGGCGAAGGTGGCGGAGTCAGGCGCATGAGCAGGTCAGAGGCGAACCACGGGAGCTTGAGCGACGGGAGCTTGAGCGACGGGAGCTTGAACGACGGGAGCTTGAGCGACGGGAGCTTGAGCGACGGGAGCTTGAACCACGGGAGCTTCAGCAACGGGTACCGGCGAAGGGTGGCGATCACCGGGATCGGATGTGTCACGCCGATCGGGGTGGGCGTGGAGGGGTTGTGGGCGGGGCTGCGCGCGGAGCGGTCGGTGGTGCAGCGGGCGGATCGCTTCGACGTGAGCATCTACCGGTCGCAGTGCGCGGCGCAGGTGAACGGCTTCGACGCCACCGACTGGATCGACGCGAAGCGTGTGAAGCGGCTCGATCGCTTCAGTCAGTTCGCCGTGGTGAGCGGCATGCTCGCGCTCGAGGACGGGGCGCTCGACCTCGACACCGTCGACCGCGAACGTGCCGGCGCGATGATGGGCACGGCGCTTGGTGGCGTGGGCTACGCCGAGGAACAGGCAGCGCGCTTCGCCCACGCGGGGCTGCGTGCGGTAGATGCCACGCTCGCCCTCGCGGTGTTCGGCGGCAGTGCGAGCTGCAACATGGCCATCGAGTTCGGCATCAGCGGACCGAACAGCACCAACGCGATGAGCTGCGCGAGTGGCAGCATGGCCATCGGCGAGGCGTTCCGGCAGATCCGCGATGGCTACGCCGACGTGATGCTGGCGGGCGGTAGTGAAGCCCCGTTGGCAACGCTCTGCTTCGGTGCCTTCGCACTTATCCGCGCGATGAGTACGCGCAACGACGACCCAACCCATGCGTCGCGACCGTTCGATGCCGACCGCGACGGGTTCGTGATGGGCGAGGGCGCAGCGGTGCTGCTCCTCGAGGAATGGGAGCATGCCACGCGCCGTGGCGCGCGCATTTATGCGGAGCTGAGCGGCTACGGTACCACAAACGACGCGCATCACATGACGGCGCCGTTGCCCGGTGGGGCGCAGGCAGCCCGGTGCGTTCGGATGGCGTTGCGCGATGCGCGCGTGGAGCCCACCGACGTGGAGTACATCAACGCGCACGGCAGCAGTACGCCGCTCAACGACCCCACCGAAACGGAAGCGATCAAGCGCGTGTTCGGCGAACACGCGTATCGCGTGCCGATCTCCAGCACCAAGGGGTACTACGGGCACGCACTCGGCGCGAGCGGTGCGTTCGAAGCCGCGATCAGCAGCCTCGCCATCGCGCGCGGCTGGATTCCGCCCACGGTGGGGCTCCAGACGGCGGATGCGGCGTGCGACCTGGACTACATACCCGGGAGTGGGCGAGCGCTGTCGCCGCGAGTGGTGCTGTCGAACTCGTTCGGGTTTGGCGGGATCAACGCGGCGTTGGTGTTCAGGGCGGCGGTGTAGAGCGATAACTGCGGAAAAGCGCGAGCGGAGCAACGCACCGGAGGAGCGCGAGCTCGTCGTCACGAGCAGCGCCCCACGTGACGTAGCTGGCGCCCACGAGCTCGCGCCCTCCCGGTGCGCAGTCCCGCCAGCGCTATTCGCAGTTGACGATGCCAGCCACCGGCGCGCCGTACCCCTCGCCGCGCGTCTCTGAGGGGCGTCAGCCGGCGCACGCGCGTAGCGCGCTGCGCTCGGCAGCCCCGAAGCAACGCGCGAAGAGGGTGTACGGCGTGACGGGGGCGGTCGCCCAGGCGATCAACCGGCAACGCAAAGGGGCAGACGACCACGTCGCCTGCCCCCTTCGACCCCGACACCGAAGCGCGAACTACTTCGTCGCGTACTTCGCCGCGTAGCGCACGATCGACTCCTTCACGATCTCCATCGCCGCCTCGCTCTTCTTCCACCCCATGATCTCCATGCGCTTCCCCTCGAGATCCTTGTAGATCTGGAAGAAGTGCTCCACTTCCTTGAGGTAGTGGGGCGACAGATCCGCGATGTCGAACACGTCCTGGTAGTACGGATCATCGGCCGGCACGGCGAGGATCTTGTCGTCGGGCTCACCCTTGTCGAGCATCATGAGCACCCCGATCGGTCGCGCCGTGATCTGGCACCCCGGGAACGTGGGCTCGTTGATCTTCACCAGCACGTCAAGCGGGTCCCCATCTTCGTGCAGCGTGCGCGGAATGAACCCGTAGTCGCCGGGATAGTGCACGGCCGAGTACAGGACGCGATCGAGCTTGAAGTGCCCGGTGTCCTTGTCGAGCTCATACTTGTTGCGCGAGCCCGACGGGATTTCGACGATGGCCGTGACCTGCTCGGGCGGATTCGGGCCCGGAGCGATGTCATGCCAGGGATTGTGCAGCATTTGGGGTACTCGGAGTGTGTTCAGGCCGCCTTCAACGGCGTGCCAGAACGGCCGCCGCGTCGAGGGCAAAGTAGGTGATGATGAGATCGGCGCCGGCCCGCGCGATGGCCACGAGCGATTCCATCATCGCGCGTTCGCCATCGATCCAACCACGCTCGGCGGCGGCCTTGATCATCGAGTACTCGCCGCTCACCTGATAGGCGCAGAGCGGGAGCCCGGTGTCACGCTTCACGGCCGCAATGATGTCGAGGTAGGCACCGGCGGGCTTCACCATCAGAATGTCGGCGCCCTCCTCCACATCCATCCGTACTTCACGTAACGCTTCACGGGCGTTCGCCGGATCCATCTGATAGCTGCGGCGATCACCGAAGGTGGGCGTGCTCTCCGCCGCCTCGCGGAACGGCCCGTAAAAGGCCGACGCGTACTTGGCCGCGTAGCTCATGATGGGCACGTGCGAGTACCCCTCGTCGTCGAGCGCCTCGCGCAGGTGGCCGATGCGATGATCCATCATGTCGCTCGGCGCCACCATGTCGGCCCCCGCCTCAGCGTGCGCGATGGCTTCCTTGGCCAGGAGCAGCAGGGTGGCATCGTTGTCCACGTCGCCGTCGGCGGTGAGCACGCCGCAGTGGCCATGGCTCGTGTACTCGCACATGCACACGTCGGTGATGACGAGCAGCTGCGGGAACGCCTTCTTCACCGCGCGAATGGCTTCCACCACCGGGCCATGCGGGTCCCACGCGGAGGAGCCGATGTCGTCCTTGGTGTCGGGAATGCCGAAGAGCAGGATGCCGCCGATGCGCGCGTCCACCGCCTTCTGCGCGTCGTTCAGCAGTTCGTCGACGCTCGTCTGATACACGCCGGGCATACTGCCGATGGGCTGACGCAGCCCCTCACCGGAACGCACGAAGAGCGGCCAGATGAACTGCGCGGGATCGAGCCGCGTCTCGCGGACCACGCGACGCAATGCATCGGTACGACGCAACCGGCGCAGGCGCACGGGGTGCGGACGCGACATGCCGAACTCGC
>NZ_JBIJAW010000351.1:0-3395 GCF_044345575.1 Gemmatimonas sp.
TGCGATCGGCCTTCTGCATGAGCGCGACGTTGGCAACGGAATCGTTGGTCGCGACCGGCACGGCCGCCGTGGTCGACGTGGCGGAATCGGCCTTGGCCGAGCGGGAGGCGGCGTCGGCCCGCCCGCAAGCGGCCGCGGCGCCGATCGAGGCGAAGAGCGCTACCGCGCGCAAAAATTGGGGGAAACGGGCCATCCAAGAAGGGTAGCGGATTCCCGTCGCCCGGGGAGGGGGGGACTGCTTTCGCGGAGGCGCGGAGCTGGCGGAGGGCGCTGACGGGCACCCCACCGAACTTCGAAGATCTCCTCTGCGTGCTCCGCTCCCGCCGCGCCTCCGCGAGAGCTGTTGTCCGCGTGCCTCAATCGTCCCGCTGACACGTATCGGAGGGCTCGTGACACCAAACGCGCCCCGGTGTGGTAGTAGATGCTATGATTCACGCGTGCGAAAGACCGTGATTGATCGAGCCCGTCGTCACCAGCCCGGATGGTATAGGGCTTGGACGTTCGTCGTCGTGTGCAGTCTGTTTCTGCTGACCGGCGTGGAAGCGCATACCCAGCCGCCGCCGTTGCCGCAGCCGGTGGGCTACGTGAACGACTTCGCCAACGTCATTCCGGCCGATGCGGAGCAGCGCATCACGGCACTGGCGGAGCGGCTGAATGCCGCAACGCGCGGCGACATGGTCATCGTCACGCTTCCCGACTTGGGCGGACGTCCGGTGGAGGAGGTCTCTCTCCGACTTGGTCGCGAGTGGAAGATCGGCGCTGATGCGCAGATCGGCGACGCGGCACGCAACGCGGGTGTGGTGATTCTCATCGTCCCCAAGGAAACGGCCACGGATGGGCGTGGTCGCTGCCGGATCGAGACGGGGCAGGGTGCCGAGGGCTTCCTGACCGATGCCACGGCGGGCGCGTTGTGTCGTGAGGCGGCCGATCGCTTTCGGGCCCAGGACTACGCCGGCGCGATCGAGTCGATCGCGTTCGGGGTCGCCGACCGGTATGCCGCGGCATTCAACGTCACACTCGATGGACAACCGCGTGAAGTCCGGCGCTCGCGTTCGCGCGACTCCGGCGAATTCCCGGTGCTGCTGGTCATCATCATCGTGCTTTTTGTCCTCAGCTCGTTCGGTGGCCGACGGCGCCGCGGCTGTGTGGGGTGCATTCCGATCCCGATTCCTGGCCCCACGATGTACGGTGGCGGGTCCAGCTGGGGTGGCGGCGGGTTCGGTGGCGGTTTTGGCGGTGGCGGTGGCGGGGGATTCGGCGGCTTCGGCGGTGGCGGGGGCTTCAGCGGTGGTGGTGGAGGGTCCGACTGGTGATGCCGTTCTTCTTCTCTCGTGAACACAGGCTTCCGACATGGCTTCCAAGACGATGACGTTGGACGAGTTGGTGGCGCAGCTCCGTCAGGTGCATGGCGACGCCCTGCAGGCGGTGGTGCTGTACGGCTCGGCGGCGAGCGGCGAGCAGATCGCGGGCACGTCGGATCTCAACGTGCTGGCCATTGTGTCGTCCATCCGGCTCGATACGCTGCGCGCCCTCGGGCAGACCATGCGAGCGTGGCAGGAAGCCGGCAATCAGCCTGTCCTCGAGATGACCACCGCCGAGTGGCAGTCGTCGGCCGACATCTTCCCCATGGAGTACGCCGATATTCTCGAGCGCCATCGCGTGCTCTACGGAGCGCTGCCGCTCGAGGGGATCGAGGTGTCCCCCTCGGAACTGCGCCTGCAGGTAGAGCAGGAAGCCATGGGAAAGCTGCTGCGGCTGCGTCGCAGCATCATGGTGGCCGGCACCGATCGCGACCGTCAGCAGGAGCTGCTGCGCGCGAGTCTCAGCAGTCTGCTGGTCATCTTCCGCGCGGTAATGCGCTTGCACGGCGAGGCGCCGCCGCGAGACAGTGCGCAGGTCGTCACCGCCGTGAGCGCCCGCTGTGGCTTCGATGGCTCACCCTACCAGCGTGTCGTTTCGCTCAAGCGCGGCACTGCGCTGGCAGGTGGTGAGACCGAACTCGTGCTCGAGGGGTATCTCTCGGGTATGACCACGCTCGTCGGCTATCTCAACACCTTCGGTAGCGCCGCCTAGGTCAGGTGACGGGCTACTGCTATTCACGACCCTCAACATCATCCACCAGGAGCTTTCCGTGTCGTTCTTCCGTCAGTCCCGTCGTCGCGCGATGATCGTCGCGCTCACACTGCCGCTCGCGCTGGGTGCGTGCGGGTATAACACCATTCAGTCGTACGACGAGCAGGCGGCGCAGGCCAAGCAGAACATCGATGCGCAGCTGCAGCGTCGCGCCGATCTCATTCCGAATCTCGTGAGCACGGTGAAGGGGTTCGCGGCGCAGGAAGAGAAGGTGCTCACCGAAGTGACGCAGGCCCGTGCCGGCCTCGTGGGCGCCCTGCAGAAGACCGGTGGCAGCGACCCGGTCGAACTCGCGAACGCCAACCAGCAGCTCACCGGCGCGCTCGGCCGACTCACGGTGGCGATCGAGGCATACCCAGAGCTCAAGTCGAACGAAAACTTCCTGCGTCTGCAGGATGAACTCACGGGTACCGAGAACCGCATTGCCGTGTCGCGCACGGATTACAACACCGCCGTGCGTCAGTACAACGAATACATCCGCAAGTTTCCTGCGGTGCTGACGGCGAAGGCCACGGGCGCGACGCCGCGCGGCTACTTCGAAGTCACCGACGCGGCGGCGCGAACGGCGCCTACCGTTGACTTCTCGGACAAGAAGTGAGAGCTGAGGCTCGAGAGGGAGAATCGAGCGTCCAGCGTGAGACGTGAGCCCGGATCGCAGTGAGAGTTGAGTGTTCTCGCAGTGAGAGTTGAGGTACTCAACTCTCGCCGCTAGCCAGCTCAACTCTCACTGCGATCCGGGCTCAACTCTCATCCGCTCCCGACTCGATTCCACGTCTCAACTCTCGAGACTCACATCCGGTTCTTTTCGTACAGCAGGTTGCGGGGCGACACGCGCCATTCGTACCACCGTGCGATTGGCTGGCCCCCGTTCACGGTGGGGTCGCTCTTCGTGCTGCGAATCTTCGCACGCAGCTTCGTGCCGATGATGTCGTTGCCGTCGTTGGTGGTGTCGGCATCCACGCCGCTGTAGGTGCGATGCTCACTGCCGCGGGTGAACAGCAGGCGCGCCTCGAAGGCCTCGACATTGCCGGCCACGGGAGAGCCGATCGGCTGCCCCGAAGCATCCAGCTTCTGTGCCCGCATGAGCGCCTGTTTGGTCGGGTCGAGGTAGTACAAGACCAGATTGGCCTTCTGAATCGACGTGCCGGAGCGCATGAGCAGCAGGCTGTCGAGTCCCGCGGGCCGATTGGCAATCCTCGAGACGGGAAGGAAGTTCACACGGAACAGCCCGTTCGGACGGTCGGCGACCGACGTCAACAGCA